>JAGWBM010000032.1:2371-46363 GCA_021295895.1 Pseudomonadales bacterium
ACGATGCGCGCGATTCGAAAAGGCGACTGGAAACTGATTTTCGATATGCAGGAACGCGGACAACTCTATAACCTTGCGGATGATCCGGTTGAACTGAATGACCTGTTCGGTCATCCGGACTATGCGGATATCGAATCGAAGATGCTGGCCAAATTACTGGGGTGGACGTTACGCGTCCAGGATCCACTGCCTCACCCTCGTCGTCGGTACCAGTTCAAATCCGACAAGCAGAATTACTGGTTCCCCTATCGCTAGTGGATTAATCCGTATGGGACGGGCTTGTCCCGTCCCGCAGCAGAGGGGATCGCTTCAGTCCTTCGGAAGACCGAGGATCCGCTCCGCGATGATGTTGCGCTGGATGTTTGGGGTGCCGCCACCGATGACGACACTAGGCCATCCGAGGGACGAGCGCGCCCATCGCCCGCCGTCGACGGCTTCGTCGCTTCCCGGTAGCTGAACGCCGGCGAGGCCGGTCAACTCCACGGCGAAGTCGTCCATCTCGATCTCGAGATTGGCGCGGTGCAGTTTGTTCACGGACGTCTCGCTGGACAGCGGCTCGCCCCGCAACTGCTTGGTGAGATAGCGCAAACCGTTGTACTTCATGGCGGCGATCTTCGCCTCGAACTCGCCGAGTCGGCGCCGCACGGCCGGATCGTCCGCCGCCGGTTTGCCTTGGCGTTTGGTGGATCGCACGAGGTTCTTGAGCGCTTCGAGTTTCGCGAACATCTGCGTCACTTCGCCTATGCTGGAGCGTTCGTTGGCGAGCGAGGAAATCGTCACGGCCCAACCCTTGCCTTCTTCGCCCAACCGGTTCTCGACGGGCACCTGTACATCCGTGAAGAACACTTCCGCGAAGTTCCTGTCGCCCGCCATGTTCTCGATGGGCCGGACGTCGATGCCGGGCGAGTCCATGGGTACGAGTAGGCAGGTGATGCCGTCGTGCTTGCGTTCCACTTCGAACGCGGTCCGGGTCAGCAGGATGATCCAGTCGGCCCAGGGGGCGCCGGTTGTCCAGATCTTCTGACCGTTCACAACGTAGTGGTCGCCGACGCGTTCCGCCTTGGTCTGGATAGCGGCGAGATCGCTGCCGTGGTTGGGTTCCGAGTAGCCGGTACACCAGTTGACCTTGCTGTCGAGGATGTCGGGTATGAAGCGCTGCTTCTGCTCGTCGGTTCCGTACTGGATGATCCCGGGACCCACCCAGGCGAGTCCCATGGACGACGTGCCGAGCGGCGGTGCACCGGCAAGCGCCATCTCCTCCTTGAGGATCGCCTGTTCGGTCAGGCTGCCCGCGCCGCCGCCGTACTCCTCCGGCCAGGAGAAGCCAACCCAACGCCTGTCGCGTACCTTGCGCAGCCATTCGCCCATGAAGCCACGGCCTCGTTCTGCACGCGACGGCAGGTTCTCGGCGAGGAATTCGCGGACTTCGGCGCGGAATGCCTGTTCTTCCGGGGTGAAGTCGAAGTCCATCACAACCCTCCCAAGCTGGCGGCGCGTTGGTAGTGGTAGTCTGCATCGCCAAATGCCGAGCGCAGCCACTTCGAGCGCTTGAGATAGAGCTGGGCGTCGTACTCGGCGGTGAAGCCGATGGCACCGTGCAGGCCAACACCGTCGATCCCGATCCGTGCAAAGGCGTCGGAGGCATAGGCCTTGGCCAGCGATGCCGCGCGGGGCAGCTCGTCCGGGGCGTTGTCGATGGCCCAGGTGGCGCAGTAGGCCAGCGACTTGAAGGACTCGATGTCGACGAACATGTCGGCGAGCCGGTGCTTGACCCCCTGGTACTTGCCGATGGGGTTGTCGAACTGGATACGGTTCTTGGCGTAGTCCGTGGTGAGCGCCAATACGGCCTCGGCGGCGCCGATGCCTTCCAGCGTCACGGCCACGGCGCCGCAATCGGTCAAGTAGGCGAGGTCGTCGGTGGAGATCGGGAACATTGCGAGGGGCTCGATCCCGTCGAGGGTCGTCGAACCGAAGGGTTTTGTACGGTCGATGCTAGCTTGTGCCGTCACGGTCGCGTCTTCCGCATCGACGATGGCCAGGCGAAGTTCTCTACCCGTTCGAGTTGCCAACAATAGGTGGGTGGCAACCGTGGCGTCGCTGACGAACGGTTTGGTGCCCGTCAACGTCGCACCGCCGCTGAGCCGTATGCCCTCGGCGTCGATCCAGGTGGCGTCGTCGTAGAGGCCGACGCCGAAGACCGCGTCGCCCGCCGCGATCTTCGGCAGCCATTCGCTCTTCGCGTCGTCGCCGGCGCATCGGCCGATGGCGGTGGCGGCAAGCGCTTGGGAAACGAGCGGCAATGGGCTCAAACCTCGGCCGCTCTCCTCGAGAACCACCGCGAGGTCGACCCATTTCAAGCCGATCCCGCCGTGCGCTTCCGGGACGATCAGCGCGAGCCAGCCGAGGTCCGCCGCCTGTTGCCAGAGTTCGCGTGGCAAGCCGCCGTTCTGAGCCCGGACAACGCTCAATGGGCAGGCATCGGTCATGAAACGCAGAACCTGCTCTCTGAGCAGGTTCTGTTCGTCCGTAAAGCCAAAGTCCATGCGTCTGCAAATCACGCGGAAGTTTCGCGGAGCGAAACTTCCGACGCACTCGAACGGCGCACTTGCTCTCCAGGGAAGCGGAAGTGCACGCCGGGGACTAGATGCCGCGCATCGGGTTGATGGGGGGCCAGGTGTCCTTGCTGGCGAGGATCGTCTCGCCGAGGTCTTCCACGTCCCATGGTCCGTCGGCCTCGTCCTTCTGCGCCACTGGGTTGACCTGCCAGGACAGCAGCGACACCCGGTTGCCGGTCAGGAGCCAGGTCCGGCCGGTGACATCCTTCGCGTCGTCGGTACAGAGCCACACCACGGTTGGCGAGACCTTCTCGGGCGGTACGGCGTCCTTGGCCTGGTCCGGAAGGATGTCCTCCGTCAACCTCGACAGGGCGGTCGGCGCGAGGATGTTCACCGTTACGCCATAGCGCGCGCCTTCGAGGTACAGGCAGCGGGCGAACCCCGCAATGCCGGCTTTCGCGGCACCGTAGTTCGTCTGCCCGAAGTTGCCGAGCAGCCCGGAGGTTGAACTGGTGACGACGATGCGCCCGCCTTCCCCCTGTTCGAGCATCCGGTCGTAGGCCGCCTTGGCGCTGTAGTAGGTGCCACGAAGGTGCACGTCGTTGACCACCTCCCACATGTCGTCGGTCATGTTCTTGAACGACTTGTCACGCAGGATCCCGGCGTTGCATATGCAGATGTCGAGCCGACCGAAGTTGTCGACCGCGGTTTGTACCATTCCCCGGGCATGCTCTTTGTCCGAAACCGAGCCGTAGTCGGCAACGGCTTGACCGCCGGCGCCACGGATTTCCTCGACCACGCCGTCGGCCATCGACGTGCCCGCACCGGTGCCGTCGCGCGCACCGCCCAAATCGTTGACCACGACAGCGGCACCTTCCGCCGCCAACAACAGGGCGTGGGTACGTCCCAAGCCACCTCCGGCCCCGGTCACGAGCGCGACCTTGCCGTCCAGCATCCCCATGGAAATCTCCCGTCTTAAGACAAGCGAAACCGGACAGTGTATTGCGCCCTAGCGCAAAGGCAAGGCGGACGAACGGTTCAGCCGCGGGCGCCCACTGCTTCCGGCGTTGGTTTGCGTGTCGCGCTCATGACCACGCCGAGCATCAACAGCAGGATGGCGGCACCGACAAGGTGTGCGAACGACTCGAGCCGGAGCAGCACGAAGAGCACGCCGTAGAGTGCGCTGATTGTGGCAGCCGTGATGGTGCCGAGACGGACGTTCTTCGTGGACGCATGGGCGTAACCCGCGATCATGAGCGTCAGCAACGTCGCCGCAGCCGCGTACCCCAGCGCAAAGGTGATGCGCGCCGTTGCCGGCGCGGCCGGGACGGCTATGGGGCGCCCATGGAACAAATCCTCAATCCGTTGAATTACATGATGAAATCGACGGTCGGCACGGTGCACGTCACCTGCAACGTTCGCAGGGCGACGCTATCGCGCCCGTCAGGGCGCGCCGTCGCCCGTTGCCGAATGTCCCTGCCTCAGCAACGGGACGGGACAAGCCCGTCCCCTACCGGTGTTCCCGCGTCCGCGCCCCGGGGTGGAAACTCGCATGAAAATGCGGGTTAGGGCTGGAAGGCATCCACCTCGACTTCGATAAGCAGACGGTCGTCAACGAGGCCCGAGACTTCGACGCAGGTGGCCGCGGGGTCGAGGCCGCCGAACGTTTCCCGGTGGGCTCGGATGAATCCATCCAATTGGCGCATGTCGGTCAAGAACGTGCGCGTGCGCACGACGTCGTCGAGGTCTGCCCCGAGATCGCGCAGGGCTGTTCGGATTTTGGTGAACACGAAGATGGCTTGGTCGTGTACGTCGCCGCCCACGACCTCGCCGGCGCCGTTCACCGCCGTCGTGCCGGACACCGCTATCTGCGGTCCGGACCGTATGGCCCGGCAGTAGGCCGCCTGCTCTTCCCAACGAGATCCGCTGTAGGCTCTCTGCTTCGTCTGATCCATGTCACTACCGTCTCGTGTACGCGCGTTAGGATGGTGAAGTGCACGGAGTCGGAGCGCCAGTGACAGTTGAACTGCTGATTACCGCGGACGACCGGACGGGTGCCTTGGAGACCGGCGGTGCGTGTGCCGATCTGGGTTTCGACGTTCGACTGACTACGGCGCCGGATTCGACCAACGACTGCGCGGTCGTCGATCTCGACAGTCGCCATTGCACGGCGGGCGAAGCGGCCCGCCGGATCGGCGATGCACATCGCACCGTGGCCGGGTTCCGGTGTCACAAGATGGATTCCGGGCTGCGGGGCAATTGGCCGTACGAAGTCGCCGCGCTCATTGGCCTCGGCCGGCGCGTAGGGATCCTCGCGAGTTTTCCCGATGCGGGTAGACGCTGCGACGACGGCACGGTCTACGTCCGCAGCGTGCCGGTGGCGGAGAGCCCCTTCGGTCGCGACCCCCGCAGCCGGTTGCTCTCCAGCCGTCCGGTCGACTACCTGCGAGCGGCCGGCTGCGAAAACGCATTGGCCGACGGGCGCCTGGCGGTTCTCGATGCGAACACCAATGAAGAGTTGAACGCTGCGGCGGTTCGCTGTCGCGAGGAGGATCGCATGCTCGTGGGCACCACGGGTGGCATTGGTGCCTATGTCGCGACGCTGCGTTCTGGCCTGGCTACCGACTTGCCGGCGCTGCCGCGACCGGCACTGATCGTTTGCGGGAGCTTGCATCCGCTCAGCCGGATGCAGGTTTCGAAGCTTGCTTGCCTGACCGTGGGACCCGACGATAGTGCCGAACGTGCGTTGGCCGCGCTGCAACGTGGCGAGGATGTGATCTTGGCGACCGAGATGACAACGGCTGAGATCCCGGACAGCGCGGCGGAGTCCATGGCGTCGGTGGTCGCCGCCACCGCCTGGGATTGGATCGCGGCGTCCGGCGCGCCGACGGTGATCATCCTGGGCGGCGACACCGCGGCCGCGATCCTGGGTGATCGCACGCTCCGCGTATTGGGCAGCGCGGACACGGCGGTGCCCTTTTGCCAGGCGGAGGACGGTCTCGCGGTGGTCACCAAGGGCGGCGGTATTGGCGAGGAGGACACCTTGTCGAGGCTGCTGCGTCGCGGGACGGCGTAGTTTCCAAAGAACGCTAAACTGCCGGTCTCTGTCCAGCGAGGAACCAGCATGGCCGATCTCTTCGACCTAACCGGCAAGGTCGCCCTGGTCACCGGCGGTAGTCGGGGTTTGGGCAGGGCCATGGTCCTGGCGTTTGCCCAGCGCGGTGCGGACGTGGTGATCACCAGCCGCAAGGCCGACAACTGCGAGGCGGTTGCCGGGGAAGCCCGGGCGTTGGGTGTCCGGGCGCTGCCCTATGGCTGTCATGTGGGGCACTGGGACGAACTCGGCGACTTGGCGGATGCCGCCTATGCCGAGTTCGGCAGGGTGGACATCCTCGTCAACAACGCGGGCATGTCGCCGATCTATCCGAAGCTATCGGCGGTTACCGAGGACCTCTTCGACAAGGTGGTGGGCGTGAACCTGAAGGGTCCGTACCGGCTATCCGCAATCATCGGGGAACGCATGGCCGCCGCGGACGGCGGCGCCATCGTCAACGTCAGCAGCACGGCGGCGGTGCAGGCAACCCCCGGTTCCGAGCCGTACGGCGCCGCCAAGGCCGGGATCAACTCGTTGACGCTGTCGCTGGCCCGTGCCTACGCGCCGAGGGTGCGCGTCAACTGCATACAGGCGGGACCGTTCCTCACGGACATCTCGAAAGCCTGGGATATGGCAGCCTTCGAGAAGAGCGCCAAGACCGGCATAGCCCTGCAGCGGGGTGGCCAGCCGGAGGAGGTGGTGGGGGCGGCGCTATACCTGGTGAGCGAGGCCGGCAGTTTCACGACGGGCGCGATCATCCGGGTCGACGGCGGATCATTGTCGTAGCTGGAACCACCGAACCAGTGCATCGACGACCTTGGGTGTGCGGTCGACACCGGTGACCTGGTCGTAGGTCGCAAGCCAGCCCGGATTGGCGACGTTGATCTCCAGGGCCCGGGATCCGACCAGGTCGATCGTGGCAAAACGTACGCCGAGGCTGTCGAGTCTGCCGACGAGTCGCTCGACGGTCGCGGTTTCGTCCTGTGACAGCGTTGTGTGGAATGCCTCGGCACCGGCACTGATGTTGCCCCGGTGATCGACAGGCCGCTTGCCGTAGGTGCCGATGACTTTGCCGGCGGCGACGAGAGTGCGCTTCTCGCCCTCGGGACCCGGGTCGATGTATGCCTGGAGCAGGGCGTAGCGGTTGTCGCGGGTCAGATGCTCCAGGATGGCGCGACGGTTGGCGTCTCCTTGCCGGAGCCTGAACACGTCACGCCCGAAACTGGCCGCGGGCGGTTTGGCGATCCAGTCTCCGCCCCGGCCCACGATTGCATCGAGCCTTTCCGGGTCGTTGGCGATGTGAGTCTCGGGTTGTGGGATGTCCCGGGCGGCGAGGAACAGCGATACCTTTCCGTGTTGGTAGACGAGGGCGTCGGTGGTATTGACGAAACGACCCTGATCGAGCGAACGCAGCAGTTGCATCCGGTCGAGGAACGTCGCCTGGGAGCCGAAACCGAGCACGAAGTAGAGGTCGAATTCCGCGAGCGATACGCTCCCACCCGACAGGTCGCGAGCCACGACTCGCCGACGCTCCATGGCGAGCGATTCGTGATCGATTCGCGATAGCGACCAACCGGCTGCTGCGAACGCCTGTGGCAGACGCAGGTGGTTGTCGTTCGCCGGTTGACCGCGGCTTAAGTCGGATACGAAGAATGCGACGCGTGGCATGGAGGCGGGCCGGGTCGACCGGCAGGTTTGTTGACTGGGTGTATTATCGTCCCATGTTGCGAGATTACAGCCTGCAACCCACCGAAGTGCCGGTTCACACGCCGGCGTTTCTGTCGGACGCTAGGCGAACGGGGCTGAAGTCCGACATCAAGCGGCTACTGGTCGAACGCGACGCGGTGCTGGTGGCCCACTACTACGTGGACGGCGATATCCAGGATCTCGCCGACGAGACGGGTGGCTGTGTTGCGGACTCGCTCGAAATGGCGCGCTTCGGCCGTGACCACCCGGCGAACACGCTGATCGTCGCCGGTGTGCGATTCATGGGGGAGACGGCGAAGATCCTCTCCCCGGAGAAGCGCGTGTTCATGCCGACGCTCGAGGCCGAGTGTTCCTTGGACCTGGGTTGCCCGCCGGACGAGTTCCAGGCTTTCTGCGAAGCCAACCCGGATCGGATCGTGGTTGTTTACGCGAATACTTCGGTCGCCGTGAAGGCGCTGTCCGATTGGGTGGTGACCTCAAGTGTCGGCTTGAAGATAGTCGAACACCTTGCCGGCAAGGGCGAGAAGATTCTCTGGGCGCCTGACAAGCACCTCGGGAACTTCATCCGTGCCAAGACGGGAGCGGACATGCTGCTTTGGAGCGGCGCCTGCGTGGTTCACGAGGAGTTCAAGTTCCAGGCGCTCAACGACATCAAGCGGGTTTATCCCGATGCCGGTGTGTTGGTGCATCCCGAGTCGCCCGCGGCGGTCATCGACATCGCGGATCGCGTCGGCTCCACCAGCCAGATCATCCAGGCGGCCCAGGAACTGCCCCACGACACCTTCATCGTGGCGACGGATCGGGGGATCTTCCACAAACTGCGCAAGTCCGCGCCGGACAAGCGCTTCATCGAAGCGCCCACGGCTGGTGACGGCGCCATGTGCCGCAGTTGCGCACACTGTCCGTGGATGGCGATGAACGAGCTCGAAGCTCTGGCGGCCACGCTGGAGAACGGGGACAACGAGATTCACGTCGACCCGCAGATCGGCGCCCGGGCGATGGTGCCCCTGCAGCGGATGCTCGCGTTTAGCCCGTAGCAGAAGGCGCTGGTGCAGATTGGCGTCCCCTTATATGGAACAGGACGCTTGTAACCGGGGTGGTGGCGTAGGCCAGGCGACGGCGCGCCCCATGGGTGCCTTGGCGTGCCCCTACACGTACCGGCCGTGCGATCTTGTAGCCGTCCGGGTCTTGGACGAAGAAGAAGCGGGCCATCAGGCCGCCATCGCGATGGAATTCAACAACATCACCGGGATCGAAACCCTCGGCCTCGAAGCGGGCGCGTTCCGCGGCGCAGTCGTCGACGCACATCGCGACGTGCCCGTAGCCACTGCCGTGGGTGTAGTCCTCCTCCTGACCGTGGTTCCAGGTCAACTCCACTTCGAAGTCGTTCTCCTCGTTGCGTAGATACGCGAGGGTGAAATCGTCGAAGTCGAACCGGTCTGCGACCTCGAGCCCGAATGCACGTTTGTAGAAGTCGACCGACCGGTCCAAGTCCAGGACGCGGATCATGGTGTGGATAGCTTTGGCCATTCATCTCCCCTCGAAATCGCCCGAAACGCGGGATACTCGCCGCGTTCGCCAATGGGGCGAACCGAAGTCGATCCGAAGGGGGATCAGCCAATGAAAAAGAACTTCCCATTGTTGTCGGGTACGGTCGTTTCTTGGGCGGTGCTCGTACTACTCTCCGTTCCGGCACAAACCGTGGCGGCGGAGCAAGCGGAAGCCGATGATCAGATCGAGGAGGTGCTGGTCACAGCCCGCAAACGCGAAGAAAGCCTGCTCGAGATCCCGGAATCCGTGGTGGCGATCTCGGGCGACGACATCGACCGCCAGGGACTGAAGGGGCTGGAAGACATCGGTTTTCAGGTGCCCAACCTGAACCTGTCGGTTCGATTGGACGGTTTCCCGAACGTGTCCATCCGTGGCCTAGGGGCGTTTGGCAACACCCAAGGGGCGGGTTTCTACCTGGATGACGTACAGATCTTCTCCGACGCCTCGTCGCGGTTCGGCGACCTCGATCGCATCGAGATACTGAAGGGCCCGCAGGGCACGCTCTACGGCGGCAGCAACATCGGCGGTGCGGTCAAGTTCGTCAGTGCGCGACCGGACTCGGAGGAGAGGTTCGGGCGCGTCAAGGGGATTCTGGGCGACCAGGGGGTTGTCGACCTCGAAGGCAACCTCAACCAGCCGCTTGCCAATGACTGGGCATTGCGCTTGTTCGGGTTCAGTGCCTCCAACGATGGCTTCCTCACCAATCCCAACAGCGCCCGGGTCAACGGCATGCGCAACGACAACGATTCCGATGTTGGCGCATCGGAGGAGTCGGGATACCGAATCTCGTTGGGCGGCCCGGCCGGCGACGTGTTGTCGGTCTACGCCTCGGTTCGATGGAACCGGTTCGAAGGCCCCAATAACACCTGGATTCGGGAGTTGGACACCTCGCTGGCGCATCCCAACGTGGTCGACACAAGCACCAACGCACGACACCAGCGCAAGACCCGGTCGGCCATGCTGGAACTGACGTGGGAACTCGAAGACATGGATATCGTATCCGTGAGTTCCAACACCAAAACGGTCAGCGATCGGTACAGCGATCTGGACATCACTCAGGAGTGGCTGCTCGATCTCTTCCGGCCGGAGGAAATGGAGGTCATCACCCAGGAGCTCCGCCTCGCCTCGACAGGTGATGGTGCGATGCAGTGGCTGGGCGGCGTGTACTACTCCCGCTACAACGAGACGATGGACGCCGACCTCATCTGGTGGGGTACCCAGGAGACGGCGGACGGCAATTTCACGGGTCCGCTAGGGTGCGCGCTGGGGATGCCGACCTGTTCCGGCGTATGGGCGGGCGAGACCATTGGCCTGGGTACCGAGACGCGTAGCGTCCGGACGCCGTTCGAGAAACGCAAACGCGATAAGAAACACTTCGGTGCCTTCGCCAACGCGACCTACGGCGTGGACCAGTGGGAAATCAGCGGCGGTCTGCGCTTCGACCATTGGTCGAACGACACCGAGAACTTCGACACCGGATACATCGGCGACGAGGCCGGCACGCAGATCCTGCCGCGGGTGTCGGCGAGCTACTTTTTGGATGACGACTCGATGGTCTACGCGACCGTGGCTCGAGGTTACGAGCCCGGCGGATTCAACCTCACCAACTTCGAGGGTGACAATGAACTGCTCGGGTTCGGTCCCGAGGAAGCCACGAGTTTCGAGGGCGGCTGGAAGGGTCGCCTCGCCGAAGGGACCGTCACCGCATCGGTGGCGGCTTTCTTCATCGACTACGACAGCCGCCAAGTCGAGTACCAGGCTACTGGTGCCGATGGCGGCGTGATCGAGGGCATCATCAATCTCGGCGACTCCACCCAGTCGGGTGTGGAGGGTGCCGTGGACCTGCGCGTGAACGAAGCGGTAACGCTGTACGCCGCGGTCGGGATCATCAACGCCGAGTGGGATTCGGGGGTGGAAGCCGCGGGTGTCGATCTGAGCGGAAAGCCGCCGCCCGTTGTTCCCGACTTCAGTTGGAACGTCGGTCTCGACTATCAGGCACCCGCCGGTGCGAATATGGACTGGATCGCGGGCGTCCAGGTGAGCCACAACGGCGAGTACGAGGGACTTCAGGCCTGGAATCCCGTCACCAATCCGAGCTTCACGGTTATCAATGCCCAGCTGGGCCTGACGCGGGAGAACTGGGAACTCATGCTGAACGTGGAGAACGTGGCCGACGAGGTGTACTACACCGACGTTCAGCACTTCCCCAACTTCTACCTGCTAGACGGCGGCGACAACGTCGTCATCGGTACACTAGGTCAGCCCAGGCTGATCACCGCCAGCCTGAGCTACTCCTTCTAGGAGGTCTTGCGGCCCCGCGACGCGACGCGTTGCGGGGCCGTCACCGTCTCTGCGGCCGCTGGATTCCTTGAGAAGCGCTGAGGTTCACACACAGGGTGCAAATGGAAATGCGCTTCGAACCGCTCTTGAACGGCTCCGGTACTCCGGAGACGCGCTAGTCCTTATCCGCCCTGCGTAGACCTGTCGCCAGCCGACGAGGGCGATGGTGTTGCCGTCATCGTCGATGAAGTTGAGCGGTCCCAGGAAGGTCATGTAGAACTCGCTGTCTTCCGGGAACTCGGTGTGGTCATGCTGCGCGTTGCAGGCCTCGTACCCGTAGCCGGGTGCAAAGGCCGTGGCGCCGCCCTCGGTGCTGCCACCCCGAACGTGCATCTTGCCCTTGGTCAGGAAGTACTCGCCGGGACCCATGTGAATGTGCTTGGCGAACGAGGATCCTGCCTTGCAATCGAAGATCGCCGTCCAAGCTCCCGACTCCGGAGAGACGTGCAACAATTTCCACTTGACGTCGCCTTGGCACAGCCCCTGCGGAAAGTCCACCCAATCCACTTGATCCATCTGGACGTAGTCGCCTGTAACGTTGTCTGCCATTTTCGGTATCTCCCTTAAGCGTCGACGGGTTGCCCCGTCGGCGAATTACCACCCAGAACCGCCTACGGGCGGCGACTGGTTACGGACCTAGTGTCTGCGTCAGTTCGTACGAGGTCAACCCACTTGGCGCCCGTTTGGGACCACGTCTGCCCGCTTGGCTCGACAGCCGGGACTTCGTGGCGCAACATTGCAGATACTCACAGTGCTGGGGAGATCGATCATGCAGCCGACCACCTTTTCTCGCGGACCGTTTAGCCGTACGTGGTCTACGTACCTGCTCGTCCTCATCGCGACCTTGGCGTGGTCGTCGGCAAGCGCGGACGTCCCGCGCACAACGACCGGCAAGCCGGACCTCTCCGGCTACTACGACGGCGGAACGCTCACGCCGCTGCAACGCCCGCGCAACCTCGGCGAGCGAGCGTTCATGACCGCCGAAGAAGCAAAGGAGATCGGCTCCGGAACGGAGTTTCTCCAGGATGGACGCTCCAACGATCCGAATCGACCGCCTCCGGCCAAGGGCGGTGACGGCATCAACGCGTTCGGAGCGGGTAACGTGGGCGGCTACAACGCGTTCTGGCTGGATCCGGGAAGTGGGGTGGTCCCCATCGACGGCAAGTACGCAACGTCAATCATCTACGACCCGCCGAACGGCCGCCAACCTCGGATGACGATGAAAGGCATGGCGAAGATGGCGGACAACTTCAGTTCCTTCAGCCATAACAACGACGGCACCGCGTCCTGGCTCGACAAGGAGGGTCCGGGTCCGTTCGACGGTCCGGAAGAACTCGCGCTCGCCGAACGCTGCCTACTCGGTTTCAGTGCCGGTCCACCCATGCTGCCGGGGGTCTACAACAACCACAAACGGATCGTGCAAACCGAGAACCACGTCATGATCCTCGTGGAGATGGTCCACGACGCACGCATCGTTCGCATGAATGCGGACCATGGGCCCGAGGAGGCACGCCGCTGGCTTGGCGACGCCGTGGGTCACTGGGAAGGCGACACCCTCGTCGTCGAGACCACCAACTTCCGGGAGGACACGGGCCTCTACGGTGGCGATGAGAACCTCCACCTCGTGGAGCGGTTCACATTGCTGGAGGACGGCAACCTCGTCTACGACTTCACCGTCAACGACCCGACGATCTGGGTCGCCCCGTGGAGCGGCAGGTACGTTTGGAAGAAGAGCGCACAACCGGTCTACGAATACGCCTGCCACGAGGGCAACTACTCGATGTTCGGTATCCTGAAGGGCGCCCGGCGCATGGAAGGTGAGGAGCTCGCGCGCCGCGCCTCGGCGGGTGCCGACTGACGACGGTCTACAACCCGGGACGGCCTCCTGTGCGGATTCGGACACCACGGCACCGAATTCGCACACCCGCGATACGGGTTCCTGCTGGCGTCCACATCCACAGCCGACACTTGCGCGCTATTGACAATTCCCCTTCGTCACCGATAGCGTCTCTCCGCGATAACGCATGCAGATAGCTCTGGCGCGCTGCGCCGGGTTACCTGCCCAATACAACAGCCCTTGATTGGCGTGGATTAGCTATCCACGCTGGCGAACAGGCAGGAATTTCCATGCTCTGCATGTGTTATCGAACGGCCCGGCACCGGGCCGGACGAAATGGCGCGGCTGTCGCCCTCGTTTCGCCGACAGATGGTCATCGACGTTCGCTGCTTCGGCAGCCCAGCGTCAGCGACACCTGCCGAGTGGTGTGACTGGCCGGAGAGACGGCCATCCCGTTGGCGGTTGATTTTGTTGCGGTTGTCGCGACTTTCCGACGAGAAATCGCACAATGCCCATCGTAGGGGCGACCCTTGTGGTCGCCCGTGTTGAACGAAGACGGGCGACCACAAGCGTCGCCCCTACGAAACTTCGTTCAACTGTCAAGATGGGCTCTGCTCAAGAACGCTAGCTCGGTCCCGGCCCGCTATGTTCCCGTGCGGCTTCGTATTCCGTTCTGAGATCGAGTACGCGCTGGTCCAGGCGAGCGCGCAGTGGTCGGTCGTCGGCGTCCACGAGGCGACGGGCATAGTCGATGTGCTGGATGGCTTGGCGATAGGCACCCAGGAGGGCGAAGGCCTCGGCGCGTGCGCGATGAACGCCGAGCGTATCCCCGGCGAGACCGGCTGTCTCCGCCAGCAACTCCCAAACGTCCACGTCGTCGGTGTTGACGCGGGTATGACGCCACAATAGCTCGGCGGCATCGGTGTGGCGGTCGGCAGCGTAGAGCGCTTCGGCCTTGAGGTAGGTCAGCGGTCTGTTGTCGGGGTTGATTCGGAGTTTGCCGGACAACAGCGCCAGGGCTTCGTCGATCCGCGCGGCCGCAATCAGAATCTCGGCGAGGGAGGCGGCCATCAACAGGCTGTCCGGATGGGCCTTGTAGATCCGGCGGGCGACTTTGACAGCCTCCTCGTGGCGGTCGGCTTGGGAGAGTGCGACGGCAAGTGCGTAGGTATCGGCGTCTCCACCGCCGCGCAAGGACTCGGCTTCCACCACCGCGAGCTGCGGTGACTCCGCGTAGTGGATCCGGGCGCGGGCGCGCATGAACTGGTAGTCGAGGGACGGTTCAACGGTCCGCGGGTCGAACCGTTCGGCCTGGTTCCTCGCATCGGTGATGCGGGACTCCGTAAGCGGATGGGTGAGCAGGAACTCGGGTGGCTTGTCCACGAAACGAAAGGCCGTGTGCATGCGCTCGAACATGCGCCCCATCGCATCGGGGTCGAGACCGGCGCGTTCCAAGGTGTTGAGGCCAATGCGATCGGCCTCCCGCTCGCGAGACCGGCTGAACCGCAGCGCCTTGTCCTGGGCGTACGCCTGTGTTCCGAACAGCGCGGCCAAACCGGCTTCGCCGCCCCCGCCGGCCGCTATGGCAAGAGAGGCAAGCAATCCGGCGAGCATCCACGGCGTCATGGCGCGCTGCGCCTCGACGCTGCGCGCGTAGTGGCGCTGACCCAAGTGCGCCAGTTCGTGGGCGACGACCGCAGAGTACTCGCTCTCGTCGTGGGCATAGAGAAACAAGCCGAGGTTGATGCCCACGACGCCCCCCGGCACGGCGAACGCGTTGATCTGGGGGTTGTCGATCAGCACGGTCGTCAGCGCGGGCTCGGCGATGCCGGAGTACTCCGCGAGCCGGTGGACATTGACCTTGACGTAGTACTTGAGGATCGGATCCGAGATCGTGTCGACGCTCGAGCGAATCTGTTTCAACGCGATCTGCGCGAGTACCCGTTCGGTCGAGGGCGACACGAGGCCGGACGACCGGTCGCCGAGTTCCGGCAGTTCCGCTGCCTGGGAGGCGGCAACGGCGAAGGACAGGCTGAGGACGGACAAGCCGCGCAGCGACGATCGAACCATGCAGCCTTCGCGAAGCCCCGGGAGCGTGATCATACGCGATATGACCTCGCCGGCGTCCATCGGTGCCCCAATCGATGCCATAATCCGACCATGATCGAACCGAACCTGTCGGCGCGCCTCGACGCCACCGGTCTCAACTGCCCGATGCCCCTGTTGAAGGCTAAACAGGCGTTGAACGCGCTCCAACCGGGCGACCATCTGGAGGTGATCGCAACGGACCCGGGATCGGTTCGCGACTTCGAGGTGTTCTCGGCGCAAAGCGGCCATCCGCTCCTGGAGTCGCGGGAGGAAGGGGGACGCTACTACTACCTGCTCCGGAAAGGCCGTCCGAAGACGACATTGGCGTGACGGGCTGGCGGCGATGAAATTCGTCGAGGTCATCAGCGGCTGGATCAACCGCTACTTCTCGAACGAGGAAGCGATTTTCCTCGTGATCTTTCTAACCACCGCGCTGCTGATCCTGATCTTCTTCGGCGCCGTGCTCGCGCCCATTCTCACTGGTCTCGGTTTCGCCTTCCTGCTCAAAGGGGTCGTTGCCCGCCTGGTGGCGTGGCGCGTGCCAAGGCTCGTGGCGGTCGGCTTGGTGGAGTTGCTCTTCCTGGGAATGCTGACCGCCTTGGTCATCGTCATTCTGCCGTTGGTCTCGCAGCAGTTGGGCGACCTGGTAAACGCGCTGCCAGGCTTCCTCGAACAGCTTAGGGACATGGCTTCCGGGTTGCCCCAGCGCTACCCGGAGTTCTTCTCGGAGACCACCGTGAGTAGCTGGATGGGCGCGCTCAGCCAGCAGGTCACGGGTTTCGGCGCCGATTTGGTGCAGGGCGTCCTGTCGCAGTTCTCGAACGTCGTCGGACTCATGATCTTCCTAATCCTCGCGCCGGTGGCGTTGTTCTTTTTCCTGAAAGACAGCGACAGGATGCTTGCCGCGTTCGCAGCCGTGCTGCCGCGCGAACGACGCCTGTTGAACGAGGTCGGCCGGGAGATGAGCCTGCAGATCGCGAACTACCTGCGCGGCAAGCTGATCGAGATCGTCATCGTCGGCGGAGTGACCTACATCACGTTCTGGATCCTCGGCGTTAACTACGCGGCGCTCTTCGGACTGCTGGTCGGCGTTTCCGTGCTGATCCCCTTCGTCGGGGCGATCGTCGTAACGATCCCGGTTGCGGTGGTGGGTTTCCTGCAGTTTGGCTGGAGCGTGGACTTCCTGGTGTTGATGGTGGCCTACCTGATCATCCAGGGTCTCGACGGCAACGTGCTGGTACCGCTGTTGTTCTCCGAAGCCGTCGACCTGCATCCCGTCGCCATCATCGCGGCGGTATTGGTGTTCGGGGCCCTTTGGGGATTCTGGGGAGTGGTCTTTGCCATTCCGCTTGCGACGCTCCTAAAGGCGGTGATCCATGTCTGGCCGGGCCAGGATCCGCCGGGCAGCGGTGCCGAAGGTCAAACCTCGAGTTCGTCGTGAAGTACCCCACGCAGGGAACCGCAGGACGCCTTGCTATAGTCGCCGTCGTGAACGCAGCGGGATCGTTTTTCGGCGTGCGGTGGTTCGATTTCGCGTTGCCAACCCAAGCCGCGCTCGCTAGCCGGGTACGACGCCGATGATCGTCGAACTCGGTCATTTCGCCACGGTTCTCGCGCTTGGCATGGCCGCCGGCCTTGCGATCGTCGGCTACATGAGCGCCACGAACGTCAACTGGTACCGGACCGCCAACGTGTTGGCACTTGCCCAGTTCATTGCCGTGGGCCTCGCTGGTGTACGCCTTTGCGACGAGCGATTTCTCCGTTCTCTACGTGACCGAGAACTCGAACACCGCGCTCCCCTGGTATTACAGGGTCTCCGCGACGTGGGGTGGTCACGAGGGTTCCTTCCTGCTGTGGACCCTGATGCTCGCGGGTTGGACCTGGGCGGTCAGCGTGGCCGGTGCCCGGGTGCCGAGGGAGATCCAAGGCCGGGTGCTCGGGACGTTGGGTTTATTGAACGCCGGCTTCCTGTTGTTCCTATTGAGTGTCAGCAGTCCATTCGAACGGCTGATCGGCGGGCCTTCCGAAGGCGCCGACCTCAACCCGCTGCTGCAGGACTTCGGTCAGATCGTGCACCCGCCCATGCTCTACCTGGGATACGTCGGATTTGCGGTGGCCTTCGCGTTCGCTGTGGCGGCGTTGTTGGCGCGGCGCTTGGACGCGGTATGGGCGCGCTGGACGAGACCCTGGGCCAACGTCGCGTGGGCGTTCCTCACCGTCGGCATCGCCCTCGGCAGTTGGTGGGCCTACTACGAACTGGGCTGGGGCGGCTGGTGGTTCTGGGATCCCGTCGAGAACGCGTCGTTCATGCCGTGGCTCGCCGGCACGGCATTGATCCACTCGCTCGCGGTCACGGAGAAGCGGGGTGCGTTCAAAAGCTGGACCGTGTTCCTCGCGATCGCGGCATTTTCGCTGTCGCTGCTCGGCGCGTTCATCGTGCGCTCCGGCGTATTGACGTCGGTACACGCGTTCGCCGTGGATCCCGAGCGCGGGCTCTATCTCCTGGCCTTCGTCGTGCTCGCGGTCGGCGGGGCGCTGGTCCTGTATGGCATGCGTGCCCCCGCGATTCGTGCCCGGGCGCACTACTGGGGTCTATCCCGGGAGTTGATGCTGCTCTGCAACAACCTGGTGCTGGTATTGGCGCTTGCCGTGATCCTGATCTACACGCTCTATCCGGTGGCCTACGAGGCGATGACCGCCGGGGAGAAGTCATCCATCGGCCCGCCCTACTACAACCGCGTGTTCGTGCCCTTGGCACTGCTGTTGGCGGCCGTGCTGGCGGTGATGCCCGTCTCGCGGTGGCGGCGGACGCCCGTCGTGCTGTTCAAGAACGTGGGGCTCATGCTGCTGGTCGCGCTGGCGCTGGGTGTACTCCTGCCACTCGTCCTCGGCGGCGCGATCGCCTTTGGCGCGATGCTTGCCGTCGGGCTCGGACTGTGGATTGCAATGACCCACGCAACCGACATCCGAAAGCGCCGTCGGTCGCTTACCCGAAGCTACCTGGGCATGGTGATCGCCCACCTCGGATTCGCGGTGAGCCTCGTCGGCGTCGGAGTCACCAGCGAGTTCTCGAACGTCGTGGATGCCCGCATGGAGGTCGGCGGCAGCGTGACACTGAACGGCATCGTCTACCGGCTGAACGGTGTCGAACGGGTCGAGGGACCGAACTACACAGCGGATCGTGTGGAGTTCACGACCGACACCGGGGTGGCGATGTATCCGGAGAAACGCCACTACCCGGCGCGCAATCAGGTCATGACCGAGGCCGGCATCGCCCCGGGGTTCCTGGGCGACCTCTACATAACCCTCGGAGAGCAACTGCCGGACGGCTCCTGGGGAGTCCGTATCAACGACAAGCCGCTGGTCCGCTGGGTCTGGCTCGGTGCCTTGCTCATGGCGTTCGGTAGCGTCCTGGCCATTTCGGACCCGCGCTACCGTCGGCTTGCCAAACGATCGCGCCGGGAAACCGCGTCGGGCCTCGGCACGGGCAAACCCCAACCGGCAACGACATGAACCGGGCGAAGCTGTTCGTGCCGGTGACGGTATTCGGTGTCCTTGCGATCGTACTCGTCCTGGGATTCACGCTCAGGGATCCCAAGCTCCTGCCGTCGGCGTTGGTCGACAAGCCGTTTCCCGGATTCGACTTGCCGTTGCTGGCTGGAGAGCCGGATGCACGGGCGTCGCGAAGCAACCTGCTCGGCGAGATCCGGTTGGTGAATGTCTGGGCAACCTGGTGTCCGACTTGCCTTGCAGAGCACGGCGAACTCATGAGGATCCGCGAGAAGACCGGGCTATCCATCGTCGGCATCAGCTACAAGGACGACTCGCGACAGGCCCGTGCCTGGCTTAAGGAATACGGCGACCCCTACGACTTCAATATCGTTGACGCCAACGGCGATCTCGGGGTCGATCTCGGCGTCTACGGCGCGCCGGAGACGTTTCTCGTCGATGCCGGCGGTGTCATCCGCTACAAGCACGTCGGCGACGTGAACCCGGGCGTTTGGAAGGATGAACTCGCCCCCCGAATCGCGGCACTGGAGGCGTCGGGCGACATCCCGGGCGGCAACGCGCCATGAGACGCTGCATGGGCGTCGTGCTGCTGTTGGCCGTTGCCACCTGTCTCGGCGCGTCCGCCATCGACGGCTTTGACTTTCCCGATCCCGAGACCGCCGATCGATACCAACGACTGACCACGGAGTTCCGCTGCCCGAAATGTCTGAACGAGTCGATCGCGAGTTCGGGCGCACCCATCGCGGTGGACCTGCGCCGTACGGTTCGCCGGCTCATGGAGGAGGGCGCCACGGACGACGCCATCCGCAGCCACCTCCAGGAACGTTACGGTGACTTCGTCCTCTACGATCCGCCGTTCGAGCCGTCGACCTGGTTTCTGTGGTTTTCGCCGGTGGTTCTCCTCCTCGTCGTCGCTTGGGTGCTGATGCGGATCGCGCGCCGAGACGTGGCGAGGGAAACCGAATCGGATGATCTCGCGAGGGCCAGACGTCTGCTTCGGGACTCGGGCTGATGGCGGTCTATCTCGCCGTCGTCGCGCTGGGCGTGCTCGCGGTGGTCGGGATCGTGTCCGTTGCCTTTCGGTCTGGACGTGCGCGCGAGCCGGAATCGGCCACGACGCTGTTCGAGGTCCGCCGGCGTGAACTCTCGCGAGAAGCCGAGTTGCAGAATCTCGGCGCCGAGGAGCTTGCAGCGCTCGAGGAGGAGCTTGCCCTGAATCACCTCGACGAATCGGCGCAGCTTGACTCCCCCGCCGAGCCCGAATCCGCTTCGCGCGTGCCGCGACTTCCGCTTGTCGCGGGTTCGGTCGCGACGCTCGTCGTCGCTACCGGCCTCTACGGCGTGTGGGGCGAGCCAGGGGCACCCGTACTCTCGCGGGCGTCCGAGATCATGCGCGGCGGAGACCGAACCGAGATGCGCGCGCTGGAAGATGCCCTTGAGAGTCGTTTGGCCCGAGAGGACGAGGATGCCAATTCATGGTTCGTGCTGGGTCATTTGAGAACGCAGTTGGAGGACTACGGGGGGGCCGCGGCCGCATTCGAGGCGCTACACGAGGTTGCGGGTCCGTTGGTGGATGTCGATGTGGCCTGGGCCCAGGCGCGATATCGCGCGGACGACGGGCAGATGTCGGCGGCGACGCGGGTGATCGTCGATCGCGTGCTCGCGACACAGCCGGATCACCCCGAGATGCTGGAACTGTTGACGGTCGATGCGATACACCGGAGCGACTTTCGGGCAGCGGTGGGCTACCTGTCCCGGGCGTTGCGCCAACCCATGCCCGCGTCGCGCCGAACGGAACTGACGGAGGTCTTGGCGCTGGCGCGGTCGCGCCTTCCCGACACCGCGGAGGCAGTCGACGCCGAGCCTCTGGCGGGCATCTCGGTGTCGGTTTCGCTGGGGGCGTTCCCGAACGTGGATCCCGGAACGCCGGTCTTTGTCATCGCCCGCGACCCCGATGCCCCGCGCCCGCCCTTGGCCGTGCGGCGGTTGACGGTGGCCGACCTGCCGGCGCGGATCGAACTCACCGACGCGGACGCGATGATGCCCGGGCGCAGCCTATCCGCTATGGACGCCGTGGAACTCCTCGCGCGCGCGAGTCTCAGCGGTTCGCCGTCGGCACGCGCCGGGGACCTTCAAAGCGAGGTCACGACGGGAAAGTCCGGCGAACGGGTGGCGTTGCGGATCGAACATCGCCTGCCATGAACTTGGAATCGACTCGGGGGCGCGCCGGGACGGGACAAGCCCGTTCCCTACGGGCCCGCGCGACCGCTATGGCGAAGCCGTAGAATGCCAAGCCTTGGGTCCCGGGGTGGCTCAGAGACGTATGGACGAGTTGAAGCAGGGCACGAAGATTCTCGCGGCCGACGGCCGGGCGTTCACCGTGGACGGCGATCTGGCCAGGGCGTTTCGGCCGGGAGACCGCTTGGTTGCGGATCCCCAAGCTGGGCTCCTTCGCGTCCCGGTCGCCGAAATCCGTACGGCAACGGTTGCGGTCGATGCCGCCGCGGCTGCCTTTACGGAGATGGCCGACGTGACCGACGACGCGATCATCGCCTTCTACGGCAACGCGGCCGGCGCACTTGCCGACGACGGGGTCTGGGAGGAGGTGGCGGCGGTCAACGCCGGGGATGTCGAGAACGCGCGACGACGCGGCCGGTCGACGACGCGCCTCGGCGTGTCGGATGCCATGCGCGCGAAGATGATCGAGGGCTTGAGCGGTTGGGCGGCGATGCCGTCTCGCCGGGGTGCGGTGCTCGACACGGTGTGCCACGACGGATTCCACGTCGAATTGGTGGGTGACGCACTTGGCGTTGTCGCCTTCGTTTTCGAAGGCCGGCCCAACGTGCTGGCGGATGCCTGCGGAGTCTTGCGCGGTGGCAATACCGTCGTATTCCGCATCGGTAGCGATGCGCTGGCGACGGCCCGAACGATCATGGAACTCGCCATCGAACCCGCGCTGGCGAAGGCCGGGCTTCCCCCCGGCAGCGTCTCCCTCGTGGACAGCACAGCGCATGCGGCGGGATGGGCCCTGTTCATGGATCGGCGGCTGTCGCTGGCGGTGGCGCGCGGCTCCGGGCCGGCGGTTGCGGCCTTGGGGTCGCTCGCCCGAGGGAGGGGCACGCCGGTCAGCCTGCACGGCACGGGCGGTGCATGGATGGTCATCTCGGACAACACCGATGAAGAGGCTGTGGAAGAAGCCGTTTTGCGCTCCTTAGACCGGAAAGTCTGCAATACCTTGAACACCTGCTGCCTCGTCGACGGGCCGGGCCGGGAACGGCGGGTGGCTGCGGTGCTTCGGGGCTTGCGGCGCGCTGGTGAAGCGAGGGGGGCGGCGTTCAAGGTACACGTCGCGCAAGGCAGCGAACGCTTGATTCCCGATGGGCTGTTCGCGGATCGGGTGGAGGTGGTACGTGCCGAGGGACCGGTTCGGGAACCGCAGGCCGAGGCTATCCCCACGGCGGAACTGGCGCTCGAGTGGGAGTGGGAGGAAACGCCGGAAATCAGCGTCGTCGGCGTGGACTCCGTCGACGAGGCGGTGAGGTTGTTCAACGGTTTGAGTCCCCGACTCGTGGGGACGTTACTGTCGAATGACGCCGGTGAGCAGGAACGCTTCTTCAACGCGTTGGATTCGCCCTTCGTGGGCGACGACCACACCCGCTGGGTAGACGGTCAGTTCGCCCTGGGCAAACCCGAACTCGGCCTATCCAACTGGCAGCACGGGCGCTTGTTCGGACGCGGCGGGGTACTCACCGGCGACGACGTCTACACGGTTCGCCTTCGCTACCGAAGCCAACCCACCCCCTAGCCCCGTAGGGCAGTGCCGTCACGGCACCCCCGCGGGGTCCGGTCTTCGCAGCGGCTACCGCCAAACCCGACAGCCTGCTAGTCGTGGCGTAGCGCCTCAACGGGGTCTAGCTGGGCCGCGCGTCGGGCCGGCCAGACGCCGAAGATGAGCCCGACGCCGACGCTCACGCCGACGGAGAGGATGACCGCTTCGATGGATACGTAGGTGTAGAAACCGGCCAGATTGGCCATGGCCTCCGCGATCCCGGCGCCTAGGGCGATGCCGAGCATGCCGCCGATGGCGCCGATCGTTAAGGCCTCCGTGAGGAACTGCGTCAGGATGTTGAACCGCGTGGCACCGAGTGCCTTGCGCACGCCGATTTCGCGGATGCGTTCGGTCACCGACACCAGCATGATGTTCATCACGCCAATGCCGCCGACCAGCAGGCTGACGCTGGCCACGCCGCCGAGTAGGTAGGCGAAGATCGCCATCGACTGTTGCTGCGCTTCGACGAACTGCTGACGGTTCATGATCATGAAGTCGTTCTGGCCGCCGGGACGGATCTTGTGTTCGCGGCGGAGGACCCGTTCGACATCGACCATGGCGGTCTCCAACGGTACGCCGTCGGCAACCTTGGCGGACATTCGGTCCAGGCGGTCATTGCCGATGACACGCTGTTCCGCCGTCGTGATGGGAATGAAAATGTCGTCGTCTGGATTCTGCCAGGGAGCGCCGACGCGCTCGAAAATGCCGATGACCTGGAACGGGACGCGGTTGATCAGAACGGTCCGGCCTAGCATGGTCTCGGGCTCCATTTCGAGGTTGACGGGAATCTCCTGGCCGAGCACGGCCATTCGGCGGTGCGCCAACACGTCCCCCTCGCTGAACATCCTGCCGTGCTCCAGGTCGATGCCGTGCACCTCCGCGTAGTTGGGCGTCGTACCGTTGATGCGGTGGTTCAGGTTCTGATTGCCGAATTTGATCTGTCCGTAGGAGGAGATTTCCGGCACGAGTTCCGAGAGGTAGTGGGAGTCTTGCGCGAGCGCCTCGTAGTCGTCGATGGTCATCGACACCCGATCCGCCGACGCGACCCCCCGCCAGTAGGACTGGCCGGGTTGCACCGACAGCACCCTCGCTCCGCCGAGCTGTGAAATCTGCTCGTCAACCGCGCGCTGGGCGCCGGTGATCAACGCAACGATCGAGATGACCGCGGCCACGCCGATGATGATGCCCAGCATGGTCAGCGTCGACCGCAGCAGGTTGTGGATGATCGATTCGAGGGCGACCCGTATGGTTTCGAATACAGCCACGCTATTGCATCCCGACGATGGCGAGCCGTGCTATCCGCTCATCAAGGGATTCTGGTTCCAGCGGCGCATGCGTTGCTGGAAATACTCCTGGGATTGGATCAACGACGCGCTGGGCAGAATCAGCACCTCGTCCTCTTCCGTCAATCCCACGACGATCTCGGTGCGATCGAGATCGGTAACACCCGTGCGAACACGAACCGCAACGGGCTGGTCGTTTCGCAGTGCGTACACGATGAAGTCACCCCCGAATTGCGAATCGATGGACGAACTGCGCGATCGTTGCGCGTCGAATCCGCCACCGCCCGGCGGACCGCCTCGTGGGCCCCCGCCGCGCCCGCGACCCGCGCCGGGGCCACCCCGGCCTGGTCCGCCGCCGCCCCGACGGGCAAACTGCTGCATCATCTTGCGGCTAAACGCCTGCTCTTCCTCCGTGAGTTCTTCCCCGTTGCGGCGCTTGGTCATGATGGAGCGGAGCATCTGCTGGTCCTCCTCCGACATGCCGCCCGCGTCTCGCGCCGCGCCCCCTTCGCTCGCGCCCGGGCGCGGCGGCAGGGTGGACGCGGCGAGCATCTCCCGCACCTGCTCCTCGCTCAAGCCGACCACGCCCCCGGCAACGTAGACGTCGGCCTCCGTACGCAACGCCGCATTCGGGATGGTCAGAACATCGGTGCGGTCCGCGACCACCAGTTCGACCTCGGCGTTCATGCCGGGCTTCAACAGCCCCTCGCGGTTGTCCAGGTCAATCAGCACCGGGAACATCGTTACGTTCTGCTGTGGGCTGGCCTGGGGTTCCACCTTGAGGACCGCACCTTCGAAGGAACGGGTCGGGTAGGCGGCGACATTGACCTGGGCAATCGTCCCAGGCTGCACCTTCCCGATATCGATCTCGTCCACCAGCATGCGAACGCGGACCCGTGACAGATCGGCCATCTGCAGTAGGATCGTTCCGCCGCCGACATCGCCCATCGGCGACGAGATGACCTGGCCTTGTTCGACGAGACGCTCGATGACGGTGCCCGAGATCGGCGCTTTGACGATGGCGTCCTCGAGCGCGATGTCGGCGTTTTCCACCTGGATCTCGCTGCGCACGACCTGGGATCTGGCGGCGGCATGCTGCAGCAGGGATTGTTCGTAGTCGGCCTTGGAGAGCGACTCCTGCTCGAAGAGCTTCTGTATCCGCTGGAGTTGCGACTCGGCGTTGGTGAGTTCGGCGCGGGAGACCTCGAGACTGGCCTTGGCCTGGTCCAGGGAGTTCTTGAGCATCCGCTGGTCGATCCGCGCCAGCAACGTGCCGGCCTCGATGGTGTCGCCGGTATCGGCGTTCAACTCGAGAATCTCGCCGGATGCCTTCGACTTCACCTCGACGGTGGTCACGGGCTCGATGCCGCCGGCGGCTTCGACCGCCACCCGAATGTCGCCCCGCACCACGCCGGCGGCTTCAAAGAAGGCTTCATCCTCCACAGCGTCCTCGTCGCTTCCCGCAATCAGTTCCTCGATCTGGTCGCAACCGGCCGTGGCTAGTGCGGCCACGACGATCAACGGTCTGGGCGTGCCCCGAAGGGCGCGTTTGGCGGCGCTACTGGACATCGGTCCTACTCCGGCTATGGTCTTGGGTTACGACACCGTCGTGCAGGTGCACGTGGCGGTGGGCGCGATTGGCGATATGGGTCTCGTGGGTCACGAGGATGATGGTCTGACCCGCATCGTACAGAGCGTCGAACAGGTCCATGATGTCCTCCCCGGTGCGGCTGTCGAGGTTCCCGGTGGGCTCGTCCGCAAGCAGGATTTCGGGATCGTTGACGAGTGCCCGGGCGACGGCGACGCGCTGCCGCTGACCGCCGGACAACTCGCTGGGCTTGTGCTTCATGCGGTCGTTGAGGCCGACCCGTGCGAGTGTTTCCCGGGCGCGGTCGCGGCGTTGGCGACGCCCGATGCCGCCGTACATCAACGGGATCTCGACGTTCTGCAACGCGGTGGCGCGTGGCAGCAGGTTGAAGGTCTGGAACACGAAGCCGATCCGGTGGTTGCGTACCCGGGCGAGGGACTTGTCCCCCAACTTCGAGACATTCTCGCCAGACAGCCAATACTCCCCGGTCGTGGGCCGGTCGAGGCAGCCGATGATGTTCATGAGGGTGGACTTGCCGGACCCGGAGGGCCCCATGACGGCCACGTACTCGTTCTCGCGAATCGCGCAATCGACGCCGTTCAGTGCATGGATGGTGTCGGAGCCCATCCGGTAGTTCTTGTGCAGGTCGCTTACCCGGATGACGGGTTCCGGGCCCTGCTGCTGTGCAGCGTCCGCCATCTCTTCACCGAACTCTTACTTTAATCCCCCTCTTACGAATCAAACATCATAGTCCGTCGGTAGAGAAAGGTGTTAGCGTGTCGGGATCGCCCGAGTCCACCCGCTCATGCCGCTTCGCCACATCGAACGTGCCGCGCTTGGCGTGATCTGGGTCGGCATCGGCTTGATTCTTCTGATCCCCCTCGCGGTCAGCGGGGAAACCGCGTTTTTCCCCCTCGTCGTCAACGATCAGGCGGTCTTGTTTCCCCCGACGATCTTTCCCTTCCTCGTCGGCAAGGGACTGTTGTTCCGCTGCCTCGTCGAGATCGTCTTCGTCGCCTGGGCGGTTCTTGCCGTGTTGAACCCCGCGTATCGGCCGGCGCGTTCGCTGCTGCTGGGACTGCTCGCCGTGGCGCTCGGGGTCGCATTGGTGTCCGCGTTGCTGGGCGTGAGCGTCGTGCGAAGCCTTTTCTCCACCTACGAGCGCATGGGCGGCGTCTTGGATCAAGCCCATTGGTTCGCGTTCGCCGTCGTCCTGGTGTCGGTGGTGCGCCTCGCGCAATGGCGGATTCTCCTCAACGCGAACCTCGCCGTGGGAATGGTGATCGCGCTCTGGGCCGTCGGTCAGCATTTCGACGTGGAAGCGTTGCTCTGGGAGTCGTCGAAGGAAGGCTACGGACGGATCACCGCAACGCTCGGCAACCCGATTCACTTGGGCGCGTACGTGCTCGTGAACAGCCTCGTCGCGGCGGGTTTCTTCGTCGAGTCGCTCCTTGGCAAGACCGCTGTGGGTACCGCCGACGCGGTCGCCACCGACGCCGAAGGAACGCAGCGGAAGACAACGATGCAAGACCGTTTTCGAACGCTCGTGCCCTGGGGACTTTGTGCGCTGCTTAGCGCGTGGGTCGTGACCTTGACGGCGGCCCGCAGCGCGTTTCTGGGGCTGATTGCGGGTTTTGCCGCGGTCGCCGTTCTGTTCGCCTACCTGGAACGGGGCCGCGCACGGTTGGCGGTGGGGGCGATGGCTGGCCTGCTTGCGGCCGCGGTCGTGGTGTTCGCGTTGATGGTCGGCGTATTCGATCGGGATCCGCAAAGCCAACGGGCGCGGTCTTCGAACCCGCTCATCGAACGGACGTTGTCCTTCTCGAAACGTACCGTGCAAACGCGCCTCGCGGCTTGGCACGCCGCCGTGGAAGGCTTCTTGGAAAGACCGGTATTGGGTTGGGGACCCGACAACTACGTCGTGGTATTGGGGCGCCACGGGTCGGGCATGGGTGCCGACATGCGGATTCACGACAACGCGCACGGCCGCCTGGCGGAGGAACTCGCGACCAAGGGATCGTTGGGGGTAATCAGCCACCTTGCCGTGTGGGCGGGCTTGCTGGTCGTCGGGTTGCAGGCGGCGCGACGAATGGGGCGACGGGAACGCATTCCGCTCGTCTTCGCCGGCGGCGGTTTGGTGGGCTACTTCGCCCATGCACTGGTGTCTCCCGAAGTCGTTACCGGCACCCTGCAGTTCACCCTGCTGCTCGCGTTCGTGGCCGTCGTGGCGCGGGAAGCCGGCGCTTCCGCCCCGTTCGCGTCCTGGTACGGCAAGCTGGCAACGACGGTTCGGAATCGTGCCAGACCGCTTCGGGGCTGGGTAAAGCCGCCAATCCTCGGTGGCGCTGCGGTCGCGGTGTCGGCATCGTTGGCCGGGGTTGGCCTGTGGGCGAACCACGCCGCATTTTCTTCGGCGAGCGTCGGCGCATTGGCCCTACGGAGTTCGGAGCCCGCGCTCGGGATCGCGCCACACTACACCCGCGAATTCTTTGCCGAAGCGATCGACGCCTTCGAACCGATGGGGAACCAGTTCAGGCTGTTCCTATTCCAGTACGCCGGGAACCAGTGGCGGTTTCTAAGAACCCTGCACCGGGCGGAGTCGGCGCGACTGCTGGCCTTGGTGGATGCCGAGGCTCCCGCCGCCATTCGCCTGGAGCGCGAAAACTGGGAGATACCCATGACGTTGGCGGAGACGTACATCCAGGTAAGTGCGACCAATCCGCAGTACCGGGCGGCGGCGATCCGGCAGACCGAAGCAGCCCGCGAATTGGCCCCGAACCGCTACGAGGTGCGCGCCTTGGCAACCCGTTGAATCGGATGGTGAAACCGGTCGTAGGGGCGACCCATGGGGCAACCCTAGTGGTCGCCCGTGCCGAACACCCGTTTTCCTCAGCAACGGGACGGGACAAGCCCGTCCCCTACGGCTAGATGATTCGGACGACGCCTTGGTCGCCGTCCACTTCCACGATTTGGCCGTCGTGCAGGGCGTCCATCACCCCCACGATCCCGGCCACGCACGGTTTGCCGTACTCCCGGGCGAGGAGCGCGCCATGTTGCAGTTCGCCGCCGACCTCGAGCAGGACCGCTGCCGCGTTGATGAACAGCGGCGTCCAGCCGGGGTCCGTGGTGTGCGCGACGAGTACTTCGCCGGGTAGAAGCGTCTTGTCGAAGGGCGAGTCCAGCACCTTCGCGGGGCCGCGGACGATACCGGCCGATACCGGGACGCCACTTAGCTCGCCGGGTCGGTAGTCGCGTACCGGGCGCACGATTCGGCCCCGGGAGTCGATCAGGTGCGGAAAGTGCCGCACGCGCGCCTTGACGTCTCGGTAGAAGGCGCCGCGTTCGGCCACGACGGCGCGAAGATCGAGGGATTCGTCCGACTCGGCCCGGTCGAAGTCATCCAGCTTCATCTGAAAGACGTCCTCCGCCCGGTCCAGGCGTCCCTCGGCAGCCCAGTGCCGGGCACTTCGAAGCACCCGCCGACGGAGCACCATGTTCACGATCGCGACGTGATGCTTGGGCATCTCCCGGACATTCTCGAAGGACTCGATGGTCCTGTGGATGCGTGCGAGCTTTCGGCGTTTTCTCGCGGGAAGCTCGGCCGAGAGTTCCTCGTAGGCTTCTTTCCGTGCCCGTTTCCGCTCCGCATGGGTGGCGACGGGGTCGGTGTCGCCGAGCGCCACGGTGGCGAGTTGGCCCAGAACCAGATCGGGATCGTCGCCGTACTTCGGGTTCGCGAGATCCATCTCCAGCGGGCCGCGGCAGCCGAACCGGTGCAGGAAGCCATCCCATCGCGCAAGGAACTCCTCGGGCATCCGTCGGGCCTCGATTCGCGCGGCAAGCGCCCTAAGGTCGCCGAACGCCGAGGCGGGCAACAGCCGCGCCAGTCGATACATCGCGAGGCCCATTTCCAGCACCAATTCGTCACCGCCGCCGCGGATGTCCATCACCAGACGTCGTTGGCGCGACGACGACGGGTCGACCAGGCCCATCAGCGCCTCGGTTCCGCCGTAGATGAACATCAGCAAGGCGGGTGCCGTGGCGGTCAGGCTCACCCGTCCCACCGCCGCGAAGAGTTGCTGCGCCAACTCGAAGATCGGCAGATCGGGGTCGATCGAGGCCACCTCGTCATCGAAAGCCGCGAGGTCGGCCGCGTAACGCTTGAGAAACGCCTTGGGTTTCAGTAACGCGCGCAGCAACCCGGCGAAGAAGGGGCCCAACCGCACCAGGGCCTTCAACAGCGCCTGGATCATTCGCCGCGGCGCGAGGTTTGGAGGCGGTTTCACCCGATACGGTTCCAGGTCCGCCGTCGCGAAGAGCTCCGCCAAGGTGGTGTCGACGAAACGTTTCTCCGGGGCGACCCGGCGCGGATCCCTGAAATGCATCAGGTGGGACAGGTTGCCGTAGAGCCGTACGCCCGCCGTGCCGACGATTCCCTTCTTCAGGTCGGGATCCAGGAAGGACGGCCCGAAGGCGTATTTGCCGAGCCACTCGAACAGCTTGGCGAAGAGGTCCACGGACAGTGGCGAGACGGCGCCGCTCATCGTGATGCCTTCGCCGAGGCTGGGATCCATGTAGAGAAGCCGCGGTTCGCCCGGCGCCGTCCTTATTTCCTCGGGCAATGGAACGTAGGTGGTGATGGGACGCGCCTGCAGGAGGTACAGTTTACCGTCGGCGACGGCCCACTCGACATCAACGGGACAGTCGAATAGCGCCTCGACAGCGCCAAGGCTCTCGGTGACCGAGGCGAGTTGCGCGTCGTCCAAGACGGCTTTCGAGGTGCCTTCACCGGGGTCGTTGCCAATGCGGCACTCCAACGTCTTGCCGGTCACCTTGTCGACCACCCACCGGTCGGGGTCGATCTCGCCGGCAAGGAGCTTGTCACCGAGTCCGGTTGTGGCGTTGATCACGGCCTCGTCGAAGTCGTTGTTGTGCGGGTTGAGGGAGAACGCGACACCGGACACGTCGCTTGCCACCTGGCGTTGCACGAGGGCCGCGAAACGCGGTAGCGGATCCAGGTTCCGCCGGGCCTTGTAGATGAGGACCCGCGCATCGAAGCAGGAAGCGAAACAGTGCCGTACGGCGGCGGCCAAGCCCTCGACCGAGACGTTCAGCACGGACTCGTAAAGGCCTGCGAAGGAAGCGCCCGCGAGATCCTCCTCCGGCGAGGATGAACGCACCGCGAGAACGCCACTCCCGGCGCGGTCGGCGACCTCGTCGATCGTCTTGTGTTGGTCGATGTCCATGTCGAGACGCGAAGCGGTTGCCTTGAGCGCGGTGCAAAGCGTCTCGACCTCGCCGGTCATGGAACCGTCGGCATCGACGAGGAGGGCGGAAATGTCTCGCCATTCGGGTGTAGACGCGACCGTTTCGATCCACCGGGTGAAGAAGTGCGTCGTCAGCAGATCGGCCTCCGGCACCGGGAAGCCGGCACCACGTAGACGAGCCAGCGACGCCGCCTTGCCACCAACCAGGGACACCTCGAGTGCCCGGGCGTCGGCGAGGCGCATTGCCAGCGGTTTGTCCATCGAGGCGTTGTGCGTCTCCAGCTTCCCGGCGTCATTGTACCGGCCCGGGTTGGTAGACTCGGTCGACATGTGCCGAGGGTGGTACGGATGTCGTTGCTGACCGGCAACGCCAGCGATTTCCTGAAGATCGGCGTGGCCGCGGCTGGCCGCGGCGACTTCGACACGTTGCAGGCGGTGCTCGCCGAGAAGCCGCAATGGTTGCATCGCGTCGGCTCCCATGGCCGCACCATGCTCTGGGAGGCGGCCTACCGCGGGCGGCTTGAGATGGTCGAATATCTCGCCGATCTCGGCGCGGACATCGACGCCTGCGGTTGCCACTTCACGCCGCTTCTCCTCGACATCTCGCCGTACTGCGCGGCTCGCCACAAGAAGCGCGATGCGGTCGCGGAATTGCTGTTGGCCCGGGGTGCTGCCTTGGACATCCACACGGCGGCCTACCTGGGCGACATCGGGGCGGTGCGCGATTACCTGAATCACGACCCGGCCCTTGCCCGAGCGGAGAAACCCCAGAACGACCCCAACGTTCGCGCGGCCACGCTGCACTACGCCGTGGCACGTGGGCATGCCGAAATCGTCTCGTTGTTGCTCGACCGTGGCGCCGACCCGCGGCCGTACGGCTACTTCCTGGTCCGCTTCTGCATCTGGCGGGACCTTGTGGATATCCTGGCGGCGTTGATCGCGGCCGGCCTCGATCCGTCGACCTCGGAACCACCCCGTTCCGGGATTTCCAATTCGGCGATGGTTGAACTGCTCAAGACGCATGGCGTCGACTACGGCCCGGACCACGCCGAAGGCGGTTGGCCGCCCATCGTGTTCCAGTCCCGGGGTGACCGGGGCGGCAGTGTGGACCGGGTCCGTGGGCTGATCGAGGCCGGGGCCGACGTGAACGTACGCAATTACAAGGGGCAGTCAGCGTTGCATTGCGCCGCCAAGGCGGGTTTCGTGGACATCGTCGCGCTGCTGCTGGAACACGGTGCCCAGGTGAACGCCCGAGACGGCCAAGGCGAGACACCACTCGGGGCTGCGTTGCGATCCACGGTGAAGGACAAGGCGAAGTTGCTCGATGTGGTTCGCCTCGTTGTGAACGCTGGCGCGGATAGCGACTGTGCCGATCACAAGGGGCGTTCGCCGCGCGACATCGCCGGAGCAAAGCGCGATGCGCGGGTTTGGGTCGACGCATTGAGTGACTAAGGGGACACCATCCACGACATCGACTAAGGCCATCAGTCACCGGAACAGATCGAGATCTGCGTCGACTACGGCGTGCCGCTTGCCGCCGCGGCATTGCAGTTCCCGCTCGCGCATCCGGCGGTGGCCACCGTCATCCCCGGTGCCAAATCGCCGCACGAACCCGTTTCTAACCGGCGCAATCTCGACACCGAAGTGCCGGGCGACATCTGGCGACGGTTCAAGCAGGAAGGGCTGCTCGACGGGAACGCGCCGACGCCTTGAGCCACCACGACTGCTATACTTTGCGGTGCGCCGCAGTAACCAACCCGACAGGAGTCTGCCCGGATGAGCCTTGCGAGCCTTGACCACATTCTGAAGTTCTTCGGCGGGGCGGAACCCACGGCCGACGAGCTCAAGGACATCGTCAACGAGACCGTGCTTTTGGTGTTGGCGCGGGCGACGGCGGCGGACACCAACATCAAGCACCTCGAAGTCGAATCGGTGCGGGAGATCATCAAGGAAAGCACCGGCGAAGACGTCAGCACCAAGGACGTGCGAATGGCCTCCCACTCGGGGATCTTCGACTCCGATCCCTTGGAACGGCATCTCGCCAGGGTGGCGAAGAGGATCGACGTCCATGACCGAGTGATGATCGCCAATGCGCTTGCCGAAGTGATCCTCGTGGACGAACGCGTGACCGGCCGGGAAGTCCGGTTCTTCAATATGGTCGCGGCGGCACTTGAACTGACGCCGGCGAACATCGCCGGACTGATGGTCACGCACTAGCACCTCCTGACGTCGCCGTCCACGTAGGGGCGAGGCTTGTCCTCGCCCGCGCCTGGCTCCGGATGGCCTTCGCCCGATCAGCACGGGACGCCACAGGGCGCCCCCTACGGCAACGACGGGTCGAATAGCAGCCGCCCAACGGTTTCCCGTGCCCACAGGCGTTCGAGCCCCTTGGGGAGTGCTGCGAAGCCGACAACCTCGCTAATGAGCGGCTTGATGGTGCCGTCGGTGAGTTGGCCGTGGAGCGCCGAGTAGCATTCCTCGACGAGTTCGGGCTTTCGTTCCCGATAGCCGCCCATGTGGACGCCGACGACCGAGTAGTTCTTGACCAAGAGATGATTGGCGGGCGCGGTGGGAACCTCACCGCTGGCGAAGCCGATGACGATTAGACGCCCCTCCCAGGTGAGCAATCGTCTCACCGTGTCGAAGCGACTGCCGCCGACGGGATCGTAGACGACGTCGACACCGCGGCCGTCGGTCGCTTCCAGGACCCGTCGGTAGAGGTCGTCGGCTTCGTAGTCGACAACCAGGTCGGCGCCGGCTTGGGTTGCGATTTCCGCCTTCGCGCTACCTCCCACCGCGCCGATCACCCAGCAGCCGTGGGCGCGTGCCATCTGGACGGCGGCCGTGCCCACACCGCCGGCCGCCGCGAGCACGAGGACCGACTCGCCCGGCGTCAGATGCGCGCGCCGATGGAAAGCGAACCAGGCCGTGGCGTAGGTGATGTGGACCGCGATGGCGGAACGCGATGATACGGAGGCGGGGATTCGGTGTGATTGTTCCGCCAACAACAGGGATTGCTCCGCGTAGCCGCCGGCGGGTTCGATGGTAGGTCCCACGAGGCGGTCGCCGGCCACGAATCCGGTTCCTGCCCCGACTGCTTCCACGACCCCCGCGGCACACATCCCAGGCGTGAAGGGTGGCGTCCACTTGACTTGGTAGGAGCCTTGGCACTGCAGGATATCGGCGAAGTTCAACTCGGACGCGTCGACGCGAATGCGTACGCTACCGGGTGGTGGGTCCGGGGACGCCGACTCGGCCGCCTGGAGTTCCCGCCAGGGATCGCCCAGCCGGGGCATCTGCCATGCTCTCACGAGACGGTCTCCACGACGGCGGTGTTCCCGTAGGGGCGACCTTTGTGGTCGCCCGCCCGACCCTCGTGGTCGCCCGCCGGGAGGAGCGGGACGGGACGAGCCCGTCCCCTACGGCGGCATTTTTCCTTGCACGTCGGCGGACCGACGCATGGTCGGGCAGTGCGTCGGGGCGGCACTGGGGCGCGAGGGGCTGTCAGCGCACTCAGGCTTCGACCGTGGGATCTTCGGCGCTACCGGTCGGGTCCTCTTGGGTGGCATCGGCCACGGCTTGGCGCAGGCGCGCCAGGAATTCGTCCGAGAGGATGTTGCCCTTGGCGAGGATCCTGCCCCGACCGTCGATGAGGACGTACGCAGGGATGGCGTTGACCTGCCAGGTCTCGGCAAGCTCGCTGCCGACTCCGATGTGCCATTGGGCCCAGGGCATCGGCTCATCCTCCTGGAAGTCGATGACCGACTCCAGTTCCTGGTCGATGCTGATGCTCAGGATCTCGAACCGCTCGGTCGGGAGGTCCGCAACAAGGTCGCGCAGCTTGGGTAGCCCGGCGATGCACGGACCGCACCAGGTCGCCCAGAAATCCACGAGAACGACTTGCCCGCCGTAGTCGGCGAGAGTCTCTTCGATGCCGTTGAGCCGGACTCCCGCAAAGTCGGAAACGGTGCCACCCACGGTGGCGTAGCGGAGCGTGGCGAGGATGCCCCGCTCGGCATCGGCGAGGGTCTGGGACGTGGACTTGCCTTCGGCATCTCGCACTTTGGCGACGAACTCCTCGTCTTCCACCCCGTTACTCAAGCCGCTGGCAAGATCCAGCGCACGTTCGCGCAGCGCATCCCGCTCCTCGTCCGGTGCGGCGTTGATGGCGCGGGCGAGACGGGAAGCCGCGTAGTAGCGGGCGGTGGCACGCACCAACGCCTCGTTGCCCGCCGTCGTCTTGCTGGCCAGGAACTCATCGATTTCCTCGGAGTCACCGCGCGCCCTGCCGAGGTGCATGAGCATGCGGGGCCAGTCGTCGTAGTCCGGTACGTGCGATTCCAGCGTGCGAATACCCGCGAGGACGTTCTTCGGACTGCCGCCACGAATCGCAGCACCACGCGCCACGAGAAACTCGGCGGCATCGAGGGTCCGGTCGTGGCTTCCGCCGAGGTCGACGATGGCCCTGGCCGCGGCGAGCGCCTCCGTGCCCGAGGGATTCCCGGAGAATAGCCGGGCCAGGAACCCCCTGTTAGGGTTGGTAAAATGTTCGATCACGGACCAGTCCGGCCCGACCCGTTCCGCGAGCGCTGCCGTACCGAACTCGATATCGCTGTCCGCGGTCGGCGACAGACCGAGCGTATGCTCCATGAGGAACTGCGCCGCCTCCACGGCGCGTTTGCCGTCGGATTCGATGGTCGCCCGGGCTCCGCCGACGGCGAGAACGATATCGGGGTGTTCGCCGCGCTCTTCCGTGCGCCGCCGCTCCTTCTCGTCAGCGGAAACGTCGGCGGTGTTGATTTCGCGGTCCCTCTCATGCCACGCCTCGTCGAGTTCGAGGTACGCCTCGACCAGTCGCCAATCCGCCTCGGCGGCGATGGCCAACGTCCCTGCGAGGGAGACAACCACGGCGGACAATAGGCGTTTGCAGGTCACGTGCATTGGGGTCGACCGGCGTGAACGGATCATGGATTCCTCCTGGTCACAGGGCTTCGACGGGTAGGCACTCGCCGAGAATAGCAGGGTTCTCAAGGGCTTGGGCGAATCGGCGCGCCAGACGCCGTTAGCGGCGGATTCCTTCGTGCGCGGTCAGGACCCGTCGAACAACGCCGCTTCGATCAACGGCTTGAACTGCCCACCCGATCGTCGGCACAGGCACCCGCTACCCGCGCGACCATCGGAACAATGCGCGCGATACGGATGCGTCGCGTCTACGGTCCGCCGAGTTGCCGAATGGCTTCGATGACGGGCGAAGGATAGACCCCGAGAATGACGATCAGAAGACCCAGCAGGATCACCATGGCGAGGCCTTCCCAGGGCAGGCGACGATCTTCGTGTTGCCGGTCGTCGTCCGGACGTTTCGTCATGGCGAAGACAATCCGCAGGTAGTAGTAGATGCCGATGGCACTGCCCACGATAAGTGCCCACACGAGACCCCAGGCGGCATTGCCGACGCCGGCGGCCACCAGGTAGAACTTGGCGAAGAATCCAATCGTGAGCGGAATCCCGGCGAGCGCAAGTGCCGCAGCGGCCAGCACCGCGGCCGTCACCGGGCGACGCCACAGCAGCCCGTCGTATCCCGATACCTGGTCGGCATCCTCGGCTTCGTCGGACAGTACCGTGACCACGCCGAATGCAGCGAGGGTCATCAGGAAGTAGCCGGCCACGTAGAACAGACCGGACTCCACGCCCAGCGCCTTGCCCGCTGCCGTGCCTGCGACCACCACGGCGATCATCAGGTAGCCGAGGTGGGCGATCGACGAATACGCGAGCAGGCGCTTCATGTTGGTCTGCAAGAGCGCGAGGATGTTGCCGACGAGCATCGACAGCACCGCAATGACCGCGATCACGATACCGACGGCAGCGGAGGCGAGGAGATCGGCGTCGATGGCGTAGCGCAGCAGCACCGCGAACACCGCACCCTTGGAGACCGTGGCGACGAAACCCGTCACGGGCGCCGGGGCGCCCTGGTAGACGTCCGGCGTCCACATGTGGAACGGCACCAGGGAGAGCTTGAAGAAGACGCCCACCAGGAGCATGGCTTGGCCGAGCACGAGCACGTTGCGCTCGCCGGCGGCGATGTCGCCTGCGGCTTCGAAGTTGAGCGAGCCGGAGGCGGTGTAGATTAGCGCCATGCCGAACAGCATCGTGCTCGACGCCACCCCGGAAAGGACAAGGTACTTGGCCGCCGCTTCCAGCGGCGGGTGACCCTCTTCGGGGTAGGCGATCATCGCGTAGAGCGAGATGGAGAGCACTTCGAGCCCCATCAGGAAGGTCGCGAAATGCGACGCGCCCGCCGTGACGGCTGCACCGAGGGTCGCGGTGACGAGCAGCAGGTAGAACTCCTGGCGGTGGGTGGCGCGGCTGTCCAGATAGCGCGCCGAGAGCACGGCGGTCGCGATCGCCGCGAGCGAGAACAGCACGAAGAAGAACAGGGCGTAGCCGTCGATTTCGAGCACGGTGTCGACGATCTGTGTGCCGACTCCCAAAGCCGACGGTACGAACGTCAGCGGCACCGCCAGCGTGGCGATGGCGCCCCAGAACGCGACCTGGTACGAACGAAACGCGGCGACGGCGAGCAGCAACAGCGCGATACCGCCGGATAGAGCGAGATAGGGTGCCAGTGCCCAAACCTGCGCCGCGCTCACGGTAGGACACCTAAGGTCTGGATCGTCGCGCTCGACAATTCGAGCACATGCTGGGGGTAGACGCCGACCCAGACGAGGCCCGCCATCATCGCCGCCATGACGCTCATCTCCCGCAATCCGAAATCGCGCATGGACGCGACGTCGGGGTTCGGTGTCCCCTGGAACGAGCGCTGCATGAGGTAGAGGCCGTACACCGCGGCGACCACGATGCCGAGCGTGGCGACCGCGGCCATCACCCAGTTCTCCTGGAATGCACCCAGGAGGGCTAGGAACTCGCCGACGAAGTTGCCGAGGCCGGGCATCCCGACGGAGGCGATAACGAAGAACAGGGTCATGGTTCCCATCCTCGGGGCGTGCTTCCACAGGCCGCCCATCTGCGACATCTCCCGGGTGTGCAGACGCTGCTGAATGGCGCCCGCCATCATGAACAGCGCCGCGGTCGAGAAGCCGTGGGCGACCATGGTGACGATCGCGCCCTGCATGCCGAGTTCGTTGAACGCGTAGACCCCGAGCAGGATGAAACCCATGTGGGCGATGGAACTGTAGGCCACGAGACGCTTGAAATCAGACTGGCTGAACGCCATGGCGCCGCCGTAGAGGATGCTGACCGTGCCGAGCAGCATCGCCCACACGGCGAAGTCCGCCGACGCTTCGGGGAATAGGGGCACCGCGAAACGGATGATCCCGTAGGCGCCGGTCTTCAACAGGATGCCGGCCAGGATCACGCTGCCGGCCGTCGGTGCCTGGGTGTGCGCATCCGGTAGCCAGGTGTGCACGGGCACGGACGGTAGCTTGGTGGCGAACGCGACGAAGAAGCCGAGCATGAGCCATGTCGCGATGCGCGGGTCGATCTCGGCACCGAGCAGCGCCTTGTAGCTGAAGGTGATCTCGCCGGTCGCACCGTGGTGGACGAAGACCAGGGCCAGGATCGCGAACAGCATGAGAAGCCCGCTGATCTGCGTGAACAGGAAGAACTTCATCGAGGCGTAGGCCTTCTCCTCGTGGCCCCAGATCGCGATCAGGAGGTACATGGGAATCAACATCACTTCCCAGAAGAAGAAGAACAGCAATAGGTCCATGGCCGTGAACACGCCCACGACCCCGGCCATCACCCAAAGGATGTTGAACTGGAAGAAGCCTTGGGCGGACTCGATCTCGTCCCAGGAGGAGACCACGGCGACGATGCCGAGGAACATGGTGAGCGCCACCATCAACAGGCTCAGGCCATCCATCTCCAGGGTGAGGTGGATGCCGAACCGTGCGATCCAGGGCCAGTCCATAGCGGCGTAGAGGCCGTTCGCGTCCGCGCCGTCGAGCCAGACTGCCGCCGACCAAACAAGGCCCGCACCGAACGCCAGCAAACTGACCAGGCGGGGTGCGTCCTTGCCCAGGACGCGTTCGGATGCCCACGCGACGACACCGGCGCCGAGCAGGGCGAGTATGACGACGAACAGGATCATCTAGACGCTCGCCACGATCAGGAAGACCACGATCAGGCCGATCGCCATGTTGGCGGCGTACCAGCGCAACCGACCGGTCTGGGTCAGCGCGCCGACGTGGTGGAAACCGCGGGTCACGGAAGCGGTGATCCGGAACACGAGGTCGACGATATCGCGCTTGTTTACCCGCGCCACCCAGAGGAAGGGTTTGACGAACAACCGGTCGTAGACCCAGTCGAAGGCCCAGCCGCTTTGCCAGAAGCGCCGCAGGGCATCACCGAACGACGACGCTACCAGCGTGCTCAGGTCGAGTCGTCCACTGAACACCAACCAGCCGAGCAAGACGCCGAAAATCGGCAGAGCCACGGTCGTGACCGCCACCGGATCGGTATGCGAAAACTCGCCGAGCGGGCCAAGGAGGCCGTCGAGCACGCCGATTCCCATCCAACCGCCGGCGATGGAGAGGACGCAAAGCACGACCAGCGGCCCCCACATGTTGATCCGAGACGCATCGTCGGGTTCGGTCTTCGTCTCGCCGAAGAATGCCACCACCATCATGCGCGTCGTGTAGAGGGCGGTCATGAAGGCCGCCAGAACGCCGCCCGCCCAGAACCATCGGCCGGTGTCGTGTTCCCAGGCGGTGAGCAGGATGGCGTCCTTGCTGTAGAAACCCGAAGTCAGGGGCAGGGCCACGAGGGCCAGGGAGCCGATCAACATGCTGGCGAACGGCACCGGGAGTTTTCGCCACAAGCCACCCATCTTGTGGATGTCCTGCTCGTGGTGCAGCGCCAGGATCACCGAGCCGGACGCAAGGAACAGCAGGGCCTTGAAGAAGGCGTGGGTCATCAAGTGGAAGATCCCCGCCGACCAGGCGCCGACACCGAGCGCCATGAACATGTAGCCGATCTGGCTCATGGTGGAATAGGCGAGGATGCGCTTGATATCGGTCTGGGTCAGTGCGGTGAAGGATGAAATCAGAAGCGTCACCAGGCCGACGATGGCGACCGCGAACTGCGCGACCGGTGCCAGTTCGTAGATGCCCTTCATGCGGGCGATGAGGTAAACGCCCGCCGTGACCATCGTGGCCGCGTGGATCAGTGCGGAGACCGGTGTGGGACCCGCCATCGCGTCCGGTAGCCAGGTCTGAAGCGGCACCTGCGCCGACTTGCCGACGGCGCCGCCGAGCAGCAGCAGTCCGATCGCCGTGGCCATGCCCGGATCGAGTTGGCCGGTATCGCCGAGTGCCGTCTGGATGTCGAGCGTGCCAAGCTCCCGGAACAGCAGGAACAGGCCGATGGCCATCAGCGTATCGCCCACCCGGGTCACCACGAACGCCTTCCGGGCCGCGTAGCCGTTCTCGGGATCCCGGTGGTAGAAGCCGATCAGCAGGTAGCTGCACAGCCCCACCCCTTCCCAGCCGAGGAAAAGCACGAGCAGGTTGTCGCCTAGGACGAGCATCAGCATCGCGAACACGAACAGGTTCATGTAGGCGAAGAACCGGCTCAAGCCCTCGGGTTCCTCGTGATCCTTCCACATGTAGCCGGTGGCGAAGAGGTGGATCAGGAAACCGACGCCGGTGATGACGCCGGTCATCACCAGAGACAGCGGGTCGAGGTAGAGCGTGATCGAGGGCGTGAAGTTGCCTACCGCCATCCAGATCCATAGGGATTGGGCATAGGACCCCTCGCCGCTCTGCACGAACTCCGCGCCGGCGCCTAGGGCGACGAGTGCCGCCAGGCCGACGGAGCCGGCACCGATGACACCCACGAGCTTGTCGGGCAGCTTGCCCTCGGTGACGAACAGCACGAAGAAACCGACGAGCGGCAGCGCGGGGACGAGCCAGAGGTACTCGAGCACGGTGATCAGCCGTTCAGTTCACTGGCGGCGTCGACATCCAAGGTGTCGAAGCGACGCGAGATCTGCAGGACGAGACCGAGTGCCACGGCCACTTCGGCGGCGGCCAGGGCCAGGATCAGCATGAACATGATCTGCCCGTCAGGGGCACCCCATTTGGCGCCCGCCGCGATGAACGCAAGGCCCGCCGCGTTCATCATCACTTCCAGCGACATCAACAGGAAGATGATGTTCCGGCGTACGAGCACGCCGAGTAGGCCGAGGAGGAACAGTCCCGCCGCCACCATCAGGACCTGTTCGACCGGGACTTCGATGGCCATCGTCAGGGCTCCCGGCGCTGTTCGAGGTAGCGGCGGCCGAGGTGATAGGCGCCGATCAAGGCAGCGAGCAGGAGGAAACCGGCCAACTCGACGGCCAGCAGATAGGGTTGGAACAGTTGGATCCCGACGGTCTTGGGGCCGACCACCTCGCCTCTGGTGACGCTTGCGTCGGGCATACCCGAAATCACGTAGACCATCGTGATCAGCAGTATCGAGACGAGTACCGCCGGACCGATCCACATGCCCGGGCGCATCCAGCGGCTCTCGCGCATCACGGAGGTCTTGCCGAGGTTCAGCATCATCACGACGAACAGGAACAGCACGACGATGGCGCCGGCGTAGATGACAACCTCGAGCGCCGCCGCGAAAGGCGCGCCCAGGACGAAGAAGATCACCGCCACCGAAAGCAGGGACACGACCAGGTAGATCAGCGCGTGGGAGGCGTTCTTGCGGGTGATCACGAAACCCGTGGAGACAAGCGCCACGACCGCCGGAATCCAGAACAGCGCGAGATCCATCAGGGCAACAGGCTCCGAACGTCGGTCGGCTTCGCTTCCCGCTGCGCTTCGCCCTTGTCCTTGCCGTGGATCGTCTTGCCCGCCACCTGCCAGAAGCTGTACTCGGGGTACTTGCCGACGCCGTCGATGAGCAGGTGCTCCTTTTCGTAGACCAGGCTCGCGCGGTCGAACTCGCAGAGTTCGAAGTCGGGGGTGAGCTGGATGGCGTACGTGGGGCAGGCCTCCTCGCACATCCCGCACATGATGCAGCGCGAGAAGTTGATGCGGAAGAACTCCGGGTACCAGCGCCCGTCCTCTTCCCGTTCGGTCTTCTGCAGCGCGATGCAGTCGACGGGGCAGGCCACGGCGCAGAGGTTGCAGGCGACGCAGCGCTCTTCGCCGTCGGGATCCCGGGTCAGCACGATCCGGCCCCGGTAGCGGGGTGCCTGGTAGGGCATCTCCTCCGGGTACTGCACGGTCTCGTTGCGCATGAAGGTGTGCTTGAAGACCGTCCACAGCGTTCTGAGTTGGCTGAGCATGGCTAGCGAGCCTCCGCCTCAGGCGGACGAGGCGCATCCCGTAGGGGCCGCCCTTGTGGCGGCCCGTACCGACCGTTCGGCCGCGGTTCCGTGACCCAACACGGGCGACTGCGCGCCCTAACGGGCGCGTTAGGGTCGCCCCTCCGGCCCGCTCGCAGCAGTTCGGCAAATGCGACTTGCCTGTCAATACATGGCGCGTTCAAGGAATCTAGAACTCCCAGAGGACGAAGAAGCCCGTGACGAGCAGGTTCACGAGGGTGAGCGGCAGGAGGATCTTCCAACCAAGGCTCATCAACTGGTCGTAGCGCGGTCGGGGAATGGCCGCGCGCAGCAGCACGAAGATGTGGATGAACACCAGCACCTTGGCGCCGAACCAGACGATGGGTGGCAGGAAGTCGAGGAAGTCCGGTACCAACCAGCCGCCGAAGAAGAGCAGCACCAGAAGACAGGAGGTGACGATCACCGCGACGTACTCGCCGCACATCAACAGCACGAACTTCATGCCCGAGTACTCGGTGTGGAAACCGGCGGTCAGTTCGTGCTCGGCCTCCGGCAGGTCGAAGGGCAGGCGGTGGGACTCGGCGAGGCCGGCGATGAAGAAGATCACGAAGCCGAGGAACTGCGGGACGATAAACCAGAGATCCTGCTGCGCCTCGACGATGTCCACGAGGCTGAACGACCCGGCGTGGATCACCACGCCCATGATCGAAAGGCCCATGAACACTTCGTAGGTGACCATCTGCGCCGCCGCCCGCAGGCTGCCCAGCAGGGCGTACTTGTTGTTGCTGGCGAAGCCGCCGAGCAGCACCCCGTACACGGCCAGCGAGGACATGGCGAGGAACCACAAGAGGGCGATATTGAGGTCCGCGACGTAGACCTCCGGCGCGAACGGGATCACGCCGAGTACCAGCAGCATCGAGCCGGCGACGATGACCGGTGCGAGGACGAACAGCACCCGGTCGCCGAACGGCGGTAGCCAGTCGTCCTTGGTGATGAACTTGATGCCGTCCGCGACGCCCTGCAGCACGCCGAACCAGCCCACGCGGTTGGGACCTTGCCGGTCCTGCCACCAGCCGAGCAAACGCCGTTCCCACCATTGCAGGAACATCACGGCGAGCAGCGTGCCGGCCGCCAGCGGCAGGATCAGCACGTAGCTCCAGTTGATCTCGAAACCGAAGATGGGCGTTCCTTGGGGTCAGCCTTTGGCGATCAGGTTCGGATCGCCGCTGGGACGGCGCACGAAATCGGGGTCCGCGGCGAGGTTAACCGTCGCCGAGGCGAGGACTCCGGTGCCGGGAAGGCCACGGGAAACGCCCGCAACACCCGGTGCCACACTGGCATCGACACGCACTTCAAAGCTCATATCCAATTCGGCGATGGCCACGCCGCCACCGTCGGACACGCCGAGGCGTTGGGCATCGTCGGAGTTTAGAAGAACGTAGGGCGACGGGGTTCTCTCGAGGATCGGCGCGGATGCCGCCGACAGTTCATCGCCGCCGAACACGTAGCTCGCACGCGCCGCGACGAATGTATTGGTCGAAACGTCGGTGTGGGCCGGCGGCGGCACGTCGTCGTATCGGTCTCCTCGGGCATCACCGTTGGCACCAATGAGCCGGGCGCCCGGATCGCCCCCGGCCAGCGCACCGGCGACTTCCTGTTGGAACTTGAACACCGACTGGTTCGAGTTCCAACCCGGCGACCAGACGTAGGGCAGCACCGCCCCCGGTTGATCACCGGTGTTCAGGCCCTCCATCGAATAGGAGAACGGGGTCTCGTGATCCACGGTGGTCTTGGGTTCGTGCACGGAGACGTCTGCGCGCATGGCCGTCCGGCCGCTGTAGCGGTGCGGTTGGCGCGGGATCTTGCTCTCGGCGTCGACCCGGAAGCCCGCGCCCGGCGCCACGTCGGCCAGCCCCGATAGCTCGTCCGCCGCCGCCGCGCAGGCCCTCGTGAGACTGTCCATGTCGGTCCAATTCAGGTCTTCGCGTCCCAGGGCGCTGCCGATCGCCGAAATCCAGCGCCACGAGGGGGCGATCTCGTCGGTCGG
>JAGWBM010000137.1 GCA_021295895.1 Pseudomonadales bacterium
ATCACTACGCGAATAGCAGTCCTATCCCCGTCCGATATAAGGCATCGAAGACGCCATGACCGTGATGAACGGCACGTTGGCGTCCAGCGGCAGGCTGTCCATGTAGACCACCGCCTGCGCAACGTTCTCGACATCCATCGTCGGTTCCGACTTCACAGACCCATCGGGCTGCTTCATGCCCTGCCCCATGCGCGACGTCATGTGCGTGAGGGCGTTGCCGATATCGATCTGGCCGCAGACGATATTGTGCGCGCGACCGTCGAGGAACGTCGATCTCGTTAGGCCAGTCAAGGCATGCTTGGTCGAGGTGTACGGTGCCGAGTTGGGTCTTGGCACGTGGGCCGAGATGGAGCCGTTGTTGATGATGCGGCCACCCTTCGGATCCTGGTCCTTCATCAACCGGATGGCGTTTTGGGTGCACAGGAACGAGCCGGTCAGGTTGATGTCCACGACTCGCTGCCACTGCTCCAGGGTCAGGTCTTCCATCGGAACCGGCGGGGCACCCGTGCCGGCGTTGTTGAACAGGAGGTCGAGGCGACCGAAGGTTTCCTTGGTCTTGGCGAACAGGGCTGCCACCGAGTCCGGATCGCTGACGTCCGTACGCAACGCCAGGGCTCGTTCGCCCGCGCCCGACTCCTCGACCACCGCCTCCAAGAGCTCCAAGCGACGACCCGCCAGGGCGACCGAATAGCCCTCCTTGAGCAGCGCGAGGGTCGTGTGTTTGCCGATGCCGGTGCCGGCACCCGTGACGATCGCGACCTTGCCCACATCCTCCTCCTAAACCGCCATGGCCGTCGAGAATCCCGGAACGCCCGCCCATCGGCCCGTATTCGTCTCGTGCATCACCGCGATGGTCTTGATGACCTCCGGATTGGCGAGTCCGTGGGGTTTTTGACCCGAGAGTACGCGGATGATGTTCTCCGCCTGGCGGATCGGACACTCCTCCAGAAACACCGGCGAGAATCCTGCAATGTGCGGCGTCACGATGCAGTTGGGCAGCTTCAGCAGCGGATCGTGGGATTCGACGGGCTCGATCTCCGTGACGTCCAGGGCCGCCGCTTCGAGTTGTCCGGCCTCGAGGGCGTCCGCTAGCGCCTTTCCGTCGATGATCGGTCCGCGCGCCGTGTTCACCAGGATGGCCGTTGGCTTCAGCTTGCCCAAGGTATTGGAGTTGAACAGGTGTCGCGTCTCCGCCGTCGCCGAGCAATGGATGGTGATGTAGTCGCAGCGCTCGAGGATCTCCGCGAAGTCGACCATCCGTACGCCGTAGAGGTCGCCCACCGTCTGTTCCACGTAGGGGTCGTGGGCGATGATCTCCGCCGGTCCGAAACCGCGAATACGGGTCGCGAAGGCGCGTCCAATGTTGCCGAAGCCGACGATGCCGACGACGTGGCCCGCGATGCGGCGGACCGAATTCACGTAGTTGCCGGTGGTGCGCGGGTTCTCGCGCCATTGACCCTGCCGCGTCGAGGCGATCGCGTCGTGCAGGCAACGGGTGATCGACAGGAGCATGGCGACGGCGTGGTCGGCCACCTCCGTGGTGTTGACGCCCGGCACGTTGCAGGCGAGCACCCCGAGTTCCGTAGCCGCGTCGAGGTCGATGGAGTCGACGCCGACGCCGAGGCGGCTCACCACCTTGAGTTTCGGGCAGGCCTCCATCACCTCCCGCGAGGTCAGCGGCATGACGCCCACCTGGGCGCCGTCGGCATCGCGCATGAGCTCGATGAAGTCCTCGGTGCTGCGCACACGACGCTCGACCACCTCGAAGCCGGCGGCTTCGAACAGGTCGGCACGGTTGAAGGGGCTCTCTGGTAGTGCGACTTTCATGGTTCCTCTGACTTTCCGCCCGATGATCGATCAATCGGCTTGTCCGTACCGGTCTTGACGTGTGCCGCCAGGGCCGTCTTGGCCGGTGCAGCGGCCGCCGCCATGGCCTCGCGAGCGCGTGCGTTCTCCTGGATCTTGCTCATGATCGCCACGCCGGCACGTTGCCAGGTATCCCGGTGCTCGATGACGTATTTGTTCGATTCCCGGTAGCTCGCGAGCATCCCGTTCACCTCCGGGATCACGTAGCGGGCGACCAGGTCCCAGCTATTGTGCGTGTCCGCGCGGTTCGCCCAGTCGTGGACGAAACCAATGACCACGCCGAAGCCGCCGGTGACCTCGATCATCTTCTCGATGCGCCCGACGAGATCCGCGGGCGTACCGATCACGGCAACGCTGCCTTCGCTGAATGCAGTTCCGTCCACCGCTTCGTCCGGGGTCTTGAAGATGGTGCCCTCGCCCGCCGCCAACGTGCCGACGGTGTATTCGTTGTTGTGCCGGAACAGCCCTTCCTTCGCTTCCTGGCGCGCCTTGTCCCGGGTCTCGGCGATATGCCAACTCATGACGACGCGCCACATGCCGCGGTCGACGCTGCGACCGTGTTTCGCGGCAGACTCCTCTGCGAAGCTCCATTGCAGGGGCAGCGCCTGCAGACCGGCCTTGGTCGTGGAGCCGATGGACAGCACGCCCGCGCCGTGCTTGCCGGCCAGCGTCATCCCGGACGGGCTCACCATCGACGCGACGGCGAACTCCATGTCCCGCTGCAACGGCAGGAGTTGCAGCTTGGCCTCGTTGAGCCTGAACCACTCGCTTTCATAGCTGAATCGATCACCGCCTTCGAACAACCGGCGGATGATGCCCATGGCTTCGTCCTGGCGGTCCCGGAGCACCATTGGGTCAACGCCGAGGGTGTGGGCGTCCGACGGCAAGGCACCGGGGCCCGAGCCGAAGATCAGCCGACCCTGGCTTTGGTGATCCAGTTGCACCAAGCGCTGAGCGACCATGAAGGGGTGGTGGTACGGCAGCGAAACCACGCCGGTGCCGAGACGGATGCGGTGGGTTCGCTCTGCGGCGCCGGCAAGGAATAGTTCCGGGGAGGCGATCACCTCCCATCCCGTGGAGTGGTGCTCGCCGCACCAGAACTCGTCAAATCCCAACCGGTCCAAGTGCTCGACGAAGTCGAGATCGCTGCGCAATTGCAGCGTCGGATGTTCGCCGATCGGATGGTGAGGTGCGAGAAAGGCACCGAATTTCATGTCCCGCATCAGATGTTCCTCGTAGGGGCGACCCTGCGGTCCCCTCGCTCGCTTAGAGCAGTTCTTCGGCCATGAAGCGCAGCGTCTCCGGATCCCCGGTACCGACGTTGATCATCGTCACCGGGCCGTCCTTCCACGCTTGGAGCCGTTCGCGGATGCGCTCCTTCGGCCCCACCAACGAGATCTCGTCGCACAGTTCGGACGGCACCGCCGCCATCGCTTCATCGCGTCGACCGGCCATGAACAGTTCCTGCACGTGGTCCGCCTCCTCGCCGAACCCCATGCGGGTGATGTGATCCTTGTGCACGTTGAAGCTCTTCGCGCCCATGCCGCCGACGTAGAAGCCGACGTTCTGCTTGATCTGGCCGAGAGCGCGGTCGACGT
>JAGWBM010000138.1:0-3615 GCA_021295895.1 Pseudomonadales bacterium
AGGCGGTAGCGCTCTCCCTCGCGCAGCCAAAGCTGGTTGAACTGCTTAAGCGGCGGCACCACACCGGCGTTGCGTTGCGATTCCACGATCTGTACGGAGCCGTTGGCCGCAAACAAGTCCAGATCGCCGTCGTTGTCGACGTCGACCCAACCAGTGCCGAACCCGGTATAGGCCATGCTTCCGACTGCCACGCCGAGGATGTTCGACCGATCCTCGAACCAGCCGCTTCCGTCGTTGACGAACAGGGTGTTGGACTCCTTGACGTCGTGGGTCATGAACAGATCCTCGTCGCCGTCGCCGTCGAAATCGGCCACCGCGATCCCCATGCTGGCTTCCGCCACGCCGTTGCCGTTGACGGCGGCCCCGGCCATGGGCGCATCGTCTTCGAACCGCCCGCCGCCGCGATTGAGCCACAGGAAGTTCTCGTCGGCATCGTTGGCCACGTAGAAGTCTGTCCGGGCGTCGGAATTGAAGTCGGCAGCGACGACGCCCATCCCCGCGCCGAGGCCAGACTCCACGCCGGAGCTTCGGCTTATGTCCTCGAACCTGCCGCCGCCCAGGTTCCGATAGAGCTTGTCGGTGGCCCGGGGATAGTTGCTGGGCGTGCAATAGCTGCGCCGCGACGAATACAGGCGGCACGGTTCATGGTTCTCGATGTCGAACACCAGGTAGTTGGCGACGTAGAGGTCGAGCAGGCCGTCAGCATCGATGTCCGCAAACGTCGCCGCGATCGACCAGTCGCTCCCGGCAATACCCGCCGTGGCCGTGATGTCCTGGAAGCGTCCCTCGCCCGTGTTGAGGTACAACTGATTTGCGCCGAAGTTGGCGAGAAAGACATCGGTGTCGCCATCGTTGTCGATGTCCCCGGTGGCAATGCCCATGCCATAGCCGGTCGCACGTACGCCGGCGGCCTCGGTCACGTCGTCGAATCGCAACTCGTCGCCGGTTTCCGCGTTGCGGTAGAGACGGTCGCTCGGCAACGAAAGCGTGTCCCGACCGGTCAGGGGACCGCCTTGGATCAGCCACAGATCCATGCGGCCGTCGCCGTCGTAGTCGAGGATTCCGACGCCCGCCCCCGTGATCTCGACGGTCCACAACTCGCCTTCCAGGCCGCTGTCGTGGACGAAGTCGATGCCGGCCTCCGACGCGACTTCGACGAAGCGAACCGCGCCCGAGCCAGGCCACGCGATGATCGAGATAGCGACGATCAGCGACCAGGTGCGGCCCCGACCCACGGCGACCGGCAGGTTAGTTGCCGACCGTGGGGATCTCGATGGTGCTGAGGTCTTGGAGATCCTGGTTTGTCGTCTGGTAGAGGTGATCGTCGATGAATCGGCAGGTCAACGTCGACATGTAGGTGCCCACCTTGCGGCCGCGGTCACAGGAGACGCGGTTGATGCGAGTCCCGTATCGCTCTTCGTAGATGTCGATCTTGTCCAAGAGTTGTGGTCGGTAGCCTTCGGGCACCTTTTCCCACAACACGTTGAAGTAGTTACGGATCTCCGGCATCGACGTGCCCCGGGATGCGACGCCGAGCCAGGCCATTGCTTCCCAACCGTCGCGATCGGTACCGAGTCCCTGCTGATACAGGAAACCGACGCGCGCTTGCGCGAACTTGAAACCCCGCCTTGCCGCGACGAGGAGATGGGGGAATGCCTCCGCGTACTGGCCGCGCCGGTAAAGGTCCGTGCCGCGCCGCCTCGCATCGTAGATTTCCAACGCATCCGGGAGCATGACGACCCGCCCGCTCTCGGACGGCGTGCCCCGGACGATGACTTCCTCGATCGAGTCGGGTGGGGCAGTCACGACCGTTGTTTCCTTGATCGCTTGTTCGGCGACCGAGTCTCTATTCGGGGCGTCCTCCGCGGCGACAACGCTTGTCACCATGGCGAGGATCGCGATCGGGTATTTGCGCATCATCAGGGTGGCCGTCTCCGATAACGGGATGTTACCAAAACACGCCGGCCTGGTTTGTTGCGGCTCAAAGCACGTCCCCCATCCGAGGCGCCCTATCCGACCCGTTCAAGCAGACGGTCGAGCACGATCTTCGCGCAGCGGTGGTTCTCGGGCGGAAAACGCGATTGTTCGGCCCGGTCCATGAGGCAGTGGCCGTCATTGCTGGACACCACGTGACCGTCCGCGACGAGTTTCCGGAGGCTGACCGCGTGCTTGTTGCCCCGCTTCCGCTTGGGGGGCAGTGCGATGACACCGACCCGCGCCTGCGCGGCTAACGATTCGTAGAGCATCGAAGCGCTGTCCGCGCTGACCCAGACGCACTCGGTGCGGGGCAAGGTCTTCTCGAGGAAGTCCGCAGGCGTCGTTTGCCAGTGACGGAACGTCAGGTTGGGTGCCTCGGGAAGGCATTGGCGGAGTCCATCCGGCGTGCGGCGCGAGTCGCAGACCTGCCACCGAACATCGGGCGCAGCGCGGACAATGGCCTCGAGGTGCCCGCCGATGTCCGGGTTCGACCATTCGAAATGGGCGCTTGTGCCGCCAAGCAGAATGAGGCCGGAGCCGCGTTCCTTGTCAACCGCCACCGAGGGGCAGATGACGCCCCGGGTTTCGACGACGTTGGCCCGGCGACGAACCCGGTCGTGCTGGGGCACGAAAAGGAGATCGAACAAGGGATAGGGGAGTGTTGGCTTCATCAACACCACGCTCCGGCCCCCGCAGACGAGGCGGGCGATCAAGAGCGGCAGATGGGTTCCGTGGCCGACGCCAATCAACAGGTCCGGTGAGGGAAAGTCCGGTGTCTGCTTCGAGAGGCGGCGCCGGATCTGTCGCCAGAGCATCGCTTTGAAGCGCACGTCGATGTCGTACGCCTCGACACGGTGCAGCGCTTCCAGACCTTGGAGCAGCCCGGTGGATTGTTTTTCGTGGCCCGGCTTGCCGTCGACGAACTGCCAGACGACGATCGTCGAATCCGCAGTTGACCGGCGTCATCACCGCCCCGAGGTCGGCGCTAGTGTGCCGCTTCTGAAATAGCATGACATCGTCCACGCCGGACAAATAATCGGGTGGCTTGGCTAAGTGCTTGTTTTGGGGGCGGCACATCCGCTTTATGCCGCGTCTTGCAAGCCGCAAGGCCGTGCGGGTTGTCACGGTTATTCGGAATCGGAACACTAGCGAAGCGTGTGGTCCATGCCAAGGGCAGGGCTTTCGTCCTTGGTGGGTCCAACGACCTGTGCGGGGGGGCGGGACGTCTTCGAGTACCACGCTTCCCGCGCCAACCTTCGCCCCCGCGCCGATCTCGATGTTACCGATTACCTTGCAGCCAGCGCCGAGCAGCACGCCATGCCGGACCTTTGGATGTCGATCGCCGGTCTCCTTGCCCGTGCCGCCCAGCGTCACCGCGTGCAGGATCGAGACGTCGTTTTCGACCACGGCGGTTTCGCCGATGACGATCCCCGTGGCGTGGTCGACCAGGATCCCGCGGCCCATCCGCGCCGCCGGGTGGATATCGACGTCGAGACCGACGCTGATCTGGCTTTGGAAAAACAGGGCGAGGGTGTGGCGATCGCGATGCCAGAGCCAATGGGCGATGCGGTGTGCCTGCAGGGCGTGGAAGCCCTTGAGGAAGAGGAAGGGCGTCGACAGATCCTCGCAGGCGGGATC
>JAGWBM010000138.1:3634-5584 GCA_021295895.1 Pseudomonadales bacterium
GAGGATTTCGCCGTCGTCGCCCATGGCTTCGTCGATCACGTCGCGGATCAGCATGGTCGGCAACATGGGGTTGTCCAGTTTGCTCGCCAGTCGGAACGACAGGGCCGAGCGGAAGTTCGTGTGGTTGAGAATCGTGGCGTGGAAGTAGCTGCCGAGAATGGGCTCCTCGTCGGCCTTCGACGCGGCCTCGCCGCGCACGACCTCCCAGATGGCGTCCACATCGAGCACTTCCGTGGTGCGGTAGCGGTGGAGTAGGGCATCGCGTCTTTTTCGAATAGTCTCGCGCATGGCTGCGTGACTCCCTTGTTCGGTGTTCGCCGCGTTGGCTGGGGTCGCGGTGGCGGGTGCGACAGCGTGACGGGGACAGTGCGACTTTTCAAGCCGGGACAGTTGAAACCGGTACTTAAACCCGGCGCGGGCGGTGCCGCGTATACTCGCTGAACGTTTCACTGGGGACGGGCCGATGACCGATTTCCGGCGCGTGGCCATCGTGGGTCGAACGGGCAGTTCCCACGTCGTCGACTCCCTGAACATCGTTGTAGCCGCGCTGGCGACGGCCGGCGTCGAACTCGTATTCGAGGAACGAACGGCGGCGATGCTGTCCCGGTCCGACGGTGTACCGCGGGCAACGGTGGGATGCGGCGTCGATCTCGTGGTGGTCGTCGGGGGCGATGGCAGCATACTCGGCGTTGCCCGGGACGTCGCCCACGCGGGTGTGCCCGTGCTCGGGGTCAACCGGGGCGGATTGGGCTTCCTGGCGGATATCGCGCCGGACCAGATTGCGGAGAAAGTGGCGCAGGTCATGGCCGGCGCCTATCGGGTCGAGGAACGTTTCCTGCTCGAGGCGAGCGTTCGCGACGTCAACCAGCCACCCGCCCACCCCGGTGGCGCGGTCGGTGTAGGGGTTGCACTGAACGACGTGGTGGTGCACGCGGGCAGCATGTCGCGGATGATGGATTTCCAACTTTTCATCGACGACGAGTTCGTCTACGAGCAGCGCTCCGACGGATTGATCATATCCACGCCCACGGGCTCGACGGCGTATGCCTTGTCCGCGGGTGGCCCGATCCTGCATCCCCGCTTGGACGCCGTGGAGATTGTCCCCATGTTTCCGCACACGCTGACGTCGCGGCCCTTGGTGGTAAACGGCGACTCGATGATCAGTGTACGCATCGGGGACGCTGCGGCGACACCCAAGGTGAGCTGCGACTCCCAGGTGGACTTCGCGCTCGGTCCAACCGACGAGGTGCGGATCGTCAAGCACCGGGACCCGCTTCGCCTCGCGTTTCCGATGGGACACAGTTTCTACGAGTCCTGCCGCAGCAAGCTCGATTGGGCAACCCGCCTCGGGGGACGTCGCGAACGCTCGTAGGCGCGACCCTTGTCGTCGCTCGCGCCCTGCGGCTTCGGTCGATTGCCACGAGAATGCGTGAGCATTCTCGAAACGCGCCCGAAGGGTGCGCCGGGACAAGCCCGTCCCCTACGCCATCTCCCCCGGTCGGTCGATGTCGATAAGGACGCCGTCGTCGTCCACATCCACGAAGATCACATCCTCGCTTGCCGCCACGAGTCGACGTGCGCCGGCGTCTCCCTCTAGCCGCAGAAGTTCGGGAAACAGGCTGTTGGGGAAGCCGACGGGGTTGCCGGTGCGACCGCCGCATCGGGGGCGGACGATGGCGTGGGGGTAATCGGTCATGGTCTCGACAAGACGCCGAAGCGTGTCTTCAGCGACGAATGGCATGTCCGCAAGACCGATGATCAGACCATGCGGACCCGGCGAAGCCAACGCGGCGGTATTCTCCGCATGCACGTCGTGCCGCGCCGTCAGCGCAGCGACGCCCGCAGCGAGGGATCGGGATTGACCAAGGTCGGCATCGGGTGCGTCGACGACCTGGCAGCCCGCGCCGCGCACGAGTTCGGCGACTTCCGTCTCGCCGGGGCGGATCACGG
>JAGWBM010000138.1:5674-9132 GCA_021295895.1 Pseudomonadales bacterium
ACGATTGCGGCAATCACCCGCCTGCGGCGATGCTCTCGATGGCAGCGCGGGCGTTGGGGGCGCACGCCTTGCGCACCGCGGTGATCTCGGCGAGCACCGCCACGGCGATCTCCGGGGGCGTTTTGCTACCGATTGGCAGGCCGATGGGTGCGTGCAGGCGGCGAATTTCCGGTTCCGACAGATCCAGTTGCTTAAGCCGTTGGCGGCGATTGGCGGAGGTGCGCTCCGAGCCCATGGCGCCAACGTAGAAGGCTTCGGTCTTCAAGGCCTCCATCAAGCCCATGTCGTCGATTCGGGGGTCGTGCGTGAGTGCGACGATCGCCGAGTGGCTGTCGTTCGCATAGCGGCGGACGGCATCGTCGGGCATGTCGCCGACCTTACGTACTCCCGCGACATTGAATTCGGCGAGTCGGTCCGGGCGGGGATCGCACGCCACGACGTCGTAGCCGAGGGCGATGGCAATCTCGGCGACGTACGCCGAGACCATGTTTGTGCCGATGACGAAAAGCCGATCCTGGGGACCGTAGGTCTGAACGAGCACGCCATTGTCGTGGTCGTAGCGCAGGTCGGCGTGGTTCGGGACGTCCCGGTATTCGCAACTACCCGACTTCAGCACAACGGTTCGCTCCACGCAGGCCCGTCTTGCCAAGCGGTCGACCAGGTGGTCGAAATGAGCCAGGGTCGCGGACTTGGGCGTATGCGGCTCGACCACGATGTCCAGATGACCGCCACAGGGCAACCCCAGTTGCTCGGCTTCCTCTTCGGTTTCTCCGTAGCGGAAGAACTGCGGGCGGTCCTGGGCAAGCTGGCCCGCCGTCAGCTTCTCCAGCAGGTCGTCCTCGACACAGCCGCCCGACAACGAGCCCTCGATGTGGCCGGTGCGATTGCAGGCGAGCAGCGACCCGACCGGTCGGGGCGACGAACCGTAGGTCGCCACCACGGTGGCGAGCCAGCAGGTTTGTCCGGCGCGGAGCCAATCCCGTGCCTGGCCCAGTACTTGTTGGTCGACGCTCTGCATCGAAGACAATTGTAGCACCGCGGCTTCGCGCACCCCCGATATGCCAACGCGCTATCGACCGTGCCGATGTACGTAGATCGCCCGGGATGTGACAAGGCCCGCTCCGCGTGCAAACGCGGCTAGGCGGTCAAATGGCCGTGTCGATGACCCGATCGCCGATGCCGGGCAGGTGGACCGGGACTTTGGCGATGTTCTTCGGCGGCCACAGGGGCGCGCGCGTTTCCTTGGCCCAGGCATCGTAAGCCCGTCGTAGCTCCGCGGCGACGTCGGGCTTGGCCTCGATCAGGTTCGTCGCCTCGCCGATGTCCGTCGACAGGTCGAACAGGAATTCGAGCTCGCCGAGCCGCACCAGCTTCCACTGCCCGAGACGCACACCGGCGTTGTCCTGGTTGCGCCAGAAGATGGGCCGATCCGCTGCGCCGACCCGTAGAGGTTGGTATTTCAGCGCATCTGCCGCTTCTTGCTTCGTTGCTTTCGCCGGTCCATTCACGAGGTCGACGAAGTTCACCCCATCGAAGCGCTGCCGGGCCATGTGCGTGATCGGCACGCCCGCCAAGTCGATTGCCGTGGGCACGATGTCCAGTGTACTGACCGGCGTGTCGACCGTGCGTCCAGCGGGTAGTCCATTCGGCCAGGCCGCGAGGAACGGCACCCGGACGCCGCCTTCGAAGGGCAGCAGCTTGCCGTGGAACAGCGGCGCGTTCGTGCAGGCTCCGGTGTAGATCGCACAACCGTTGTCGGCCGTGAAGATGACCAGCGTATCGTCCGCGATTCCGTGCGCCTCCAGGGTGGAGATTATTGCGCCGACCCCGTCGTCCACGGCACTGATCATCGCCTTGTAGACCCGCGTCGCGTGGTCCTCGATCTCCGGGAAACGGTCGTAGTAGTGCCGGGTCACCTCGAGCGGTGTATGCGGGGCGTTGTAAGGCACATAGAGAAAAAACGGATCGTGGGCGTGACGTTCGATGAACGAGACGGCTTCCCGGGTCAGGGCGTCGGTCAGGTATTCGGTCTCGTCCACGGGTTCGTGGCCGCGGAGAATCGGATTGACGGGACCCCGTCCCCGCAACCCCTTGGCATTCGCGAACACCGCGTCGGTTCGGGACTTGCTGTCGAAATACGCGTTGGCCCCGTGCAGGAATCCGAAGAACTCGTCGAACCCCCGGTTCAGGGGGTGCAGTGCGTCGATGGAGCCGAGATGCCATTTGCCGCTCATTCCCGTCGCGTAACCGGCAGCCTTGAGGTGGGCGGGCAGGAGCGTCTCCGATGCCGGGGTGCCGAGTCCCATCCGGTGCGACCGCGCCTGACCGCCGGCGTTGAACTCGTGTCCGAAACGTTGCTGGTAGCGACCGGTCAGCATCCCCGCCCGGGACGGGCTGCAGATCGGAGCCGATACGTAGCCGTCGGTGAACCGGACGCCGCGCTCGGCCAGCGAGTCGATGTGCGGTGTGCGCCCGGACGTGCAACCGTAGGCGCAGATATCGGGATAGCCGAGATCATCGGCGACGATCAGCACCATGTTGGGTTGTTCGGCGCCCAACGCTGGAACATAGAGGGCGACACCAACCGCCCATCCGAGGAAGCTCGAGGTTTGCAGTCGCACGACGGCTACCGCTTCACCCAGTCGGGGTATTCATTGAACATCGACGTCCGGCCACCGTCCACAACCAGGTCGTGGCTATTCACGAAGCGGCCTTCCTCGCTGGCGAGAAACAGCGCCGCCGTGGCGATGTCCCAGGCGAGGCCAGACTTCCTGAGCGGATTGGCCCGTCCGAGATTGCCTTGCAGCTTGGCCATCTTGCGCTCGTTCTCGGCGTCGGGAAGCGTGTTGGCCCGCGCCGAGCCACCCCAGAAGATGGGCGTCGCGATGGCTCCGGGCGAAATGACGTTGACACGGATCCCTTGGGGACCCAGGTCGATGCCGGCGAGCTTCGAATAGTGGGTGACCGCCGCCTTGACCGCGGAATAGAGGATGTTCCCCTGCAGGTGGCGGATGGCGGCGATGCTGGAGTTGTTGATGATCGACCCGCCGCCCGATGCGAGCATGTGGGGGATGGCGAAACGCATACCCAACACGACGCTGGTGAACAGCAACTTGACCCCGTAGTCGATGTTCTCACCGGTGATGTCGCCGACGTTGCCCGCCGTCGGGCCGCCGGCGTTGTTAAACAGCACGTCCAGACGCCCGAACCGTTGCGCGGTGTCGTCGATGACCCGTCGCACGTCGTCCTCCACGGTGACGTCCTGATGCTCGTAGTGGACGTTGTCACCGAGGCGCTCGGCCAGCGCCGAGCCCTTGTCCTCGGAACGCCCCGCGATCACCACGGTGGCCCCCTCGGCCGCGAAGAGTTCGGCGGTCGCCGCGCCGATTCCACTCGTGCCGCCGGTGATGATGGCGACCCGATCCTGCAAGCGATTTCCCATGGTTATCCGTTGTCCC
>JAGWBM010000139.1:0-4390 GCA_021295895.1 Pseudomonadales bacterium
GTCCGGGCCCTTAAACGTGTCGCCTCCGCCAATCGCCGCCGTACCGAGTCCGACGATGGAGGCGTCGATTCCCGATGTGCCCAGAGGTCTATACCGCATCAGCTACTCAGTTCACTTTTCGCTCGGAGGATACAATGGCGGACGGGAACGAAGGGGGAATCCGTGAACCAAGTGACACTCCTTCTCGCGCTGACTGCCATGTCGCTCAGTGCGTTCGCCCAGGATTCCTATTCCCCTCACGTCGACCGGTCCCACACGACCCACGTCTATTGGGGTGATACCCACGTTCATACCGCCCTGTCGTCAGACGCGTTTATCTTTGGCACCAGGCTCCTGCCGGATGATGCCTACCGTTTCGCCAAGGGCGAGAAGATCCGGGCGACGAGCGGCCAGGAAGTTCGTCTGCGCCGACCGTTGGATTTCCTCATGGTGTCCGACCATGCCGAGAACTTGGGTGTTATCGCGCGGATCCACGCCGGAGACAAAACTCTTTTGGAGACAGACGCCGGCAAGCGTTCGGCCGAGGCACTCAAACACCCCGTATCCCTGGTGGAAGCTCTCAACGCGGACACCGACGATCTGTTGAACGCTTTCAATGCCGCCACGCTCCGGGCCGTCAAGGCCGACCAGGGTCCAGCCAAGGGTCTAGGCCATGCCGACTACGGGATCGATGCGCGTTTCTACCGCTCGGTCTGGAAAGAGGTCGTCGCAAGCGCGGAAAGGCACAACGATCCAGGCAGATTCACAACCTTCTCCGGTTACGAGTGGACCGTCGCGTCCGGGGGCCACCGAAACGTCATCTTTGCCGACGGCCCCGAACGGACCAGCCAGATCGTGCCGTATTCCGCCTTTGACAGCAGTGACCCGGAAGATCTATGGGCGTATCTGCAGGACTACGGGGAACGCACGGGAGGGCAAGCGTTCGCGATCCCTCACAACGGCAATCTGAGCGGCAACAGCATGTTCGCGCTCACCACTCTCCAGGGTGAGCCGCTTACGGAAACGTACGCGAGAACCCGTTCGCGCTTCGAGCCGCTCTACGAGGTGACGCAGATCAAAGGGCACGGCGAAACCCACCCGCTGCTCTCGCCGAACGACGAGTTCGCCGATAGCGAGATATTCAGGTGGGGTATCACGAAGAGCCAACCCGACTCGAAGAAACAAGCCAACGGTTCGACAGATACGCAAGAACAGACCAAGCGTTCAGAGGAACCGCGGCCGAGTCCCATCAATTCCTATGCCCGCTCCGCCCTGAAACTGGGCTTGGGCCAGGAGGCGGACCTTGGCGTCAATCCCTTCAAGTTCGGCATGATCGGGAGCACGGATTCCCACACCGCCCTGGCGACCGCCGATCAGGACAACTTCTGGGGCAAGATGCCGGGCAACGAACCGGGCCGGAACCGAGTGGCAACCGGATGGAACTACAGCGCTTCCGGCTATGCGGCAGTCTGGGCGGCAGAGAACACGCGGGAAGCGCTTTTCGCCGCCATGCAACGCAAAGAGGTCTATGCGTCCTCCGGCCCGCGCATGACCGTCCGATTCTTCGGCGGATGGGACTACGCCGACGCAGATGCCGCGCGACCGGACCTGGCTCGCGTCGGCTATGCCAAGGGCGTCCCCATGGGTGGCGATCTCACGGCAGCTCCAAAGGGGGAAGCGCCGAGTTTTCTCATCCGAGCCGTAAGAGATCCCGATGGCGCCAATCTGGACCGTGTGCAGGTGATCAAGGGTTGGCGTGACGAAGACGGCGAGTTGCACGAGCGGATATACAATGTTGCCTTGTCCGACGACCGCACGGAGAACACCAAGGGCGAGGTTGAAGCGGTGGGCAGTACGGTCGACGTTCGTGATGCGTCCTACACCAACAGCATTGGCGATCCGGAGCTGGCCGTGGTGTGGACCGACCCCGATTTCAACCGCGCCGAACCCGCCTTCTATTACCTGCGTGTACTGGAGATCCCGACCCCTCGCTGGACCGCCTACGATGCGAAGTTCTTTCGTTCGAAAGACCTGCCAGATGAGATTCCCATGGTCACTCAAGAGCGAGCCTATACGTCACCCATCTGGTATACGCCGACGAATTGACGGCCAGAGTGCCCATACCGGATTGGGGCGAAGCGGGGACGGGCTTGTCCCGTCCCGGCGCGCCCTCCGGGCGCGTTGCGAGAATGCTCGCGCATTCTCTTGACATCGGACTGACGCCGCCTGCCTCGGGCGACGCCGCGTACACCCCTTGCACGCGATCTCGACGCCGTTGCATGGTGGCCTCCTTTTCGCCGAGTACCGCCAACCACAAGGTTGATGGAGAATCCAAGGAGATGACAAATGGCTCTAAGCGTTGAGTTCCACTTCGACTTCGGCAGTCCGAACGCGTATCTCGCGCATTTGGCCATCCCGGGGGTGGGGCGCCGAACCGGCGTCACGTTCAAGTACGTACCGGTCTTGCTCGGCGGCGTGTTCAAGGCCACCAACAACGTCTCGCCCGCGGTCTCCCTCAAAGGTATCCGCAACAAGCCCGAGTATCAGCGGCTGGAGACCGAACGGTTTCTCAAGCAATACGGCGTACCGGCCTACGTCCCGAATCCGCACTTCCCCGTCAACACGTTGACCATCATGCGCGGTGCTATCGTCGCCGAGCGCGAGGGATTCCTTGCGCGCTACGTGGACGAGGTCTACCAGCACATGTGGACGAAACAAAAGAAGATGGACGATCTCGACGTGTTCACGAAGGCGCTCGCCGAGTCCGACCTTCCGGTGGAGACGGTGCTCGCCGGCATCCAGGATCCCGCCGTCAAGCAGCAGCTAATCGCCAACACGGAGTCCGCAGTGGAACGCGGCGTGTTCGGTTCCCCGAGTTTCTTCGTCGGCGAGGAACTCTACTTCGGCAAGGACAAGCTGCGGGACGTGGAAGAGGAAATCGTCCGGCGGCGGACCTGACGATGCGTCGAGAGGGTTCGCGCCGCGGGAATCCTCTACGACAAGTCGCGCACTGCGCAAAGAACAAGACTTCAGGAGTCCCGGGGTACTAGATTGATCTCCAGTGGGTCACCATTCCACCGAATGTGGACCGGCTCGTAGCCTCTGCGGGTGCAGGTCAGGCTTGCGCAACCTCCCCATCGTCGTCCCGAATCAAGTAGATTGAGCGCCGCCCAAGAGCGGAGCAAAACCAATGAGCGACGTCATCGCCACCGACCTCACTCACATCGACTGGCAGGACTTGGTCGCCGGCCTCAATCGCTACCTGCGCCTGCGCACCACGCCGATCGGCATGAAGCTCTTCGAAACAGTGGAAGAGATGGAAGCGGTGCCGCGCATGCGCCGCCCCAAGAACATCCACACCACGGATCAGATTGTCGGCCAGGCGAGCCGCAACGGTTGGACCGTGGGGATCACCGCGGAGGACCTCGTGGGCGACCAATGCCGGACCGTGGTTGGGCTTGCTCCCCGGAGCGAGGGGGGTGTGGTACGAGAACGGCGAAGAGGCGGCCAAGCATCAGCAAGCGATGGATTTGGCGCCCTTCGGCGAGCATGTCGCGATGGCCGTGAGCCCGCTGGCGAGTGGTCGCCTCAATCCGCCCGACATCGCCCTCATCTACGCGACGCCGGCGCAGATGATCCTGTTCATCAACGGCCTGCAGTGGACGGGCTACAAGAAACTCGAATGGGGTTGCGTCGGCGAATCCGCCTGCGCCGATTCATGGGGACGGGCGTTGGCCACCGGGGAACCGAGCCTGTCGATCCCCTGTTTCGCCGAACGCCGGTACGGCGGCGTCATGGAGGACGAACTCCTGATGGCGATTCCGCCCGGCTTTCTTCCCAAGGTGATCGAAGGTCTCGATCGCCTGTCGCGCAACGGATTGCGCTATCCCATTCCGCAGTACGGGATCAACAACGACGTGCGGGCTGGCATGAGCGTGAGCTATGGGTGACCGCCCCAACGCACGCCGCTCAAACCACCCGCATCTCCACGTATTGCCTTCGTCGCGGCGAGTACCACCGGCGCTGCCCCCGACAACGAAGGCAACGCCGACCAACTCGTGGAAGTGGTCGTCAGCGTAGGCACCCGGGTACGCACACGAACCGCGGCCGACACGGCCGTACCCGTGGACGTGTTCAACCGCGAGCAGGTGGAGAGCATCAACTCCTCCGACCTGGTCGAAGTGCTGAACGCCATCGTGCCTTCGTTCAGCGTCCGCCGGGAACCGATCTCCGACGGCGCGTCGTTCATCCGGCCGACCCACCTGCGCGGTCTCGACACCCACCACACCCTCGTGCTCGTCGACGGCAAGCGCTGGCACCGGTCGGCACTGATGAGACTCGGCGGTTTCGGCGCGCACGGCCCGGACGTGGGCAACATCCCGGCGATCGCCATCGACAGCGTGGAGGTGCT
>JAGWBM010000139.1:4496-7778 GCA_021295895.1 Pseudomonadales bacterium
AGGAGGCCACCCTCGAAGCCGGCGTCGGTCTGCCGCTGCGAGACGCCGGTTTCGTGAACGTCGGCGTACAGGTATCGGATTCGGCCCCGACCAGCCGTTCCGAACCCTACGATATCGCCATCGGCGGTTCCGCCATCACGCCCCTCGAGGCGACCCGTAGCCAGTCGACCGCGAATGGCGTCACGTACTACGGACCCGATGCCTTCGCCTACACCTATTCGTCGAACGGCGAGATCCTGCAGGTGCTGCCGGGCAGCGACGGCATCCCGGACGACCTCGACACGCGCTTCGCCGACAACTTCCTTGGCGCCGGTGGCAACCGGAAGTTCAAAAGCCCCGCCCAGATCTGGGGTCAGCCCGATCGCGAGCAGACCAACCTGGTCGTCAACGCGGCCCTGCCGGTGGCGGCGGTCGAACTCTACGGTTTCGCCACCTACGCGACGAAGGACCAGACCGGCGGGTTCTTCTACCGGCGCCCCGGTGTCAGTCAACTGCTGCCGGTACGACTCCGCGACGGTTCCATCTACGATCCCCGGGTGAGCCTCTTTCCATCCGGCTTCACACCGCAGTTCTCGGGCGATGTCATCGACCACGCCATCCACGGCGGTGTCCGAGGGGAGCGCGCCGGTGGCCTGACGTTCGACTTCTCCGCGAGTCGTGGCACCGACGAGGTCCGCTACAGCATCGCCAACACCATGAATCCATCGATGGGTCCAGGGACACCCACCCGTTTCCGCCCCGGCAACCTGGTGAACGGCGAGTCGGCTTTGAATGCCGACTTCACCTGGCCGTGGCAGGTCGGTCTTGCGAGCCCGGTCAACATCGCCTTCGGAATGGAATACCGCGAAGAGACCTACCGAATCGAGTCCGGCGACGATCCCTCCCACGAGGTCGGTCCCTTCGCGCGGCCCGATCCGTTCAACTTCGAGATCACCCAGGCGGAGGTCGACGCCGACCCGAACGACGGCCTCACCACCATCGAATGCCGAATCCCCGGCTTCGAGTCCGTCGGTTCGCTGTGTCCCGACGGCGATCCGGTCAACAACACCGTGCCCATCGGCTCCAACGGCTTTCCGGGCTATCCGCCCGCTTTCAGTTCCGAACTCAACCGGCAAAGCCGCGCTGTCTACGTCGACCTGGAAGGCGACCTGACCCTGCGCTGGCTCGCCAATTTCGCCGTCCGCTACGAGGACTATTCCGACTTCGGCGACGTCGGCATCTGGAAGTTGGCGACGCGCTACAGCCTGACCGACAACGTCAACCTGCGCGCCTCCCTGGGCACTGGCTTCCGTGCCCCCACACCCGGTCAACTCGCCACCACGAACGTCTCGACGCGGGTCGATCCCAACGGTTTCCCGCGGGCCGAGGGCGTTTTCCCTTCCACCCATCCGGCCGCCGCGCTGTTCGGCGGCGAACCCCTGGATCCCGAACGGTCGCGGTCCTGGACGTTTGGAGCCGCGGCAACGCCGTTCGATGGGTTCACGCTGACCGCCGATGTCTACCGGATACGCCTCGACGACCGCATCGTGCTGTCGTCGCAGTTCGCCGTGGGACCGGACGAAGCCGCGGACCTCGCGCGCCTTGGAGTTCCCGGGGCCAACGACATCGCCCAGGTCCGCTTCTTCACCAACGACGTGCAGACCGAGACGAGCGGAGTAGATCTCGTCGCGAGTTGGGCGTTCGACTCCTCGCTCGGCAGCACGACCCTGAACGCCGCTGTCAACATCAACCGAACCCGCATACTCGACCGCGGCCGGTTCGTCGATGCCGAAGCGGAGCACGACGTCGAACGAGGCGTTCCCGGAACGCGGGCGGTGATCACCGCATCGCACAGCGTCGGTCGCTTCGACATGCTGCTACGCACGCGCTACTACGGGGAGTACAAGAACACCCTCGACGCGACCCTCGAAACCGTCCAGAACTTCGGCGCCGAAGTGATGGTCGACGCCGAGTTGACCCGGACCTGGCGCGAGGCGTTTGCAGAACATCTTCGACAACTACCCGGATCCCGGCGAGTTCGAGGTCTGCTGCGGACGCATCTACCGCAGCGACTCCGTGACACCCTGGCAGGGGGCGCTGTTCTACCTGCAGGCGAGTTGGTCGTCTGGCTGACTACCGCCGCTCAGATTCCGATGCGCGCCTCCCCTCACCGCGGCCGCAGGTGTAACCGTGGAGCCGTGGATCGCGATTACCCTGCTGGCGGCTGGCCTGCAGAACGCTCGTTCGGCACTGCAGAAGAAGCTCACCGAGCGGCTCGATGCCACCGAGGCCAGCTACGTGCGCTTCTGCTTCGCGTGGCCGTTCGCGTTGGCCTACGTCCTGGCCCTCGTCGCGGCCGGCCTGGAGGCACCGCCGCTGAACGGTCGCTTTCTCGCGTTCGCCTTTGCCGGCGGCATGGCGCAGATCGTCGGTACGGTGGCGCTGATCCGATCCTTCAGCTACCGCAACTTCGCGGTCGGTACCGCCTATGCCAAGACCGAGGCTGTGCAAACGGTGCTGTTCAGTCTGCTCTTGATCGGCGAAGGCGTGAGCTGGGGCGCCGCTGCCGGCATCGGCATCAGCCTGGCGGGCGTGCTTCTGTTGTCGCCCCGCACGCCACGCGCCCTGGCCGGGACGCAACGGTCGGCATGGATTGGTGCAGGCGGCTGGTTCGGCATCGGTGCCGGCGCGGGTTTCGCCTGTTCCGCGGTGTGCTATCGCGCCGCATCGCTATCACTCGACGGCAGCTACGTCATCACCGCGGCCCTGACGCTGCTAGCCGCGACGACCGCGCAGACCATCGTCATGGGGGGATGGATCGGCCGTCGTTCGGGAGCGTTACGCCGCATCGCGACAACCTGGCGCACGAGCTTTTGGGTCGGTCTGTTCGGCATGACCGCCTCGGCAAGCTGGTTCACGGCGATGACGCTTCAGAGCGCCCCCCTGGTCCGCGCCCTTGGCCAAATGGAATTGCTGTTCGCCTTCGTCGTCTCGCTGCTGCTGTTCCGGGAACGGGTGCGCGTGACCGAGGTCGCCGGTTCGGCACTGATCGTTGTGGGGATCGTGCTTGTGGTGTTGCTTCGATAGCGCGGGCGACCGCGTGCCCTTGCGGTCGCGATAGGGTCGCCTCTTCGAACCGATTTGGCCATGGGATTCGACGGGTTGCGGGTTTGTTCCAAGCGAGCGCCGCAGTGATTGGCCACGACGACCGGCTCGTCGTCCCGCCGGCTGATCATCAGCGGTAGAATCAATTGGGTCCCCCGGTTGAGTTGCACGGGGTCATCACACATCTGGCGAGTTGCT
>JAGWBM010000140.1 GCA_021295895.1 Pseudomonadales bacterium
ACGCCGGTCTCTACGTCGTCTACAACGAGATCGACGCGCGCACGGGCCTGGGCCCGCCGCGGCGCGAACTCGTCCTGAAGTACAGTCACATCTTCGACGTGTTGTAGGTTGTCGACCCATCCCCGATCAACTTGGAAGAACCAAATGGCAGACGATTACTCCCTGACCTTCTACACCCATCCCATGTCCCGGGGCCGTATCGCGCGCTGGATGCTCGAAGAAGCAGGCGCGCAGTACGACACCGTCGTCATGGAACTCGGCAAGAAGATCACCGATCCCGAGTACCTCGCCTTGAATCCGATGGGCAAGGTCCCGGTGATCGTCCACGACGGTGTCGTCGTTACCGAGTGCGCGGCGATCTGCGCCTATCTCGCGGATGTATTCCCCGATGCGGGGCTTGCCCCACCGTCCTCCGAACGAGGGCCCTACTACCGCTGGCTGATGTTCGGCGCAGGCTGCCTGGAACCGGCTGCCATCAACCAAGGCCTCGGTGTCGAGATCGCGCCGGAGCAGGAAGGCATGGTCGGCTACCGGACATTCGCCGCCACGTTGGACACCCTCGAATGGCAACTCGACAAGTCACCTCACATTGCGGGCGAGGCGTTCACGGCGGCCGACGTCTACGTCGCCGCGCAATTGGGATGGGGTCTCCAGTTCGGCTCGATCAAGGACCGGCCGACGATCTCCGACTACGTCGAGCGGATGTATGCGCGACCCGCCCACGAACGAGCAGTCGAACTCGACGATGCGCTGGCGGCAACCTTGGGCTAAGGAGCCCGGTAGAAACGCGTAGGGGTCGCCCTCGTGTTGTAGTGATGGCGGGCGCGCGGGTACGTCATGGGGGCGACGCCAAGCGTCGCCCTCACGAGCCTACCCCGAAGCAACGCGTAGGGGACGGGCTTGCCCGTCCCGCGACCGGGGTGAAACGAGGACGATTGGGATGCCTAGGTGAGCCGTTCCCGCAAGGCCCGAATGTCCGACGGTCCGATGCCGCAGCAGCCGCCGACGATGCTCGCGCCAGCATCGATGCAGCGCAACATGGCTGCGACGTAGATGTGCTGCGGGAGGTCGCCGCGCAATCCGGTCGTGATCTCGTTGTCTAGCGTCCACCCGTCGGGCACCTTGTTGAGCCGGTTCGGGTAGCAGCCGATGGGCTTCGAAGTGAGAGTCTTGAGTTCGCGCAAACCCACCTCGATGGCTTCCGGATGCGTGCAGTTGAACAGGTAGCCCTCGACGTCCAGCCCGGCGAGCGCCGCCACCGCCTGTTTGACGGTCTCGCCGCTGCGCAACCCGCGGCCGGGTGTCTCGTCGAGGGACCACGAAACATACACGGGCTTGCCTTGGCCGTGTGCGAACGCAGTACTCGCGGCAGTGTGCGCTTCAATAGCCGAGGACATGGTCTCGCAGACATACAGATCGGCCTCGTCACGGAGTGCTTCGACCACGCCCTGGTAGATCGGTCGCGCGACCCCCGGGGCCGGGACGAGATCGGCCCGATAGCTCTCCTCGAGGGGCGGCAGGGATCCGGCGACCCCGACATCCTTGCCGCTCTCGCGCACCGCCCGGCGGGCCAGCGTCGCGGCGAGCCGGGTGAGTTCCCGGTATTGGTCTTCGATCCCCGACTTGCCGAGGTAGCTCGGTATCGTCGAATAGTTGTTCGTGGTGATGACCATCGCGCCGGCATCGATGTACTCCCGGTGAATCTCGACGACGAGGTCGGGTTCGTCGAGGAGCACGCCGGCGGACCACAGACCGTGCGCGGCTTCCGGGCGCCGTTGCTGGATCTCCCGGCCCATGCCGCCGTCGAGCAAGGTCACCATGTCGGCCTCCAATCGTTGCCGCAGGGGTTCATCGACGCACCTTCACGGGCCGGTTCTCATCCGCCGAGCGATAGGCGGCTTCCGTCAGCCTCGCGACCTGTAGGGCGAAGGCCTGGGACTCGTAGTCCGCAAGACCGTTGCGTATCCAGCGGAACAGGGCCGCGTCGGGGGTCGACGGCTTGATACGCTTCGGAATCTCCACCGGTTCATCGTTCAACAGCATCGAGCGCACCCGCCACTGGTGTAGGTGCAGTACCAGCGATCCTTCGCTGCCGCTGATAGCAAGCCGTTCGTCATGGCGCGAGGCATTGCCCGTCGATGTCAGCGTACCGACGGCATCGTTCGCGAAACGCACCACCATCCCGCCGTTGACGTCGACGGCGCGGCCCGCATGGTCGAACGAAGCCCCGACGACGTCGGGCCGCAGGTCGGTGACCCACAGCATCGCCGCGACCAGGTGGCTACCCGTGTCCATGAACATGCCGCCGCCCGCCAGGTCGGGATCGAGGCGCCAGCCACCCACGCCCAGCCAATTCTGCGTCACGTACGCCACGACGCCGCGTATCTCCCCGAGGGCACCGCGTTGGACGAGTTCCCGGGCAAAAGCGAAGTGCGGCATCCAATGCCGCTGGTAGGCGACCACGAGTGCAAGTCCGCGCGCCGAAGCCAGCGCCAGGAGGCGCTTGGCGTGGCTCGGTTGGATGACCAACGGCTTCTCCACCAGCACGTGCCGACCGCTCTCCAGGCACGTCTTGGCCTGGGGGTAGTGTTCCCGGTGCGGCGTGCTGATCAGGACCCCATCCGCATCGACGTCCTTGAGCATCGTTCGCCAATTGCGGAAGTACGGGATCTCGTGCCCGGCGCGTTCCATCAACAACCGCGCCTGCGATTCGACGGGATCCGCTACCCCCGCGATCGCCACGGCCCCGTCGGCGGCAATACGCGCCACGTGGGCGTTGCGCATGTTTCCACCCGCACCGATGAGCACGACAGAAAGGCGTTTCTTGGGCATGGTCGTCCTCGGCTGGGGTTGTTGCCTCGCGATCGGCCGTTCGCCTATCTTACATAGGCATCGGTCGTCGTACGTCCGTACGGCGGGGAATCCGCTCGGACCTCGCCGCGCTGGTTATGGCGCGGCGGGGCCCGGTGTGCCGTTCTCCCGCGCAGGTTTCCAGGAGTCCGTCGGATTTGGCGCGTCAGCGAAAATTCCGGCCGGGTCCCGGAGCGGCTTGGGTTGGGCAAGACGTGGCGCCCCGAAAGGCGACGGGTTGTGTGGCGCTACAATTCGCCCATGACCGACTGGTACCCCAAGCGCCGTTTCGGTGACCTGCCCGACGAGATGGCGCGCAAGTTCGGAAACCGCGAAGCCCTTGTCTTCGAAGACGAGCGCTACACCTTCGCGGAGTTGAAGGGCGAGATCGACCGGGTGGCCAAGGCGTTGATGACCCTCGGCGTCGAGCGCGGCGACCACGTATCGCTGTGGCTCAACAACCGCGCCGAATGGGTCTTCCTCATGTACGCGTTGGCGAAGGTCGGCGCGGTGCAGGTGCCCGTCAACACCCGGTTCCGAACGAACGACCTCGAATACGTGTTGCGCCAATCCGACAGCGTCATGCTGATCACGCACGACGCCTCCGGACCGATCGACTACCTGGACATGGTGCGCGAGGTGGTCGACCTGCCGGGCAATGGCACCCACATCGACGACCCCTCATTCCCGGAACTGAACCGTGTCGTCATCGTCGGCGAGGGTGAATACGAGGGCACGGTTTCCTGGGCCGGCGCGATCGCCCGAGCGCAAACCGTGTCCGACGCCGACCTCGCGGCGCGCTCGGACGCCGTCGACCCCGACGATTCCGCGTTCATGATGTACACCTCCGGCACGACCGGCTTCCCCAAGGGCGTGTTGCACGACCATCGTCTGATCCGCAACGTCGAGGAGCGAGCCTTCCGCATGGCGGTCACCGAGAACGACACGATCATGAGCTACCTGCCGCTGTTCCACGCCTTCGGCTACTCGGAAGCCGCCATGATGTCGATGGCGACCGGGGCGCGTCAGGTTCTCACCGAGACCTTCGACGCCGACGAGGCACTTGATCTCATCGAACGCGAGCGCGCCACCATCGCCCACGGCTTCGAGGCCCACATGCAGATGCTGTGCGATGCCCAGGAAGCACGTCCCCGTGACTTGAGCAGTCTGCGCACCGGACTCTTCGCCGCCGGGATGCACAGCGCGACGCCCGTGGCACGGCGCGGCGAGCGCGTAATGGCCCCGCTGAAAGCCCTGTCCGCCTACGGCATGACGGAGATGTGGATTGGCGCGGCGCTCTCCGCTCTCGACGACGACGAACCGCACCG
>JAGWBM010000141.1:0-332 GCA_021295895.1 Pseudomonadales bacterium
ACCAAACGTCCGAGCCGGTATTGGAGGGTGCGCCGAGGTAACCCGGCACCGAGTTCACCGGCGATGCCTTGCACGCCAATGCCATCGGAATGACCACCGACAACCGCTTCGATCTTCCTCAATTCGCCTTCAAGCATCGACCAAAGACTGTCACGCGTACTAGCGCGATCATCGCACGATAGAAACAATTCGCGCAACATAGTCCTTGCGAAAATTGCGCGATAGGGTTATTTGTCGTCAGTTACGCAACTTCCATTGCGGGATTATCTGGTCGTGACACACTCGATCTTCGGTTGGTAGTGATTGGCTCATAGCGGACAGACTATGCTATT
>JAGWBM010000141.1:418-3780 GCA_021295895.1 Pseudomonadales bacterium
AGATCGAAGGCGTCGACCTCATTCCAACCGGTATCCGCCGCGCCGGCGTCGAAATCGACCAATCCCTTGGTCTGGCCGCCGACGACCTCGAGACGGTACATGCCCTGTTCATCCTGCGGACCCCAAGCCTGCGAGCCCAGACCCATCACGCGCAGGCTCGGCACGTGGTACTGAAGGAGCCAACGGCCACCCTCCGGTAGTTCAGCCTCGAACACGGCGCGACTGTCTCTCTTTCCGGAGGCGATGCGTACGACCGTTCGTCGGTAGCGCCCCCACGCAGTCGGCAAGGCTTGGCGCATCCACCACGGTCGGAGCACACCGCGGTACACCGGTATGCCTCGGTCGGTCTGGGCAAACTCGTCCGCCGATGCCCCGCCAAAGCGCATGGCCTCGGTCGTCGCGTAGACGGAGAATCCTTCGTCAAGGTCGTCGACGACGATGCCCGTCGTGGTCGGTTGCCACTCGCTCGGACGCGCGCCCTCGAAAGGCTCCCCCTCATCGAGCCCGGTTTCTTCCACCTGCGGTACGGCCAAACGCTGGTCGGCACGGTTCAGAGACAGGTACGGGCGCAACCAAAGTACATCTGGCGGGCCCGGCAATATCAGACCGATCTCGATCGCCGAATCACCCGGAACGGGAAACGGGTCCGAGTTCGACCAAACGCGGCTGCCGTTGGCTCCGCTCTTGGCCACGGCGGTGAACCGCACAAGGCCCGGTGCGGACCGGTCGTTTCGCACCTTGACGAGGACTTGGTAACGCGGCGTGCCGTCATCGTCGTCGCCGATCCTGAAGGCTTCGACCGGCGAGACGCGAAAAGCCGGCATGTCGGTCGCGTTGAGCCAATCGCCAAGCAGACCGTCGAGATCCATGCCCGCCTCAGTACCTGCCCGCGATAGGTCTTGCGCGACGACACCCGCACCCGGATTCCGTCGGTGAAGTGCGGCCAGAAGGTTCGCGACCTGATCGAGGCCGTACCGATCGCGAATGATTTTTGCCGTTTGGCCCACGCGCAATTCCAGAACGTCGATGGCGAGCCCGCGATCCTCCAGATCGGCGACGTCGGTCAGCGCCACGCGCTCCGCAGCCTCCCAAACGTTGGGTTCGTCCGGCACGATTGGCATTCGTTCCGGCCCGCCGCCCCAGACGAACTTCCGAAGCAGATTGTCCTCGGTGGCTGGTCGCGCAAATCGATGCGCGGCGAACAGGGCCTTCGATTCAACACCGTACAACCGCCAAAGGGTCTGCACGGCGAGGATGCGACACAAGGCATCGACCGCCACGGCGCCGGGGCCGCGGGCGCCGTCGGCGAAGACGTTCCTCACGGCGTGATGCGGCGCGTCGGCCGCGCTCTCGAGCGCGAACAACCGCCACAGCATGCCCTGCTTGCGATCCGCCTCTTCGGTCGGCAACTTCGGGCTAACACCGAAGCTGCGACGGCGGTCCCGATAGACGTGCGCAAAACGTGTCGGAAACCCGTACTCGGGCAGCAGCGCCAATCCAGGCGGAAACAGGGCAGTGTTCATTTGCCATCCACCGCCGTAGCTGCGCAACCGCGAGGGGATCTCCACCATCGTGAAACCGCCGTAGGGGTATGCGAGTCCACGCTCTGCGGCGGCTTTCAACATCGCACCGACCCGCGCCACGATCCCGTCTTCGCCCTCCATCACATCGGAAAAGCCGTCGAGTTGGCGGGCATGTTCCGGCACGACCAACAATTCGAGCGTCACGTCCTCAACTTCGACGGCGCGGCGCTCGAAACGGGACGCGAACAGCCCCAGATCGAGGACGGACCCCTCGGGTCTGAAGCGGAAATGACCCGCCGCGATGGTCTCCCGTCGGCCCGGCGCGGCAACTAGCCAGGTCTCAGGCACGCGGACGGAGAGATCCGCGACGAATACGTCGGGTGGACGATGCGCGAGGTTCGGTCCGGTAGCCGGTAGCCACACGGCGCCGGGGGGCAGCGCAACATAGTGCCGATTGAACAGCAGCGCATCCGTACCAAGCAGAATCAGTCGGTTGGAAGCGGTCAAGCCTCGCCAGTCAACGACGCCGTCCAGGTACGCAAAGCGGCCATCGGGGACGCCGTTGGCCTTCAGGGTCACCGTCAGTTCGGTGTCCGGCGCAAGCGCTATTGGCAAGTCGACCGCCAGGATGCCGTTTAGGTGTGTGGCGTCTACCGACGCACCGGCAATCCGGACCGCACTTACTTTGAGGCCGGGATTAAGGCTGAAATGCAGGCGTTCCAGCATTTCGCCACCCCGCGGGGCGACCCGCATTTCGAGGTCCAGAGACAGCTCGGTGGCGGGCTCGATGCGCACTTCACCCCGCAAGTGGCGAAGCTCAGGGTACTTCAGGTCTCGGGCCTCCTCCTGTGCGGTAAGCCATTGTTCACGGACAGCAAGATCGTTGGCGGCGTGAGCGACGGAACCGGCGATTCCGGCACCGCCGAGGGCGGCTAGCAGGACCGCCGCCGTCCCTTGTCCCAGCCGGGAACGACCGTCGTCGCGGGGGTAGCACGCGGCGGCGCCGATCAACAGCGCCATTCCCAACAAAACGAGCGCGGCACGTTGAAGATAGACGCTTACGTCGGGAACGGTGGGAACGACATCGGATGCGAAGTCGGCGTAGCTGGCTGCCAGCGAAACGGTCGGCAACAGGAACATGGGCGTACTGGCGACGGCATAGATGTGGAGTCCGATCAGCGTTAGAGCGATCAGGATCGTCGGCATGCGGGCACGGAGCACGCTAGCCAGAAACACCACCAGCGCCGATGTGAACACTAGAGCGGGCAACGCGTCGATCGTCAACAAAGTGACGAGGGAGACCGGCTCCACGGCGACGGCCAACGACCACGACAGCGACGAGGTGTCATTTGCGGATCCCTCGTCGATCATCCGGCTGATGGTTCCGCCCGTTTGAATCAAGACCGCAATGGCGACCAAGGCCAGCCAGGCAACGAGCACCGTTCCGGCCAGGCGACCACCTAGCAGGGCCACGTTCGAGATCGGCCGTACGTCGAGAACCTCCGCAATGCGTGCGCGTTCGTCCTGTTGCCTGGCATCGAAGGCGAGGAACACGACGGCCAGCAGGAACAGCCACAGCCAGAAGTTCCCCATCACCGAGAGCACCAACCGCGGCGCATAGGCACCCGCCAAGGGGGCCATCTGGCTGGTTGCCTGTGTCGTGAGAATGAGGGTGGCGAGGATCCCGGCGGCCGCTACGGCGACGCAGAGGAACGTCCGAACCCTTCGGACGGATGAGCGACATTCGGCGAAGCAGACCGCTAGCGCGGGATAGGCGAACATATCAGCAATCTAGGGTCCTTGAGCGCCCCTGATGTTCACACTCAGGTTGCAAATGGA
>JAGWBM010000141.1:3815-4204 GCA_021295895.1 Pseudomonadales bacterium
CTAGTGTGCCGCCTCTTGAATTCGCTGACATTGCTTCGCAAATGACGTTGAGCCGGACATGTACGTAAGTGCCTGTTTTGACTGCGGCCCATCCTCCATTTTTTTGAGCTTTGAGCAGGCTCCAATCCCGTGCGGTCTGTCAACGCAATTCGGAGCCGCTACGCTAGCGTAGCACCGAAGAAAAGCAGAACGTTCGGCGAGACGCAATCCCGCTGCGGTTAGGTGAGAAGGACCGCAGGCGGGAACCGGGACCGGCTGCATCCGAGCCCATTTCAGCCGATTCGCACACCGTCAATGGGCGTTGGCTGTCATTGCCGGCGCGATCCATCGCGGACAATCCCGTCATCGACGATGTGGGATATGCCGATGGAAGCGGCAGCGGGGCTCGC
>JAGWBM010000141.1:4308-5521 GCA_021295895.1 Pseudomonadales bacterium
ACGCGTCCATGACCGAAGCCCTCGCCTTCGACGACGACGGCATTGAGTACCCGACCAGGGATGGTAGGCCGGTGGCGGAGACTCCACTGCACTACAGGCGTCTGGCGGATGCGGCGCACGTCCTGTTCGCGCGCTACGAATCCCGCCCCGGTGCCTACGTGGGCGTCAACATGATGGTCTACGACCAGCGGGGCAATCCGAGACGGTTTCTCTCTCCGGACGTTTTCGTCGCGTTCGGCGTGGCTGATCGCGAGCGCGACATCTACAAGATCTGGGAGGAGCGGGCACCCTCGTTCGTACTCGAGATGACGTCGAAGTCCACCCGCAAGGAGGACGAGCGGAAGATGGCGCGGTATGCCGACTGGGGCGTCGTCGAGTATTTCCTCTACGATCCCCGCCGCGAATACGTGGACCCGCCGCTCAGGTTGTTCGAACTGGATCTCGGCACCTATCGGGCGGTGCCGCCGGTCGCGCTTTCCAACGGCGAGCGCGGAATCCCGAGCAGAACGCTTGGCCTCGAGCTGTGGCTCGACGGGTCCGCGCTGCGGTTCTATGACCCGGTTCTCGGCCGTAACCTGTTGACGCCCAAGGAAGAGAGATTTCAGGCCAAGGTCGCGCGTTCCGAAGCCGAGGCGGCACGATCCGAAGCCGAGGCGGCCAACGCGAGAGCCGCAGCGGAGATCGCCAAGCGAAAACAGCTGGAAGCCGAACTGGCCCGACTCAAGCGCAACACTTCGTAGGGGACGGGCTTGTCCCGTCCCGACCATCGCACGGGATCCGGCACGGGCGACGGCCGCACCCCACGGGCGCGATGGCGTCGCCCTTGGGAACCGCTCAGGCCTGGTCCAATGCCTGGTCGAGATCCTCGATGATGTCGTCGATGTGCTCGATGCCCACCGAGAGCCGGATCATCTCCGGCGTGACACCCACGCTGCGTTGTTCCTCTTCGGTCAATTGCCGGTGTGTGGTCGATGCCGGGTGGCAGGACAGCGACTTCGCGTCGCCGATGTTGACCAGCCGCTTAAAGAGCTTGAGTGCATCGTAGAACTTCACGCCGGCCTCGAAGCCGCCCTTCACCCCGAAGGTGAGAATGCCGGATGCCTTGCCATCCATGTACTTGTTGGCCAGGTCGTGGTAGCGGTCGCCCGGCAGTCCCGCGTAGTTCACCCACGCCACCTTCGGATGGCTTTGCAGGTGTTTCGCCGTCGCCAGG
>JAGWBM010000033.1:0-12581 GCA_021295895.1 Pseudomonadales bacterium
CAGGTTGCATTTCGAACAACGCTTGGGATCGCTCTTGGACGGCTCGCGTACTCGCGAGACGCACTAGCGTTCTTGAGCGGTTCCCATCTGGACAGTTGAGCAAAGTTCCGTAGGGCCGACCCTTGCGGTCGCCCGCGCCGGGTCACGGAAAGGTTGTGGGATGGTCGTCGCGGGACGCCACAAGGGCGTCCCCTACGGGCTTTGGCCGACACCGCCTGTCGTCGGTCTGAGCGCCCCAGGGCCGGGTACGGCCGGGTTCGCCGCCCTTCGTCGTGCCAGGATGTGGTAACGGTCCGCATCCAAAGGCCCGAAGGCGTGTACTTCGCCGTCGGGCCAACGCACGCGAGCCCGCTGCGGGGACTCGTTCTCGCCGAGACCGAACAGAACCCTCGGGTCGTTGGCGGAAGCATAGCTGCCATCCGTGGACACCCGTCTCGCGCCGCAGCCGACCGATTCCAGCCACACCTCACTGCCGGGGGCGGAGCTATCCACGACTTCAAAGCCAATCCAGTGGCCACCGTCCGAATCGTTCCGGTAAAGCCTTGCCGGTCCCCGGTTGTTGGTGACCAGTATGTCCAGATCGCCGTCGTTGTCGAAGTCGGCGAACGCGGTGCCCCTGCTGACCTCGGCCGGTTCGAACGCCGGAATGCGGATCTCGGTGTAGCGACCGCCGTCGTTGCGCCAGAACTGATTGCGCTGGCGCAGCGGCAGGCCCAACGGACCCGGATCCTGCCCGGTGATCGCGGTGACGGCCCCGTTGGCGGCGAACAGATCGAGGTCGCCGTCGTTGTCCGCATCGAACCAGCCCGTGCCGAAGCCGGTGAAGGGAATGCTCGCCGCGGCCGCACCGTGCACATTGGTGCGGTCCGCAAACCAGCCGTCCCCTTCGTTGGCGTAGAGCGTATTGGTCTGCGCGGCGAGGTGGGTCACGAAAATGTCGATGTCGCAGTCGTGGTCGAAATCCTCCGCGTCGATGCCCATGCTCGCTTCGACGTTGCCGTCGCCGTTGACCGCGACGCCGGCCAGCAGCGCGCTGTCCACGAATCGCCGTCCACCCTGGTTCACCCACAGCCGGTTCTCGTTCATGTCGTTGGCGACGTAGAAGTCGCTGTCCCGGTCGGCATCGAAATCGTGCGCGATCACCCCCAGGCCCGCGCCGCGAACCGCGCCGATTCCCGACTCGGCCCCGATCTCGACGAACTCGAACCCGCCCCGGTTCCGATAGAGCCGGTCGACCGACGGCCGGTAGACCTCCGGCGAGCAGTAGCTTGGCGAGCCCGCGTCGTCCCGACAGACCTTGTGCGTGGCCACCGTCCAGTCGACGTAGTTGGCGACAAATAGCTCGGGCAGCAGGTCGCCGTCGAGGTCCGCGAAGGAAGCGCTGACCGACCAATCGTCGTGGCGCAGACCGGCACCCGCCGTCGCATCGCGGAACCGGCCGTCGCCCAGGTTCTCGTACAGTTGGTTGGGTCCGAAGTTGGCCACGAAGACGTCGAGGTCGCCGTCGAGGTCGATGTCGGCGGTGGCGACCCCCATGCCGTAGCCCGAAGCGCAGACGCCCGACTCTCCCGTCACGTCGACGAACTTCAGTTCGCCTACCTCGGCAGAGACGTTCCGGAAGAGACGATCACAGGGCAACTCGCCCGAGGTGTCGTGTAATGGTCCACCTTGGACCAGCCATACGTCGAGCATGTCGTCGCCATCGAAGTCGAGCACGGCCACCCCCGCGCCCATGATTTCCGCCAGCCAGCGTTCCCCGACCATGCCATTGATGTGGGTGAATTCGAGCCCGGCTTCTCCACCGACCTCCACGAAAACCGGCTCGGCATCGAGTGGCGATGCCGTGGCAAGCAGGGAGCAGATCGCGCCCCGCGCCAATGCCTGCCTCGCTTCATTCCCAGGTGTTCGGGGCATGCCGTTCGATCACAGTCGACCTTCCGCGAGCTAGTGTTCCGATTCCGAATTGCGGTGACAACCCGCACGGCATTGACGCTTGAACGACGCGACACGAAGAATTGTCGTACACCCTGACAAAGCCCTCCGCAACCAACCGCTTGCAGTTGACATATGCCTGTGATATTCAACGTGTCGCATTCGGCGTGCGAGACCCTGTCGTCAGGCGCGTAGGTGATCGCGTCGTCGACGCTTTTCGGGAAAAATTTCGAGGAGTTGCGCCATGGAAGCAAGCGCCAAGTTGTTTACGAACGGTCGCAGCCAAGCCGTACGGATTCCAAAGGCGTTCCAGTTCGAGGGTGTCGCCGAGGTCGTTCTTCGCAAGCAGGGCGACGCCCTCCTGATCGTCCCGGTACGCAAGAGCTGGCCGTCCTTCGCCGACGAGGTGCCTGCCGTGGACGACGACTTCATGTCCGATCGACCTGACTTGATATCCGACCGAAGCGTGACTCTATAACGTGAACTGGTGTCGCGACGCCATGCAGTACATGCTCGACACCGACATCTGTAGCTACGTGATACGGGAACGCGACGCACGTTTACTCCGGACGATGCAGACGCAGGCCCGTTCCGGCGCCGCCTTATGCATCTCCGCCGTATCCTACGCGGAGTTGAAGTTGGGGGCGCACCGGTCGAGCAGCGTTGCTAGGCATACGCAAGCGATCGAGTCATTCTGCGCCCGCCTGAGTGGCGTGCTGTCTTGGGGAAAGTCCGCCGCCGATGAGTTCGCTCGCCTCCAAGCCGACCTCCTTGCGGCCGGAACGCCCATCGGTATCAACGACGCGATGATCGCGGCGCATGCGCTGAGCATCGGATGTGTCCTTGTTACCAACAACCAACGACACTTCGCGAGGGTCGCTCGGCTCGACCAGGAGAACTGGCTCTGAACGCGTTAGGAGTGGACCCCGCGCCGTCTGGACGCGTCGCCGTGGTTCGCCCTGGCGGCTTTGCTACGTTTCATCGCACGGACCATGACCGATAGGCAGACTGCCCGACCCGCGCCGGTTGTTACCCCCGGCATGCGCAGACTCCTGCTGGGCGTCCTGGTGCTATTCGCCCTGCTCGTTGTGAACTCCGCCTACCTCGGCACGATCACCTGGCGGCAGTGGCTGACCGGCGAGAGCCTGGAAGACGCCGTCTACCTATCGATGTTTTTCGGGCACCTATTACTCGGTCTCGCGATCACGGTCCCGGTGCTCGTGTACGGCGTCATGCACCTGCGCCGGGCGATCGGCCGACCCAACCGCCTCGCGGTTCGTTTGGGCCTCTCGCTGTTCGGCTGCGTCATCCTGCTGCTTGCCAGCGGATTCGGACTGACCCGGGGTATTCCGCTCGTCGAACTGCGCGACCCGGCGTTGCGATCCGCCGCGTACTGGGTGCACATCGCGACGCCGCTCCTGATCGTCTGGTTGTTCGTGCTGCACCGCCTCGCCGGCCGGCGGATTCGCTGGTCGGCGGGGCTTGGCATCGGCGCGGTCAGCCTCGTTGTCGGCATCCTAGGCGTTTGGCTGGTCGAGCCTTCGGAAACCGACGCCGACGGCGACGTGGACTTCCTGCCGGCACTGGCGCGAACATCGTCGGGCGGCCACATCCACCCGGCCGAGTTGATGCGCGACGACGAGTGCGCAGGGTGTCACCTGGATGCACATGCGCAATGGCAGTTCAGTGCGCATCGTTTCGCGTCGTTCAACAACCCGGCGTACCTTTTCTCCGTCCGCAACACCCGCAACTCGGTGCTGGCCCGGGACGACAACGTTCACGCGGCGCGGTTCTGCGCCGGATGCCACGACCCGGTGCCGCTGTTCAGCGGCCGGTTCGACGACCCGGCGTTCGACGACGTACACGACCCGACGGCGCATGCGGGCATCACCTGCGTGAGTTGCCATGCCATCGAGGCCATCGGCAGCGTACGGGGAAACGCCGATTTCGTCATCGGCGTGCCCGAGCGGTATCCGTTCTCGCGCTCGGACGATCCCGTCGCCTCCTGGCTCAACGGCTTTCTCATCAAGGCGAAGCCGGCGCTGCACAAGCGGACCTTCTTAAAGCCCCTGCACAAGTCCGCGGAGTTCTGCGGCACCTGCCACAAGGTGCACCTGCCGGTGGCGCTCAACGACTACAAGTGGCTGCGCGGCCAGAACCACTACGACGCGTTCCTGTTGAGCGGTGTCTCGGGGCACGGCGTCACGAGCTTCTACTACCCGGCAAAGGCCGAGGAAAACTGCAACGGGTGCCATATGCCGCTCCTCGAGTCCGACGACTTCGCGGCCAAGCGAAACGACGACACGGGTGCATTGACGGTGCACGGCCACCACTTTCCAGCCGCCAATACGGCGCTCGCCCACTTGCTCGGGTTTCCCGAATCGGTCAACGAAGCGCACCGGGAGTTCCTCGAGGGCAGCCTGAGGGTGGACGTCTTCGGCGTTCGTGCCGGGGCCGCCATCGATGCGCCGCTGACCGCGCCGCTGCGTCCCGACGTGCCCGCCCTGGTGCCGGGCAGCGACTACGTCGTCGAAGTGGTTCTGAGGACGCTGACGCTGGGCCACACCTTCACGCAGGGAACCGCGGACTCGAACGAGGTGTGGCTCGAGGTCACCGCGATGAGCGGCGACCGACTGATCGGCATCAGCGGCGGGCGGGACCCGGGCGACGGCGCCGTGGACCCCTGGTCGCACTTCGTCAACGCCTACGTCCTCGACCGGGACGGAAACCGCATCGACCGGCGCAACGCGGAGGACATCTTCACGCCGCTCTACAACCATCAGTTGCCGCCGGGCGCCGCCAGCGTCGCCCACTACCGTTTGACGGTGCCGGAAGATCTCGACGAACCACTCGTGGTGACGGCGCAACTTCACTACCGGAAATTCGATACGACCTACATGCGCCACTTCCAGGGCGACGCCTTCGCAGGCAACACGCTGCCGATCACGACCATCGCCAGCGACGAAGTTGCGTTTCCCGTCGCGCAAAGCGAACCCCAGGGCGCGCCCGACATTCCCGTCTGGCAGCGCTGGAACGACTACGGCATCGGGCTCCTGGCCAAGCCCGACCGCGGCGCCCTCCGTCAGGCCGAGGCGGCGTTCCACCAGGTCGCAAACTTGGGCCGGGCCGAGGGGGATCTGAACCTCGCCCGGGTGCTGATCCGCGAAGGACGCCTCGACGAGGCCGGCGAAGCATTGCGCCGGGCGGCCGCGAACGGTGCCTATCCCTGGTCGGTCGCATGGTTCGGCGCTTTGGTCGACCTCCAGAACGGGGAGTTCGACGCCGCCATCGAATCACTCACGGCGTTGGTCGAGACCCGCTTCGAGGAAGCCAGGCGGCGGGGTTTCGATTTCTCGCGGGATTACCGGTTGTTGAACACGCTTGGACGAGCCCTCTTCGAACGGGCGAAGTTGGCCCCTTCGGCCGACGACGAGCGCCAATGGCTCGAAGCCGCGGCGGAGCGATACCGACAGGCACTCGCCGTCGACCCCGAGAACGTGACGGCGCACTACGGCATGGCACAGGTTGCCGCCCGACTTGGCGACGAGCCGATGGAAGACCGTCACCGGGGCCTGCATGAAAAGTACCGTCCAGACGACAACGCCAAGGACCGGGCGATCGCCGCAGCACGGCGCCGGGATCCGGCGGCGAACCACGCCGCTGAAGCCGTGGTGGTCTACGACCTGCAGCGGCCGGGGGCATTTGGGCTCGGAGAAACGCCGCCGTGACGGAGCAAGGGGATGGTCCCGAACATTCCGACGGGGAAGATCGAATCCGGCGCGCGTTGCGAGTGTCCCTCGTCGTCGTCGCCGCCATCACCGTCGTCGCCGTTGCGACGTTCTGGCTGACGACACGCAAGCCCGCCGACGATGCTCCCGCCGAACATCGCCCCGCCGGGCCGGACGCACCACAAGACGACGTTTCGAGCCGCCTGCCGACGCTGACATTCACCGACACCACGAACCAGGCCGGTATCGGTTTCGTGCACGAGACCGGGGCGTACGGCGAGCGCCTGCTGCCCGAGACCATGGGCGGCGGTGTCGCGTTCTTCGACTACGACAACGACGGCGATCCGGATCTCCTGTTCGTCAACTCGGCAACGTGGCCATGGCGCCCACAGCCGGCGACGCCGGCGACGTCGAAGCTGTACCGGAATCGCGGCGACGGCACCTTCGAGGATGTGTCCGAGGCAACCGGCATGGACGTCGTGCTGTACGGCATGGGTGTCGCCACCGGCGACTACGACGGCGACGGCTTCGTCGACGCCTTCGTCACGGCCGTGGGCGAGAACCGTCTGTTTCGCAACGTGGGGGGCGAACGGTTCGTCGACGTGACCGCCGAAACCGGCGTGTCGGGCAGCCCGGACGCGTGGAGCACGAGTGCCGCCTTCGCCGACATCGACGCCGACGGCGACCTCGACCTCTTCGTGTGCAACTACGTCGCGTGGTCGCCGGAAATCGATCGGGAGGTCGACTACCGGTTGACCGGCATCGGCCGGGCCTACGGGCCGCCGACCGATTTTCCCGGCACCGACTCGTACCTTTATAGGAACGATGGCGGGACGTTCACCGATGTTTCCGACGAAGCCGGCGTGCGGGTCTCGAACCCATCCACCGGGCAACCGGTCGGCAAGGCGCTGGCGGTCCTGCCCACGGACGTCGACGGCGACCGGCGGCTCGATCTCGTCGTCGCCAACGACACGGTGCGCAACTTCCTGTTCCTGAACATTGGCGAGGGCCGATTCCGCGAGGCCGGCGTGGACATGGGTCTCGCCTTCGACGCCGGCGGCGCGGCGACGGGCGCGATGGGGGTGGACGCGGCGCGCTACGACAACGACGACAAGCTCGCCGTGGTGATCGGCAACTTCGCCAACGAGATGTCGTCGTTCTACGTGGCGCGTCCCGGCGAGGGGCTGTTCAGCGACGACGCCATCGTCTCGGGGGTTGGCGCACCGAGCCGACGCGCGCTCACCTTCGGGGTGTTCTTCTTCGACGCCGACCTCGACGGCCGCCTCGACATGCTCGCCGCGAACGGGCACGTGGAACCGGCGATCCAGCGGGTTCAAGCCAGCCAGAGCTACGCGCAGCCAAGCCAACTGTTCTGGAATTGCGGAACCGACTGCCCGCGGCGATACGCCTTGCTGGAGCGGGTGGGCGACCTTGCCGACCCCGTCGTCGGCCGCGGCGCGGCCTACGCGGATATCGACAACGACGGCGATCTCGACGTTGCCATCACCCAGGTCGGCCAAGGCGCGGTGCTGCTGCGAAACGACCAGGCGTCGGGACACAACTGGGTGCGCGTGACGCTCGCTTCGCAATCACCGAACCGACATGCACTCGGGGCCGTTGTTACGGCCGTCGTGGAGAACCACCGGCAGGTGCGCGCGGTCAATCCGGCCCGAAGCTACCTCTCGCAGGTGGAATTGCCCCTCACCTTCGGTCTAGGCGATGCGCCCCGGCTGGACGAGTTGACCGTCGAATGGCCAAGCGGCGGCGAAGAGACCTGGGCAGACCTTCCATCCGGGCGCTCCTATGTGCTGCAGGAGGGCGAGGCACCGTCGCCACCGCCTCAATAGACCACGCCTTTCCCGAGCAGACCAATCATCGTCACGATGGCTGTTCCGCAGAGCGCGTAGAGCACTTTCCTGTCGTGGCCCAACTCGGTTCTCATCGCGGACCTCACCTCGATATTGTCGGCCTTGAGGTCGCGGATCATCTCCTTGAGGTCGACAGCGACCCCGACGATGCTGGACTTGAGCCCCTCCTCGACTCGGTCGATATGCGCCTTGAGCCCCTTCTCGACTCGGACGATATCCGACTTGAGCCCCTCTTCGACTCGGACGATATGAGCCTTGAGCACCTCCTCGACTCCGACGACATCGGCCTTGAGCCCCTCTTCGACTCGGACGATATCCGCCTTGAGCACCTCCTCGACTCGGACGATATCCGACTTGAGCACCTCCTCGACTCGGACGATATCCGACTTGAGCACCTCCTCGACTCGGACGATATCCGACTTGAGTTCGGCACGGGTGGCGTTGAGATTCTCCTCGACCCCTCGGATGCGCGACCCTAGCTCCCTTTCGACCCGACGCATGTCGGACTTCAGTCCCTCCTCGACCCGATGCAGGTCGGACTTCAGTCCCTCCTCGACCCGATGCAGGTCGGACTTCAGTTCGACGCGGGTCTGCGTGACGCTGTTCTCGACGCCGTCCACGCGCTGCGACAGGTGCGCGATGTCGCCCTGGACGGACGCCACGCGCGCATCGAGGGTGGGTTCGCTGTCGGTTGCCTCACGGTCATCCACCATGACTCGACCTACTACTGCCAAGTTCATTCCCAAAGCGTATTACTCAACGGTTTGGTCGTCAATTTATCCCAAACAAAAACAGTAACTTAGACAAACATATCCCCAATGTCTCGTAGAAACAACACCTTGGGTTGCCTTGCTGGTGGCATGCTCGTAACGACTTGTGCGAGCGATTGGCGTTTCTCCGCACACCGAGCAACGTTCGGCTTCCGCAAGGGGTGCAAACGCGGCACCGAAACAGCCCTTGACGCCCACTTTGATTGATGATGCGCTTGGCGTCGGGGTGGGGACGTGACTGACATCGTCCAGGACATAGCCGACAACCGGGCCCGATCCCGGGCATTGCCCATGTTCGGCCCAGGTGACCTGCCGCCCGAATTGAACCCCGGTATCGAGCAGGACAAGAGCGGGTTCCGCGACGTTCTCTACCTGTTTCTCCGATCCTGGCCGTACATCCGCTATTACCTCCTCGGCCGCTGGTGGGTTCCCGGCAAGGGCATCGGCAACACGACCGCCGAAGTGCTCGCCAGCGATGGCTACAGCTTCGCCTACGCGCCATTCCTGGTGACGGCCGTCGTGCTCGCAGGCCCGGTGACCGGCTACGTGCCGGCGACCCTCGAATGGCCCTGGTTCCTCATGTACATCCCGACGATCGCCATCGCGACGTCCATGTTCGGGCTCGCCTTCGCGCCGCCGGGACGTTGGCAGGCCGCCTCCACCGTCGCCGTCATCCTCTCCGGCATCGGCGTGGTGACGTTCTCCGGTTTCTTCATGGAGGGTTGGCCTCCGAAGCTGTACGGCGCTGCGGTGATCGCCGCGTGCATTTTCGGTTGGACCGTCCAGTTCCGCATCCGCCACAACGGCGAGACCCGTCTGGAGTTCCGCGTCCGAGCAGCGACCCACCTGGTTTATTACTACGCCATCAACTTCGGCCAGCGCTTCCTGGCCTTGGCGCTGGCACTGATCCTCGGCGATCTGGTCAATCAGAACCTTCTCCAGGGCGAACCGCTCGCACCTTCGCTGCAGACAATCGCGATGTTCTTCGGCGTGCCGGAATGGGCCTACTCGTCCGCCGAGGAATTGACACGGGAGCAGAAGATCGAGTTGATGTGGCTCTACGTCAAGATCGAACTGCTCATCTGGGTGACGCAGTCGCCCCTCAACACCTTCGTCAACCCCTACTACAACATGTGGATCATGCAGCAGATCAACCAGGATCTGCGTATTGCGCTGGTCGAACGCTGGCACCAGTTGTCGATGAGCTACCACAGCGGCCACCGCACCGGCGACTCGATCTTCCGCGTCTACCAGGACAGCGCCATGGTGACCTCGGTGATCGGCCACCTGCTCGCCATGACGCTGGCCACCGGCAGCTACCTCACCTGCGTTGTCCTGGTGACCTTGCTGTCCCCGTGGCTGGGCCTCATGGCCGCCACTCTGCTTATACCCGGCTTCATGTGGGCGTATTGGGCAATGCCCCGGATGCGCGTCCGGGCGTTGGCTTATCGCGCCGCCGCTTCCGACGTAACCTCGACGATCCAGGAGACGTTCGGTGCCATTAAGCTCATCAAGGCGTTCGGCACCAACAAGCGCGCCCAGAAGCGCTTCGAAGACGACGCCATCATCGCATTCAACGCAGCCTACAGGGTGCGTATTCTGATCGCCCTCGTCACCATCGTGATGTACACGCTGGCCGCTACCTTCTTCATCGGCGGCGAGTTCGCCATGGCCATGTGGGCGAACCGCGGTGATCCGGTGTTCGCCGCCCAGTTGATCGGTCTGCTGGGATTAAGCTACGTCATCTGGAACCTCGCCACCTTCCGGTGGGCGGAAGGCCAGTTTCGAGAGTCGAGCGGCGACATCCGCTGGGTCCTGCGCGGCTGGATGATGGCCCAGGACATGGCCATGGGCCTGCGCCGGGTGTTCGACATCCTGGACATCGAGCCCGATGTCAAGGACAACCCCGATGCCGTACCGATGGCGGGGTTCCAACGGGAGATCCGGTTTGACAACGTCCGCTTCGCCTACGAACCCGGCCGGCCCGTCCTCGACAACGTGAGCTTATCGGCCGTACCGGGGACAATCACCGCGATCATCGGTCCCACCGGGTCCGGCAAGAGCACGCTGATGACGCTGCTGCTGCGCCTCTACGACACGGAGGCCGGCACGATCTCGATCGACGGCCGCGACATACGCGACTACGAGGTCGAGTCGCTACGCAACAACATCTCGATCGCCCTGCAGGAGAACGTGCTGTTCGCCATGTCGGTGCGCGACAACATCCGCTACGTCGCGCCGGGTGCTGACGACAACGCCGTGCGGGAGGCGGTGCGCGTGGCGTGCATGGACGACTACGTGAACGGCTTGCCGCGCGGCCTTGACACGGTGCTGTCCGATCGGGGCGGCAAGCTTTCCACCGGCCAGCGCCAGCGGCTGTCCATCGCTCGTGCGGTGGTGCGGGATACGCCCATCCTCATTCTCGACGAACCGACAGCGGCGCTGGACGCGGCTACCGAGCACAAGGTCATGACGAACCTGGCCGAATGGGGTCGCGGGCGGGCGATCTTCCTTATCACCCACCGCATATCCACCATCCGTCGAGCCGACAACATCCTCTACCTGGACGCTGGGCATATCGTCGAGAGCGGTGACCACGGCACACTCATGGGCATCGAGGACGGCCGCTACCGGGCGTTCGTGGATGCCGAATCCCACCTCACGGGGGGCGTCTAGCGATGTCCGAACCCACTGACGCGCCCCGCCGGAGACGCTCGCTCCGGGAACGAGAACACGACCTCGAGGTCCGTGCGAGCCTGATCGACACCCGTACGACGATCACTTTCAAGGAGTCGGCGCGCATCATCCTGCGCGCGGCCAGCTATCTCCGCTACTTCGTGTGGCGCTCGGTCGCCAAGCTTGCGATGACCTGGGTGGGTCGGGCGTTGCCAATCTTCGTGTTGCCCTGGTTCGGCAAGATCTTGATCGACCACGTCGTGCTCGGCGAGCCCATCGAAGAGGCCGAGCAGTACCCGGCCTACATGACCCCCGTACTGGACATGCTCCAGGGCTACTCGGCTTTCGAGATCATGATCTTCCTCGCCATCGTGGGTGTCGGCCTGATGTTGCTGATGGGCGCCTACCCCGGCTATCGCGACGAAGTCGAGGCCGGCCTGCTGGAAGGGCGCGACTACGCGACGAGCACCGAGAACGCCATGCACGGCGGCCACAGCAGGCTGGGCGCCTTCTACGGCTACGTGGAGTTCACGATGAACATGCGCCTCACCCAGGCGCTCAACCATACCCTCCGATCGCACGTCTTCAGCCGCATCACGAGATTGTCCATGACGCGCCTGGAGGACCAGCGCATCGGCGACTCCATCTACCGGGTGCTCTACGACACACCGCAGATCAACGAGGTCTTCTACCAGATCGTGCACACCCCGGTGATGACCGTCACCCTGTTCATCGCCGCGGCCTGGACGATGATGAGCGCCTACCCGACGGTACCCGAACTACTCTGGATGACGGTGGTCATCCTGCCGCTGTGGTTCGTGGTCTCGTCCCTGTTCGCGCCGATGGTCCGTCGACGCGGCCAGGCAGCTCGGGCCGCCGGCGCCCTGACCACCAGCACCATCGAAGAGGGCATGGACAACGTGCTCGCCGTACAGAGCCTCGGCGGCAACAAGAAGGAGCGCGGCAGGTTCGGCGACGACAGCGCGGAGTCGTTCCGCCGCCATCGCGTCCAGTCACTCGTGTGGATGTCCATCTCCTGGGTCAATGGCGCCTTCAACCAGCTCATCGAGTTGTTCTTCTTCTGCTATGTCCTGTTCATGGTGTTCGATGGTCAGCTTTCCGTCGGCGACTTCGGCGTGCTGCTCGGCATGATCGGCCAACTCCGCGGCCGTGCCCAGGAACTCGCCTGGATCTGGATCCGTTTCCAGGACAACGTCGCGGCCATGCGGCGCGTGTTCGCCATGATGGATCTGCCGCCCGAGGACGACCTCGGGGGCACGAGGCTGCCGCCGGTCCGGGAAGGCGTCACCATGCGCGGCGCCGGTCTCGTCTACCCCGACGGCCGGCGCGCGCTCGAAGGCATCGACCTCACCGCCAACGTCGGTGAGATCGTCGCCTTCGTGGGTCCCACCGGCGCCGGCAAGACCAGCCTCGCCTACTTGATCCCGCGTTTCCACGAGGCCACGGAGGGCGAGGTGCGCGTCGACGGCCACCCGGTCAACGAACTCACCCTGGACAGCCTGCGCGACCAGGTCACCTACGTCTTCCAGGAGACCCAGCTGTTCCGGGACTCGATCCTCGACAACATCCGCTACGGCAAACCGGAC
>JAGWBM010000033.1:12615-29858 GCA_021295895.1 Pseudomonadales bacterium
TTCATCACGTCGCTCCCCGAGGGGTACCGAACCGAACTCGGCACGATGACCAGCAGCAGGATCTCGGTGGGGCAGAAGCAGCGCATCGCCATCGCCCGCGGCCTGTTGCGCGACTCCCGGATCCTGATCCTCGACGAACCGACCTCCGCTCTCGATCCCGAGACCGAGGAGTACCTCGTGCAATCGCTTCACGAAGCCGCCAAGGACCGGCTGGTGATCATCATCGCGCACCGGCTGTCGACCATCGCCAACGCCGACAAGATCGTGTTCCTGGAGGATGGCCGCGTCGTCGAACAAGGCGGCCACGCCGAACTACTCGCCAAGGAAGGCGGACGTTACCGCGAATTCGTCGAACTTCAGACCACGGTAGCCTCGTAGAGGCGACCCTGGGGCGACCCTTGCGGTCGCCCGCGCACAACACGCCCCGGCTGCCGACCCGATGCAGTACCGCCCGTCTTGACATCAGGGCCTTCTGGAACCAGAGACGGCCCCGGTTGGCAGCTTGTATGGAACAGATCCGTAGGGGACCCTTGTGGTCGCCCGTCGTGGTGGACCGCACGCTCCGGCCCCGCCGACGCGGGCGGGGACAAGCCCAGGGACAAGCCCCGCCCCTACGGGCGCTACAGGCCGAACTCCGCACCGAAGGCGATCTTGCTGGCGTCGTGCACGATCGCCAACACGATGGCACGGTTGCCGCTGCCCGGCCCATCCGGCGAATCGAAGACCGCCAGGACAACATCGACCACCGCGGGCAACAAGATCAATAGACCATTGGCGCAAGTGATGGTGACGTCGGCCTCATAGACGCTGAATGCCGGATTGACCGGTCCAATCGTACCGGTCACATTGCATTGAACCGCGCCGGCCGCGAAGCTGAACGTGAGGTCACCGCCCGCGGTCGGTTCGAAGTCCCCGGAAAGATCCGCGTCGTCGCCCAGTAACGGCTCCCACAACCCGGCCACGTGCGCCGCGGCACCGCCGCGTTCGAAGCCGGTGAATGCCCAACCGTGGAACGCCCGTTCCGTGCCGTCTTCGGCGGTGTATTGACCACGGATCCAGTCGCCGGGGCGATATTCCGCCGCAAAGGTGAAGTCTTCGCTGCCGCCAACCGGGGTAAGGCCCTGGACCTCCACCATGCCCGATTCGTAGAGTTCGCCGGACCCGGCGATTCCTTCCGGCCTCTTCTCGAAGGTCCCGCGGGCCATGCGGTTGACCTCGCCGGCTTCCGGCAGCCAGGCGTACATCCGGCTATCCGGCAGCAGGATGATGAAACCGTCGCCACCTTCCTCGTCCTCGAAAGTGACTTGCCAAAGACCGGTCGCACCCCGGTAGCCCGGATTGGCGGCGGAGAGATTCGACAGGTGATAGGTGGGTGTGCTCATCAGGTTCACGACCACGATGGGCACGTCGGCGGAAACGTCGAGGGACCATTTGCCCGTTCCGTCGCCGATTGCCGCCTCGAGGTCTGCGGACTCGACGACGTCCGCGCCGCCGGCGGGAATCACCAGGTTGAACTCTCCCGGTGCCTCGGTAGCCTCGTCGTCTACATCCTCCGGCGCATCATCTCGGCCGGTAATCGTGACATTCGCTTCGACGTTGCCGGGATTGATCAAGCGCAGCGAACTCTTCTGGTTAAAATTGCTGCCCGGGTTGAAGATCGGTACGCGGTGGCGCAGCGAAGCGTCCGGCACCACGTCGTGCATGGCGGTTAGGAAGCCGTCACTGCGCGTACGGATGTACGCCAGCGGTTCGATATCGAGACCGCCGCCGTAGAGCAACAGCCGCCAGTCGCCATCGCCGGTGCCGATTCCCGCCGACAATCCCTTGTCTCCGTTGCCGTTCTCGATATCCCCGGAGTTCAGGTGCTTCGTTTCCCGCGCGCCGATGGATAGCTCGACCGGGCCGTGCAGCACGCCCATGTCGTCGACACCGAAAATCTCGACGGCGCCTGCTTCGTCCGAGTGGTTGATGATCCGGATGAAGCCCTGGCGTCCCTCGGCGTTCCCGTCCGCCATGAACAGCGGGATGGAATGTTCGCGCCCCCGTTCGTGGTCCGATTCCGCCTGTTGGCCAATAGTCGGACTCCATGCCAACAGCCCCATTGCCGCCAATAGTCCGAGGTGCATTCGTTTCTCCTTTTTCAAAGTACACCGGCGACCGTGATGGTCGACTAGGTAGACCCCACTATACCGACATGGGCGGATGCCCTATACACGGGAGGCGTTCCTTCAAGCCAACCGCGCCAGCTTCGGCGCCGACGTGTTTCGCCCACTCCGTTGTTCGCGCGACAACCCGGGGGGAGGCGCACCAAAACGGGGCAAACGCAAGTTGGTGTAGAATGGTCGATTAACCTCAATGCTTTCCCTCAACTCTTGCTTAGCCCCCACCCATTCGCAGAACCCATTCAACGGAGGACGCCGCCGTCATTCGGCGCACCCATCACCACCGCCCAAACGCCCCACGATCCGTGCCTTGCGGCGCTTTGTCCTGCCTGGTTTGCCCGCCTTGATGGTGGAGATTCGCGATGAGCATGCGGGGCGGCTTCGGCGGCTATAGCAGCGGGCGCGGAAGTTTCGGTAGCTATGGAAAGGGCGTAGCCCGGGAACGCTCGTCGTTCAAACACCTTGGGCACTTGAAACGGCTCTTCCCGTACCTCATGCAGTACCGCTGGGTCCTGGTGTTTGCACTGCTCGGGCTACTGGTCACGCGCGCCTTGATGATGGCTCAGCCGCTGCTCATGAAGACCGCGATCGACAGCTTGGCCTACGCGGGAATCGACCCCAACTACGTGTGGCCGGCGTTGGGCATTCTCGCCATCGTCATTCTCCAGTCGGGCATCTACATCGCCACGCGCTGGGCCCTCAGGCGCATTTCGATCGACATCACCTACGACCTGCGCAGGCGGCTGTTCGACCACATTCAGTTCCAGGGACCGACGTTCTTCAACCGCTTCGGCACCGGCGATCTCATGTCCCGCGCGGTCAACGACGTGCGCATGGTGCGCATGGCGGCGTCGTTCGGATGGGTGATGATCGTGCAGACCCTGATGACGTTCCTCATGGGCGTGGGATTCATGGTGGCCCTGGCCCCCGCGTTGGCCGGCTGGGCGCTGATACCCCTGCCTCTCGTCGGCGTCGTGGGCTGGGTGATGGCCCGGGGCATGTATCCCTACTACCGGGAACGCCAAGAGGCGATGGCGGAGGTCACGTCGTTTGCCCAGGAGAACTTGAACGGCATCCGCACCATCCAGGCGATGGCCCAGGAGGACCACGAGATCTCCCGCTTCCGCCGATCGAGCACGGTGTATGCGCAGAAGTGCTACCGCGCCACCCGCTACCAGAACTTCATGGGTGTGGCGATGCAGGCCACGTCGACGATCTCGCCGCTGATCATCATGTTCTACGGCGGGCTGCTGGTGCTCGACGGCGAGATCACCGTCGGTACCTGGACGGCGTTTTCCTTCTACCTTGCCATGGTCACCATGTCGGTGACGTCCATCGGCCACTCGCTGGCGATGTTCGTCGCCGCCGCCGCAGGCACCGAGCGGCTCTTCGAGGTGCTCGACGCCGAACCCGAGGTCGTGGACGATCCGCACGTTCAGCCGTCGGGTACCATCGAGGGACGCCTCGAGTTCCGAAAGTTCTCCTACCGGCATCCCGGTGCGCCCCGTCCGACGATCAGCAATATCGACCTGCACGTCGACGCGGGAGAAACCGTCGCACTCCTGGGAAGGGTGGGGTCCGGCAAATCCACGATCCTGAAGGCCGCCGTGCGCCTGCTCGACACGCCCAAGGGCAGCGTTTTCCTCGATGGCCACGACGTCTGCGATTTTCCCGTGCGGAACCTGCGCGAGGTCGTCACCCTGGTGCCCCAGGATCCGTTCCTGTTCTCGGCGACGCTGCGCGAAAACCTGACCTACGACGATCCCGACCGCCCGGACGAACCGATCTGGGACGCCGTCGAGGCCGCCGGACTCGGACCGACCATCCGCGAAATGGCCGACGATTTGGATACCATCGTCGGCGAGCGGGGAATCACCCTGTCGGGCGGTCAGAAGCAACGCGCAACCCTGGCCCGGGGGCTCATTCGCGATGCCAAGGTGCTGCTCCTCGACGACTGCTTCTCGAGCGTCGACACCGAGACGGAAGATCGAATCTTGAGCGGGCTCGAGCGCCTGCGCGGCTCAAAGACCACGTTGTTGATCTCGCACCGGGTCTCGACCGCGCGTCACGCCGACCGCATCTACGTGGTGGACAACGGCCGGATACTCGAGACCGGCAGCCACGAGGAACTGTTGGCCAAGAACGGCTACTACGCCGAACTCGAAGCGGTGCAGAGCAACCAGGAGCTCGACCGCTCTCGCAAGAGTCAGTTGCTGCACGAACTCGAGGTCGACGACGAACCGGCCCTTGCCGCAGCACGGGGCGACGGATGAACGGGGCCACCACCAAGGCGCAGCCGGGGCGCAACTACTCGGCCTTCGATGCCGAACTGACTCACCAGGCGCTGAACATGCGCCTGTTCCTGCGGCTCCTGAAGTGGGCCAAGCCGTATCGCCTCACGCTGATTTCGAGCGCCGTCTTGGTGATCGTGGGTTCGGGACTGGCGGTACTCATGCCGGTGATTCAGAACCGGATCCTCATCGACGAGATCCTGGTCCCGAACAAGGCCGCCGAGGCACCCGACTACGGACTCGTCGAAGCACTGCACTGGTGCGTCGAGGTGTTTTCCATCCAACCGCTGGCGGCGGCGGTGCTGTTCTACATCGCCATCTTCGTCGTACAGACCCTGTTGGGCGTCGCCCAGCAGTTGCTGCTCACCAGCGGCTCGTTGAAGACCCTGCGCGACCTGCGTATCGATCTCTTCGCGTCGCTCGAGCGCAAGCCCGCGTCCTTCTACGACCACGTCGCCGTGGGGCGGGTGATGACCCGGGTCACCAACGATATCGAGAACCTGTTCGAGCTCTTGACCGGCTTCGTGTCCCGGGCGGGAATCGTCATGCCGTTCTTCTTCGCGCTCGCCATCATGCTGCACGCGAGCCCGAATCTGACCCTGGTCGGTCTCGCGATCATCCCCGTGGCCGCGGTCGCCACCTATTACTTCCGCAAGGTCATGCGCGAGATCTTCCGCAAGATCCGGGACTCCGTCTCGGCGCTGAACCAGTACATCCAGGAAGACCTGATGGGCATCGAAGTGGTCCAGCTTTCGGGTCGCGAAAAGAGGAACATGGGGGAGTACGACGAACTCAACCAGGACAATCGCGGCCAGGAGATCCGGGCGATCCCCTACGAGATCTCCTACGAGACGTTCAACATGAGCCTGTCGAGCGTCGCCACCGTAGCCGTGATCTGGTACGGCGGGGGCCAAGTGGTCCAGGAAGCCATCAGCCTCGGCACGCTCATCCTGTTCACGACCTACATCCATATGATGATCGCGCCGGTCTCGAGCGTCGGCTACTTCTTCAACACCCTGTTCCGTGCCATGGCCTCCGGCGAGCGGGTCTTCCAGGCGCTGGACTGGGACGAGCGGTTGCACGAACCGGATGAGCCCGTGAGCCTTCCCGAACGCCTCAACGGCGAGGTCGTGTTCAATAACGTCAACTTCGCCTACCCCGGCGGCGAACCGGTCCTGAAGGGCGTCTCCTTCGATATCGCGGCGGGAGAGAAACTCGCCATCGTCGGACCCACCGGTTCCGGCAAGAGCACCATCATCCGGCTGCTGGCGCGTTTCTACGACTTCGACGACGGCATGATCTTCGTCGACGGCAACGACGTGAACCACATCGCCAGCACCGACCTGCGCAAGCGCATCGGCGTCGTGCTCCAGGACTTCCACATCTTCTCGGGAACGGTCGCCGAGAACATCTCTCTCAACAATCCCGACATCACGCAGCAACGCGTCGAGTGGGCGGCCCGAGTGGTCAACGCGGACCCTTTCATCCAGGAACTGGAGGACGGCTACGACACGGAACTCGCCGAGCGAGGGCACAACCTGTCCCAGGGTCAGCAGCAGTTGCTGGCCTTCGCCCGGGTGCTAGCCGCCGACCCCGAGATCCTGGTGCTCGACGAGGCGACCTCGAGTATCGACACCGGCACGGAACTCATCATCCAGGACGCCCTGCACAAGCTCACCGAAGGACGCACGTCCATCATCATCGCGCACCGCCTGCAAACCATCCAGGAGTGCGACCGCGTGCTGGTTCTGCACCACGGTATCGTCCGCGAACTCGGCACCCACGACGAGCTGATCGCGCAACGCGGGATCTACTACACGCTGCACGAACTGCAGTTCCAGGACAGCAAGGTGGCCGCGGAACTCGCCGGCGAGACCGAAGAGAGACCCAAGCCCCGGTTCCCGTGGGCGGAGGGTGACGACGACGAGCCCTTCCCCGAAGGAGGCCTGGGAGGTGGCGACATGGGACCGGGGATGGGTGGCCCCGGCATGGCAGGCTCCGGCATGGGAGGCTCCGGCATAGGCGGTCCCAGGAACATGGGCGGATCGGGGGGAATGAGTGGTCCGCGCCGCCTGCGGAACCGACGTTAGACGATCGTAGGGGCGACCCCATCGCGCCCGCCGGGGCACGCGGTCGCCCGTCGGTGTGAACCGAGCAGGGTCTGCAGGTGCGGGCGGGGACAAGCCCGGGACAAGCCCCGCCCCTACGCCATCCTCCCTAACGCGATCGTCGACCCGCTTCGCACGACGGTGGCGCCTCGGGCTGGCGCCTGAAAAAGCCGTCGCCCCTCCTGCCCCAGCCCAAGCCGCCCTAACACCCTAGCGCGTCTCCGGAGTACCGGAGCCGTTCAAGAGCGGTTCGAAGCGCACTTCATTTGCAACCTGTGTGTGAACCTCAGCGCTTCTCAAGGAGTCTAGATCACGCCCTTGGGATCGAGCCCCAGGAAGTACTGTCCGGCGGTCTCGTAATGCGCTTCGCGACCCTGGACCTGCTGCGTGATCACGTGGGCGTCCTGGAAGCGTCGCTGGATCGCGCGGTCGTGGAAGATCGCGGTCGAGCCGCTTAGGTTGTACGCGATATCGACGACGCCCGCGGATTCGCGGATGGCGTGGGTGCCGGCCATGCGTAGCTGAATGCGCCCGGCCATGGTGATCTGCCCGGTAGCCGACACGGACTGCCAGACGTTCCCCGCCGACTCGAAGAGCAACGCCTTAGCGGCCTGCCACCTGGCCTCGGCTTTGCCGATCTGCTGCTGGATCACAGGATCCTCGCAAAGCGTCCGGGAACCGAACCGCGGCCGCTTGTCGCTGCATAGTTCGATGGTGGCATCGAGTGCCGCCCGGGATACGCCCAGCGCCACGCTCCCGAACCCGCAGGCGAACATCAGCCCCTGGGGAATGACATAGATCGGCCCGGGCTCCCGGGGCGGCACGTCCAGGCGCATTGTGTGCTCGTCCGGGACGAAGAGGTTCTCCACGCGGAAGCTGAAGCTGCCGGTGCCGCGCAGCCCGCTGACCTGCCAGACGTCGAGGAATTCGACGTCGTCGCGGGGCAAAAGGTGGAGTCGGGGCGGCTCGCCGCGGCCGCCGGAAACCGCCGCGATCCAGTTGGCGTGCCGGCAGCCGCTGGAGAACATCCAGCGACCGCTGAGCCGGAAACCACCCTCGACGTGCTCGAGGTCGATGTTGCCCTGGGGCGGGCCGTTCCCGATCACCGTGCGCGGGTCGCCCCACACCTCTTCGGCCAGCGCTTCGGGTGCCCGGCAACAGGTCGTGGCGAATACGGCGCCCTGGTTGAAGCACCAGCCCGTGCTGCCGTCGGCGTAGGCGATGGTGCGCACGACATCGAGGTACTCGAGCCAGTCCATCTCCTCGCCGCCCACCGAGCGCGGCACGAGAAGGCGGAACAAGCCCGCGTCCTTAATCGCGTCCGCGACCGCCGTCGGCAACTCGCGCTGAGCGTCGATCTCGTCCGCCGCCGCGACGATTTTCGGCACCAACGCCTCGGCGCGGGCCAGGGGCGTCAGGCCGCCGTTGTCGTTTTCCATGCCCAAGAGTTTAACCCGCAATTCTCAGAAAGAACCGCTTGCCCGGCCGAAAAGCCAGCCATGGCGGGGCTCTCCGGCCTATTGTGCGAGGCACGGCGCTGGGTCAGCGAGGGGTTATTCCGCTTCGTGAACGAGCACGTTGCTGGCGTACTTGCCCGCCTCGCTGTCGATCTCCATGTCCACTACCAACCGGTACTCACCGGACTCGGTCGGCGTGTACGCGCAGATCTCGCCGGTCTCGTCGGTATCGGCGATGTCAGCCCACCTCGCGTTCGCGTCAGCCCGCTTCTGCCACTTCGAGGTGTCCACGTCGTAGAGGATGTCGTGCACCGTAAGGTCCTGGATGGCGATGCAGTTCGCGGATGACAGCGGGCCGAAGGCGACCCGCCCCACGGACACCTCGATCGTCGCCAGCCGGACGTAGCCGCCATCGGCCGCCGACTCGACCTCGACGATGGGGTTGCCCACGCGCTCGAAGATCAGGATGCCGTGACGATGTGTACTGACATAGGCATGCCGTCCCTCCGGGCTGGCCGCCAGACCGTTGGTCGAGTCGAACTCGGGCAACGGTTCGCCGTAGCGGTTCGTTTGCCAACTCGACACGAAGTCGCCGAGCTGGAACTCACTCGTCGACGACTCCCACTGCGCGGCATACGCACTGTTCACGCAGAATGCGTCAGCCGCGGAGCGCTGGTTTCGGGCAATCGACAGCGAGCAGTTGAGGTTGAGGGAGAATCGATTCGGCGGCGTGAGCGAGCCCACCAATTGCGGGTTAGCCGGATCTTGCAGGTTGTGCAAAAACGCCGGCATCCGTCCAAACGTGAACACGTGCGCATCGTCGTGGCTCACAGCCAACGTTTGGACCTGATCGCCAAGGGGTGTCTGGCCCGCCTCTTCGAGTTCGCCGGTGTCCGTGTCCCGTTCCAAGGCAAAGAGTCCATAGTCTTCGACCGCATAGACATGTCCCCCCGCTTTCGAGATCACCGCATCGCGCACAGTCAGTTCGAGAGTCTGTACATGACGCAACGAGTCGTTACTCTCAACGGCATAGACCTTGATGTCGCGACGTTCTCTGACGCCGTACAGGAAACTGCGCGCCGGGTCCATAAACACGCGCCCATTGATGCACGGCAATGCTCCGGTGACCGACAACGCCCCGGCATCGTGCAGCCGGCGATAGGTGCCGTCGACCGCCTCGTATGCCGTCGCCTCGCAGCCCTTGAACACCAACAGTCGCGAATTGTCGCGGTCCCAGAGTACGGACGCGCCTGTCAGGTTGCCCACCAACAACTGGCTATTCGTCAGCGTGCCGGTCTCGGCGTCGCGGCCCAGGACCGAGAGTCCAAAGGGGGACGCGACATAGAGCGCCTGTCCAGTCGAGTCGAACGCCATACGGCCCAGTCCGCTGATCTCGTCGTCGCCCCTCTTGGGGGCGAATCGGCCCACATAACGCAGCAGGTTCGGCGCTTCGGTCTCCTCCCAATGCAGCGTGAAATCTGCACCCTGGGTGTTGCCGAAAGTGCCAAGACGAATCGCGTAACGCTCCCCCGCATCGAATTGGACGGCGATCTCGACGCGACCAGCGCCCTGGCCACTCGAGACAATCATCTCCAACTCGGCAGCCGACCCGGTTCCGTGGTCGTACGCGGAAAGCGTAAACGGCTGGTAGCGCTCGTCTACCCAGAACCGGTACCAGCCGTCGGCGGGCGCTTCGAAGGCCCACCACACCGACGAGTGGCCCACGTCCCAGATTCGTTCATACGGTTCCGTGGTCGCGTAGCGATTGGTGCCGGTGACCGTTCCGCTGGCAGCCGTGAGCGCGGCGGCATCGGACCAGGCGTCGTTCGACGGCGTGGGACCGAAGACCACGGTGCCGTTGGCATAGGGGGCGGTGAAGGCGCTGGCGTGGCCGGTCGCCAACCCTACGGCGAAACGGTAGGTCTCGTCTTCCTCCGCGCCAAACGCGAACTCGATCCCCGTATCGCTCGCGCTACCGAGAAGCGCCAACGTATCAAGCGTCTCGCCCGAGAATCCCGCCAAGGTCAGGCCCGGCGAACCCGTGAGCCGCCAGGTGAATTCGCCGGTCGCCGGGGATGTCCAGGACCACCACCGGGTACGAACGCCGGAAGCGAGAGGTTCGCCGGGTTCGACCGTCGCTTGGGTACTGCTATATGCCGAGAACGAAGACGCCTCCAGGTCGGGCAATTCGGTCGCTCCCGCCAGATCGTCGCTGCCCGCCTGGCGTTCCACCGCCGACCAGGACAGGTCAAACCGGCGGCCACCCGCAAAAGCGTCCTCGGCCGCAAGCGCGATTCGGTAGGTCTCGCCCGACCCCGCCGGGAATTGCGCGACGGCTCGGGGATATCCGGACACAAGCCGCGCCTCGCCGACGGTTCCTCCGGAGAACACCAGCACCTTCAACCGGCCCGCGCTCGAACGAAATTCCCACGTCCCGTCCTCGGGCGCCGTCCAGCTATACCACACGGTAGCACCCAAGCCCCCGTGATACTCCCCGGGGTCCAGGGTCGCGCCCAGGTTCGTGCCGGCTTCGCTGCCTTCCTCGCCGCTGATCGCCGTGGCCGCCTCGAAACGATCGTTTTCCGGCCGCTCGCCCCGTTGCCAATACAACGTAGCCCGGCCCGCCCGGTTGCCAGCGGCAACCCGCACGACATAGTCCGTGTCGGGCACCGCAAAGAACGATGCGCCCCAGGTTGACGAAGCGATTGTTCGCGCGCCCGCCAGGCTGTCCCCTTCGTAGACGTCGACCCGCGTCTCCCAACTGGCCAGGGCATCCAATTCCCTGAGTGCGAACACCTCGGCCAATACGACGCCAAAGTGAACCGGGCCCGCGGCCGTGGCCTTCCATCGATACCAGACCGAGCCGGCCGGTCGACCGCCTCCCGTCGTGTAGTCCGCCTCTCCCGGCTCGGTGCTCGCGTGAAGCAGATCGACTTGGCGGTTGCCTTCTCCCCCGTCGATAACCTCCGCGCCCGCGAAGGCATCGTTGTCGGGAACGGCGACGGCGGCCACGTCTTGGGCCGTGGTCGTGCTCATGGGGACCGAGATCGACGCTGCGGCCGCGTTCCAGGACGTGGCTGTGAAATGAAGCGCTCTTGCGGCCTGAATCTGGTAGTTGTCGAAGCGGACCGTCCGGGATTCGCCCGCCGGAATCTCGCCGAGATGCACGAACCAGCCGGGGTCCACGCTCGCCGCGGGACGATCCACGCCGTCCGCATTGGTCACCACGTAGTTCCCCGGTGAGTCGCAGGGTGCGATCTGCACGGGTCGGTCGTCCGCCTGCGCGGCCAGCGTCCGACACTCAACGTGAAGACGGGTCCCCGACGCCACGTAGCCGTTTGCGGTGACCGTTATCGCGACTTCGCCGCTTGCGTCCAAGGTTGTCTTGTCGGCAGCGACAGCAAGTTGCGGCGTGGACTCGCCGCGGATCACCGTCCACGCCAGCGCAGCGCGAGGTGCATCGGTGTAGACACGGGTCGCGGCCACCTTTGCCCGCCAGGTTCCGGGCGTGGGGTCGCGAACAATGATCCATTCCACGTTGTCCCGGCGCGACACCGACGAGTGTTCGCCGCACGGTTCGACGGTACAGTCAGCGGCCTCGTCGAGCCACAGGTCGAGGTCGTTCAACACCGTGCTGGCGATCACATCGGTGGGAGGCTCGTCCCAGGTCAACACCACGTCCAATCGGCTCGCTCCTTCCGGCACCACGATGTCGTGATAGGCGTATTCGCCATCGTCGAACGTCGCCGTGAAGCTGCCACTCAACCAGCCATCGTCCTGATCCCGGTTAAGTACGCTGGTCGGTGCCGAAACCTTGCCGAGGCCAAACCTCGCGTTGAGTGTCCCCGGACCGAGGCTGTTGTCGCTCGGGAACGCACCGGCATCTTCGAGCCACGCATCGGGCTTTATGGCGCTTGCCATGAGACGCGCCCGCGTCAATGCCGGTTGCTCCCGGTGGGACGGCACGGCATCCATCAACAGGGCGGCCACGCCGGCCACCGACGGCGCTGCCATGCTGGTGCCGTCGAGGCGCCGGTAACCGACCGGACTGCCGCCGCCAGACGCGGAATACAGACCGACGCCGGTGCCCACGACGAGGGGTGCGAGCCGCCCGTCCGCCGTCGGCCCCTGGCTGCTGAAGGACGCCAGTTCTCCGCTATCCAGCACGGCGCCGACGGGGAGGGAGTTCTTCGCCGCGCCGTAGTTCGAGAAGCCGTGAATCGAAGCGTTGGACTGCGCGACGACGTAGAGCTGATTGTGTCCCCACACCACGGCGTCGAGCTTTCGCGCGGGTTGGTCGCGACCTTCGTAGGTAAGCGCAGTGGCGCTCAAGCTCATGTTGACGATCAGCGGTTTGACGAGGTCCGAGGACCAACCGCCGTCCGAACACTCGGAAGCTTCGGAAAGGAAGTCCATCCCGGCATTGATGGCCGTGAACGGCCCGAAACCGAAACGGTCCAGGACCTTGGCCATGCGAATATCGCCCACCAGCGGGGCCATGCCTGCATAGTGGGGTGTGCCTGCGCCGTTGCCGACGATTGTCCCCGTCACGTGGGTGCCGTGCCCATGCGCGTCGGCCCACAGGTCCTGATCCTCCTCGCGGCTTGGCGTTATGAAGTTCACACCGCAGATGCTGTCCCGATTGGATGCGATGTCGGGGTGGTTGACGTTGAGACCCGTGTCCATGACCGCGATGGGCACGCCGGCACCGGCCGTGCCGGTGAAACTGGCCGTCGCCGCGTCGTAGGTCCGAAGGCTATCCGCGCCCATCCCCGGCACCGCCGTATCGAGTGCGGTCTGAGCAATGCCCACCGGTTCGACGAACTGCACGAAGTCGGCCAACGCGATGGTCTCGAGGATGCCGTAGCCAACGTTCGCCACGTACGACCGGGTATCCGCATCGTAGGCGCCCGCCACGGCGCCCAGGCGTTCCAGTTCGCGCCGCCACCGACCGTCGGTGTCATCCGCCATCAGCGTCACGAATACCGGCACCACCGCCGACGCGGGTTGGTCGATCGCGTCCTCGGCAAAGGACCGCGGCAGTTTCGCGGTCAATGGCTGGGCACCCAAGCCGACCACCGCCGGCAATGCCGCGATCGCCTCGAGACTTGACCAATCCCCTGGCAAACGGGCTCGGACCAGGGCTCCTGCCGACCCTTCCACGTCGACGCCGTGCGCCACCAGTGTCGTTTCGATATCGGCCAAGCGGGATTCCCCTCGCAGGTGGACCCACCCGAAGGACCAGTCTCGGCTCGCCGCCTCGGCCTGCGCGATCAGCCGCGGTACGGCGTCGACGGCCCCGAGCCAATCGAGATCGTCGTCCACGGATCGATCGTCATCGACGCGGGCCGGATCGAATCGGTGCGTGCGAATCTCGCCGTGGTGTTCAACGAACTCGTAGCCCTCGGGGGGCACGGGCGACACCGTTTCGGCCTGGGGAACGACGGTGTCGTTCGAGACCTTTCGAGGCGCGGCCTGCGTCGAAGGTCGGATGGGACCCAACCGGCTCTGAGCATCAACCTGCGCGATTACCGATGCCAGGACCTCGCGCTCCCCAACGGTCTCCAGCAGGCGACGGGAATCGGGTTCGACCTGCTTCGCGTCCTCGCGCCCGACGAACCACCACACCGCGCCGAGCGCGACACAGCCCGCGATCGCGGCAACCCAGAAGCAGGTCCGTTGCATGGCGCTACGGCGCGGAGCGCCTTCCTTGGATCGGGCGGCGGATCATATACCAACCTAGTCGGGCCAACCGTGGCTAGTGGCGGGCGGTGTCTAACGACAGTTGATGGCACGGCGCGCCCTAGCAGTTGAGCGAAGTTGTGCGCGAGGCCCCGTCGGGGCGACGCTATCGCGCCCAAAGGGGCGCGCCGTCGCCCGTGCCGGTCTTCCCGGGCATCGGTTCGGCGCGGGACGCCACAAGGGCGTCCCAGGGCGTCCCCTACGGACATTGCCCAACACCGCCCGTCGCCGCGGGACTTTGCCGGAATGACTCCTAGGCGGGTAACCTAGTCGGATGGCCGTGCCACAACTCATACGACCCTTTGAACTCGTCGGCGACAAACTCGATTGGACCGGTCGCTGGCTTGGCGAGACGATCTGGCAGGTGCTGACCGCCGCCCGGGACGGCGACACCGAAAGGCTCCGGACGATGCTCGCGGACGACGCTTCCTTGGTGAGTGCAGAGTTCTGGTACACACCGCCCCTGCACTTCGCCGTCCGGGAAGGCCACGTCGACGCCGTTCGTCTGCTGATCGAGGCGGGGGCGGACATCTTCCACCGCTCGCTGTACGCCCAGGAAACCCTGCTGGAGATCGCCCTCGCCCGGGACCACCACGAGGTCGCGCGCCTCTTGCGGGACGAACTGAGTCGCCGCGTGTCCTCCACCGGCACCCGGCATGCCATCCATGAAGCCGTCGGCACCGGCAATATCGAAACCGTGGCGCGTCTACTCGCCGACCAACCGGATCTGATCAACCGCGGAGACCAACTCGGCCGGCGTCCCTTGCACTATGCCGTGGAAACCGGCCACGCCGATCTCGTCGACCGCCTTGTGGATCTCGGTGCCGATGTCGATGCGTGGGGATTCAGCAGCGACGACCGACTCGGTGGCACCGGGTTCCGGCCCGTCGTCCTGGCGCTCTGGCACCATCCATATTGGCAGCAGCGCAACGACTACGCGATCGCCCGGCAACTCCTGGCGCGAGGCGCCCACTACAGCATCACGGTCGCCGCCGCCTTGGGCGACGCCGACCGCATTCGCGAATTGCTGGCCTCGGACCCGGCCCTTGCCAACGACCAGGAGCCCGGCGGCAAGCGCCCACTCTCCGCAGCGGCCGAGCGCAACCACGTCGCCATCGTGAAATGCCTTCTCGACGCCGGTGCCGATCCCAATCTCGCAGAAGGACCCAACTGTCCGAAGGGCTACGCCCTCTGGGCGGCGGCCCACTTCGGCCACTTCGAAGTCGCCAGCATGCTTCTCGACGCCGGTGCCGATCCCAACGCCGACGTGGAGTCCTCGGGGACACCCACCGGCACCGCGAAAGCCGAGATGCGCGTCCTGCTCTACCAACACGGCGGGCGCGTACCGTTGGCCATGCACTTCCACGACGGCAACATCGACACCGTGGCGGCCCTGCTGGACGCCAAGCCGGAACTCTTCGACGACCATCGCGTCACCGACGGTTTCACCCTCGCCGTGTCCGCTGGCCACGAGTCCCTGGTCCGGCTGCTGTTGGCCCGGGGACTGCGCCTGCCCGCCTCCGTAACCGGCTGCCAGACATACCTGTGGCGATCCCTGGACCTCGCCCGGTTGCTGCTCGATCACGACATGGATCCCAACCTGCCCAACTGGCAGCAGGTCCGACCGCTGCACTTCATCGCCGAGAAGGGCGAAATCGACAAGGCCCGGCTGTTCCTCGAATACGGTGCCGACCCCAACGCCATCGACGAGGAGTACCGCACTACGCCGCTGGGTTGGGCGGCACGGCGTGGTCAGACCGAGTTCGTTCGCTTTGCGCTCGCGAACGGCTTCGACCCGACGTTGCCCGACTCGCCGCCCTGGGCGAGCCCCCACGCCTGGGCACGGCGGCGCGGGCACGACGACACGGCGAAGCTGCTCTAAGGCACATTTGGCGGCCCCGTGCGCTAACGCACCATCACGGCTGCCGCAAACCAAGTCACGCACGACCAGTCCACCGCGAAGGCGTCGTGTTTCGCCTCACGGAGGCTTGAGGGCCCTCCTCCCGCCACGGGCGATCCCGGCTAGTCAAGCGCCAACGCCACGACCCTCTGTCTTGGAGTACCGATAGAGAACGCCACCCGGATCCGCATGGCGGCACACGGGCGATGCCGATTGCAGATGCCTGGCGACGCGGCGAGTCTCGACACTCGCCAGACACCCGGTAGTCCCCATGCACACGCGTTTCGCGGCTTCCTGGGCCGCCCGATCATCGGTGACGCGTCGCCTGCCACTCTTGGCCGCGCTCGCCTGCTGTTCTGCGGCATCGGCCGCACCGGAAGAGCGGGCGCCCACCGGGTTGCACGTCGATGCCCAGGAAGCGACGGACGTGCCTCGTTCGCACACCGGCGTTCTGACGGACGGACCCTTGGCAGGGGCGGATCAAACCGGGAGTCGCAACCCTCCCCAGATGACGAAGGAGGCCGAGGCGATGGCAGAGAACGGCGAGGACGCTCACTCGAGGACGGGCCACACGCCCGGCACGCGCTTTCGGGACTGTGCCGCATGTCCCGAAATGGTCGTCCTGCCGCCGGGTACTTTCACGATGGGTTCACCGGATACCGAGGCGGGCCGGCGAGAGAACGAAGGACCGGCGCACCCGGTGACGATCGGCTACTCGTTCGCGATGGGCGTCTACGAGGTGACGTTCGCCGAGTGGGAGTTGCAGCGGCTATCGGCCGAAGCGGCGGTTCTTCGGGCGCAACTTTGGCCATCCGCGGAATCCGGTGACGCGCGTCGGTTGGGAAGACGTGCCCGCCTACCTGGCTTGGCTCGCACAAGAGACCGGCAACCGGTACCGTTTGCCGAGCGAGGCCGAGTGGGAGTATGCCGCCCGGGGCGGCACGACGACGCCGTACTACGCCGGCGATACCGTGACCCAGGAAGAGGCCAACTACGGTCGGTATTTCGCCGGCCGACCGGTGGCGGTGGGAAGCTATCCGGCCAATCCGTTCGGCCTACACGACATGCTCGGCAACGTGGCCGAGTGGTGCGAGGACTGCTGGAATGCGAGCTACGCGGGTGCACCCGCGGACGGCAGCGCCTGGCGATCCGGCGACTGCAAGCTACGCGTCCTGCGCGGCGGCCATTGGGCAAGCGGTGCAGAGGGCTTCAAGACGGGTGTCAAGCCACGCGACATGCGCGCCGCAAGCCGCGACGTGGGGCCGCCGCCGCCCAATTGGATCCGACGGCGGCTCAAAGAGGGCTCGCGCGACGTCGTCATCGGTTTCCGCGTGGTGCGGGACCTCTGAGAATGATCGCTTTCGGCAGTTCCCTCGCCATTACCGCTGTCGCTGCCTCATGACCCAACTATCGGTACCGGGCCGCCTGCGTCAGGAACATCGCCGCGTACTTGCCGTCCCGGGCCATCAGTTCCTCGTGGCTGCCCACCTCGATGGCACGGCCCTTCTCGATCACCACGATCAGATCCGCCATGCGCACGGTCGAGAAGCGGTGCGAGATGAACACCACGGTCTTGTCCTCGG
>JAGWBM010000034.1:0-29374 GCA_021295895.1 Pseudomonadales bacterium
GGTGGTCGGGAAGTTGATCGACCATGTTGGCGACCGTACCGTGGATGCCGGAAAGGAACTTGGTCAGTTCGTCCTCGCTCATCATGTTGACGATCGGGTGGTACTGCTCCGGAACGAGCCCTTGGCCAAGCATCACCTGGATCCACGAGTTCTCACCAAACAGCTCGGTCGGCACCTTGAATACACGACCCGCCTGCCTGAACAGCTCGATGCGGTGTCGAAGCGAGTCGGGTATGTCCATGGCGGCGCAGTGGCGCCAGAACGGCGTGTCCCGGCGATTGGTCACGTGGTAGTGCAAGACGATGAAGTCCCGCACGTTGTCGATCTCGAACTTCATCTGATTGTTGAACTCGTCGACGTCGGGCTGCCGTATGCCATCGTAGGGAAACATCTGCATCAAGCGGATGATGCTGCGTTGGATCAGGTGGATGCTCGTCGACTCCAATGGCTCGATGAACCCGGATGCCAAGCCCATGGCTACGCAGTTCCTGTGCCAGTGCCGGCGACGTTGGCCGGTATGGAACTTGATGACCCGGGGCTCCGTCAGTGCCCTGCCCTCGACGTTGCCGAGCAAGCGCGCGACGGCCTCGTCATCGGACCAGTATTCGGAACTGAAGACCACGCCGTTGCCGACGCGATGCTGCAGGGGAATGCGCCACTGCCAGCCCGCCTCTCTGGCAATGGAACGGGTGTAGGGCAACGGCGGCGCCAAGGCTTCGGTCTGAACGGCCACCGCGCCATCGCATGGCAACCAATGGCGCCAGTCTTCATAGCCGGCTTTGAGGGTCTGTTCGATCAGAAACCCCCTAAAGCCCGTACAGTCGACGAACAGGTCGCCCTCGACTAGCTGGCCCGACTGCAGGCGGATGCCCGTTATGTAGCCGCTGCCCGGATCCTGTTCGACGACCTCGATTCGGCCCTCCTGCCGCAGGGCACCATGCTCCTCGGCAATGCCGCGCAGGAATTTGGCGTACAGGGAGGCATCGAAATGGTAGGCGTAGTTCAGGGCGTGGCTGGGCAAAACGGCGAACCGACTCTGCTTGGCGGCTACCCACACCTTGCAGTACTCGCCGAACTCCCTGCTTATGCCCATCCTCTGGCCCTTGAGCCAGAAATGCTGGAAACCCGCCGCCCAACTGTCCTTGCCCGTCCAGCCGAACGAATGGATGTAGTCCTCGCCCACATCCCGCCAATTCTCGAAGGAGATGCCGAGTTTGAAGGTGCCCTGCACCGCCTTGACGAAATCCTGTTCCTTGATCTTCAGCAGCTCATGCAAGGTGAGCAGCGTGGGAATCGTGGCCTCGCCCACGCCGACGGTACCGATCTCGTCCGATTCGACCAGGGTGATATCGAGGGTTTTGCCGAGTAGCTTCGCCAACGACGCTGCCGCCATCCATCCCGCGGTACCCCCGCCGGCGATCACGACCTTGTGGATCTTCCTGTGCTGCAAAACCGCCTCCGTTAACTCGTGCCGTACTACCGGTTCAACCTGTTGAGCAGCAGCGCACGCAGCCGCTTCGCCCCCGATTCGTCAAGTGTCGACAAACATCCCCTGCCGCGTTCGGGTATGTGCGCATAGACCTCTTCATCGGCATCGAATACGTAGTGATTGAATAGACCGCGCCAAGCTTCCCGCTGTCTCTGGGGCAGATCTCGCAGCGACAGGATAGCGTGCATGAGGGCGTCGGTCGGCGACCCCATGGCCGCGGGCGTCGTGCACCACCAATAGTTGATGAGCAGATTGAAGCACGCGAGCGACTCGATGTGATGCCACCACATGCTCGGTATGCGTATGGCATCGCCCGGATGCAGCACCGCCGATCGAGCCTGTTTCAGTGCCTCGGCAAACCGTGGATGGCGCGGCAAATCCGGATCATTGAAGTCAACCAGGCTGATCGCCTGACCCGACGGCGTTGGATCGAGGGGTCCGACGTAGAGGTTGCCGATCTGATCCGGCGGTAGAAGCGTGAACCGTCTTATCCCCGCTACCACGCAGGCCAGATTGTCCGGAAGGTCGAAGCTAAGCCCCGTCAGCACGAACTGCTGGGCCAGACTGAAGTTGTCGTACCCCACGTCCGCATCGACGATCGTGGCATTGGCAATGACGCCGAACCCGCTGTCGCCGAAGTTGTGCTGGGAGACCACCTCCCAGCCCTTCATCGTGGCTTGTTCGATGTTGATCGGGATCGTGAGATTGAACGGCGCAGCCGGGTCGCGTCCTTCGACACCGGTGATCACACCGTTCGCCGCATCGACGCCGGGGGCATCCGCGCGGTTCTCGAGAATCCAGGAATACAGCGCTCCGCCGTCGCTACTGCCGGTTGCTGCCCGGGCTTCGTCGCCCAACAGCCCGAGGGCCGGGTGCGGTAGACCGAATGTCTCCTCGATCACAGATGACGTGCCGATGAAGTTGTCGACGTCCTTGTGGAAGTACCCCACGGCGACATAGCTGTCGCCACCGTAGTAGTACTCGAACGAAACGTCGCTGTTCTTCGACTCGAATGGCAGGAGGTTGGGATTCCCGCAGTTGCCCGTGCCGCCGTCGATACGCAGCGCGAATTGATGGTCTGGCCACCTTGGATATCGCCGTAGTTGGGTCTCGTCAGGGTCGAGCCGTACGAGACCCGACCGACCAGGTTGTCCGTCAAGTCGATCTTGAGGTCGAAACTCGGCAACAGGAGATCGTAACTACCTTCGAGCGAGGTGAAATCCGGTGCTCCCTGAACAGCCGATAGTTCGTTGCCCGCCACCCAGTCGATCCTCGTGAAGGCGGGGGAGAGCGCCTGGGACGAGATGTCGGTCTGCTCGTAGCGTAAGCCCGCGCGCACCTCGACGGTGGTCAGCCCCCACTCGGCGGACATGTTCACCTGGATGTGCGCCGCCAACGACTCCTCGGTCGTTCGCCGGTCGGAGGTGAAACGGCTCGACGTGCAAAGGCCGGTTCCGCAATCACCCATGTCGGGCAGTAAGAACGTGGTCGCCTCGCCGGACGCCATCAGGGCTTCGGTTCGTGCGATCACCTCCCTCATGTCGAACGTGGAGAAGTCGACCTGGCGTCGAGAGTCGTCGCCACCGGGTATCTGGTCGAACGCGTCAAACGCGGAGGCCGGGGTCAACAGATCCGCGATCGCGCCGGGTTGCGTCACGCCGCCCCACGCATCGCGCTGAACCACCGAGCCCGCCGAACGGTTGTTCACTTCGGTCAGTTGGATGCCGAAGTCGATGTTCTCGACAAAGCTGGTGTCGAAGTCGAATACGCCAACGACGTGGGTTTGCTCGATGTTCATCTTCGCGAAGTTGTTGGTGAACACGCCGCTACTGGCGATGGCAAACGAAACCGCCGCCGCGATGGGCGTCTTCTTGACGACTTTGTTTGGCATGCGGTTCCCCACTACTGGCCCTACGTGAGTTAGTCGCCACCACGCGGTCCAAATCGCGATGACAACGTTGTCAATACCCCCTTACAACGGATGCTGACAGCGATGTCAAAACTAGAACTCGCTATTTTGCGTTACTCCAGCCGGAGCCAACGAATGGCATCGGCGATCACCACCCTTCCGGTGGTGCGGTTGGAGACCTCCAGGCGAACCTCGCCGCCCGGCAGGTCGAACTCGCCGAGCTTGTTCCAGCCGGTTTCCCCGAGCGCGGCGTCGAAAGTCAACGCTTCACTCCCGCCAAACGTTCGGGGCACCGCTACAACGCCAGCCCCATCCGCTGCGATCAGCCTCATCTCCAAGAGCCCCAATCGCGGATACATCGCTCGCTCCACATCGCCTGCCGACCTCTTTGGGATGCGCCGTTCCGGCAGGTGGTAGTCCAAGCGCCATCGACCGGCGGCCAGTTCCGCCGTGAAGAACACCCGATAGTCCCTGCCGCCCGAGTCCGCCATGGCAACGGTGCGGTGGTACTTGCCCCAAGCGGACGGGACGCTCCTACGAACCCAAGCGCCTGCCGCGTGTGCCCGAATTGGGAGCCCGTGGTCGAGGGTGTCCGGCCAGCTACGGTAGCGGTCCACAAAGCTCCAGCGACCCCGACGCGCGGGGACACTCCGCCAGGTGAAGCCAGGATCGAGATCGTCGACGACGATTCCTTCGACCGGCGACGGAACCCAGTTGCTCGGTCTCGTCCCGACGAAGCCCTCCGCGTCCCGCGAGGCCTGCCGTCCGTCGTCCACCAAATCGAGTCGGATCTCGCGACGGTTCAACGACAGATAGGGGTGCAGCCAGACTTGATTCAAAGGCGCGTCGAATATTCTGCCGATCTCGACCGCCGAGTTTCCGGGTACGCGAATCGGCTCGCCCTCGACCCCTACCATGTCGTAGCGCGCGAGCCGCAGCCATCCGGCGTACGGTTCGCCGTTGTGGACATGTACGGTGACGTGGTAGCGCGGCTGTCCGGCCTTGTCGTCCGAAAGGCGGAGGACCTCGGCGGGCGATGCCAAGAAACCCGGTAGGCCGGTCTGGTGCAAGGCCTCGTCGACGACTTCGGCCAAGCCGGTTGTCGTCGCCTCGGCGATGGCTCGAAAATCCTCCGCCGTGAACGATCGACCTTCGTAGCGACGACGCAATTCGCCGAGCAGCGTTCCGGTCTTTCGGACACCCGCGATACCAAGGACGACTCTCTCCAAAGCGTTGCCCTTCAGCGACAGCAGGCTGAACGCCCGATCCGGTGCATGGCCACCCTCGACACCAGCCAGTGATGTTCGCGCGGCGTCCTCCCACATGTCGCCGCGCCACCAAGTCGTTCTCTCCAACATGCCGCCGAAATTGCCGGAGGCACGACTGACGATCATGTCCCAAACCGAAGCCCCGAAAGGCGCTTGCGCGTCGTACGAATGTGCCGTGAACCAAACGGAGTCTTGCGGCACCCACGGATGCAGCACCCGGTACGCCAGATCGCGGGTGACGGCATCGAGTGCGACCGCCCCCGCGCCCACCGGACTTGTCGACGCGATCAGGTTTCCAGCCAAGCCTTGATACGCATTGCCGCCGTTCCAGGCGTTGAAGAAGTAGATTTCCAGATTGGACACGATAAAGCCCTGCCGGAGATCGTCGGGAACCGACCAGCTAAAGAAGCCAGCTCGGATCGTGGGCAGGCCCTCCTCGCGCAGCAACAGGATCCCCGGCGTGCGCACGGCGTCCATTCGCCAGCCGCCCCGGTAGGTTCGCAGCGACGACGGCACCTCGACCAAGCTCAGGACGCGTTCGGGGTACGCGAGACCCGCCCCTTCAAGCTTCGCAAAGATGTCGGCCAGTTGCTTCGTGATCTCGTCGCCGACTTCGGCGAAGCGATCGAGATTCGGCATGTGCTTGGGGGTCACGAGCAATTCCAGTTCGATGCCCTGCACGTTCACCGCTCTCCTCTCGAAGTCGGACGCGAAAAGCGCCACTTCCTGGATGGGCGAGTCGGTCCGGAGCCGGTGGTTCGTGGCCGCACCCTCCACCTGCGGTTGCCGGCCCGGCCCGGCAACCGACCATCCGGAGGGAACTTCGACCACGAGGTCGAGGTGAAAGAAATCCGGTGTCCGCCTCGACGGATCCTCCCGGTCGACGTTGCTGCCGGACGACGGCAGCCAGTGCACGGCCGGCGTCAGCGCCACGTAGTTGCGGTGGAAAACGGATGCCTCGGTTCCCAGGTACTTCAGCAGGTTCGTGCCCGGTCGGCGCCGCCAGTCCACCGCGCTGTCCAGATAGCCGAAGTCCGGGTCGGGGACGCCGCGCGCCCGCAGGGACACGACGAAAGCGCCGGCGTTTGTCAAACGACCGGCCTCCATCGTCAGCGAACCCGACTCGTGCACGAAGGGAATCGCCTCCTCGCCGTGCCTCAGGGCCGTTACCCGCAAACCGGGATTGAGGCTGAACACCCAGGTCGGAGTCTGGGCATCGTGCACCCGCAAGTGCACCTCGATGTCGAGGTCGAGCTGAACGCCCGGATCGATCCTTGCGGTACCGGTGATCCGCTCGATGTCCGGTCGGGTGGTCGTCTCCGTTGTTGCCGCCGCCCGATGGACCGCGAGCCACCCCGTTCGCTTTTCGATCGTTCCAACGCCCCGCAAAGCAACCGTGCCGAGGCCCGCGACGGCGACCAGCGCGACGACCGTGCCGAGAACCACCCTGCGGACGCGGGAAACACCCTCCGCCCGTGGATGCATCGCCGCCGCCAGGATGCAGATGCCAACGCCGAGAACCAAGCATGCGCCCCGTTGCAGAACACGGTCGAAGTCCGCGAACTGCACGGTGATGTCCGATGCCCAGGCGCCGGCATTGGAAACCACCGAGACGGCAGGAAGCAGGTACGCGGGGACCGTCGTCATCGCCCAGAACTGCAACGCCAAGAGCAGCGCCGCCGCGACCAGTACCGCGAGCCGGTTGCGAAGCAGGGATGACAGCAGCAACACCGTCGCCGACCAGACGAAGATCGCCACGAGAACGTCGAGCAGGACGAACGACGCCAGCGAGACCGGCTCGATGGGATCGCCCATCCAGAAGTCCACGGCACGGGCCGTGATGCCCAAGACCTGGAGCACGACGACGGTGCCGAGCACAGGGAACGATACCGCGGCGAGCACCCCGAGCGCCCGGCCGGCGAGTACCGCGAAGTTGGACACGGGCCGCGCGTCGAGGGCTTCGGCGATGCGCGCACGCTTGTCGCCGCTGCGGAGATCAAATGCCATGAACACCACACCGACAAGAAGCAGCCAAAGCAGGTAAACGCCCAACTCCGCGATCAGGAACCTTGGCCCGAACCGACCGGCGTTGGCGCTAGACAGCATGCCGTGGGCGTATGCATAGAAGACGCTGACCGCGAGCGTGGTTCCCCCCGCTAGCACGCCGAACACCCAGGTTCGGATCGACCGTCGGGCGGAGCGCATCTGGGCGATCGCGACGGCAAGCGTGTGGTCGAGACTCAACCTAGACACCGGTCTTCGGGCAACCGAGGGTGAGCGGATTCTACGTCACGGCACCGGGTGCGTCCGTTCATAGCCGTATGCGATCTTCGCCGGCGCCCGAAACCCCGGCGCCCCACCTCATTCACAACTGGCAAGGACTTCACGGCAGTGGCGGGGCCCTGGTGACCGCTCGTCTGGCCGCCAACACGGACCACCTAGTCGTCTACGTCGCGACGGACACCGAGGCGGCGTTCCATGTGGTGAGCGAGATCCGCTTCTATGCATCGGGCGACGTCCCGGTGCTCACCTTCCCGGATTGGGAAACCCTCCCCTACGACCACTTCTCGGCTCACCAGGACATTGTCTCCGAGCGTCTGGAAACGCTTTACGAGTTACCCGAAACAAAGCGCGGCGTTTTGGTCGTCCCCGTGACTACGCTGTTGCAGCGGCTCGCGCCGCCGAGCTTCATCCAGAGCCAGTCGCTCGTCGTCGCTGTCGGCCAGACCTTCGACATCGAGACCGAGCGGGCGCGGCTGACGAGCGCTGGCTATCGGGCGGTTGACACCGTCACGGAACGCGGGGAGTTCGCGGTGCGCGGATCGCTGGTGGACGTTTTCCCGATGGGCGGCGGCGCCAACCCGGTTCGCATCGACCTCTTCGACGACGAAGTCGACAGCCTGAGGCTGTTCGACGCCGACTCGCAGCGCACGGTCTCGGAAACCGACAGCGTGTGCGTGCTGCCGGCACGCGAAATGCCCATCGACGCAGCCGGCATCGCCCGCTTCCGCGCCGCCTGGCACCGCACCTTCGACGCCGACGTCCGGCGCTGCCACATCTACCAGGATGTCAGCAACGGCTTGGCACCCCAAGGCATCGAGTACTACCTGCCGCTGTTCTTCGAGGCAACGGCCACCATCTTCGACTACCTGCCAACGGATTCGGTGTTCGTGCTCGAGCCGGATGTCGCAGCCGCCGCAAAGCGCCATCTCGCCGACGTCGGCACCCGCTACGAATCGCTGCGGTACGACGTCGAGCGTCCGATTCTCGCCCCCGGCGCGCTATACATGGGCACCAAGGATCTGGATGCCGAGGTCAAGCGACACGGTCGCGCGCAGATCGATCCGAGTACGGCTCGACGCCGGAACCGGGTCGATTTCGCCGGCAAACCCCTACCGGAACTGGCCGCGAATCACCGTGCCCAGGATCCCGCAGCCCGGCTGCGAGGCTTCGTGGCCAATACCGCCTCGCGGATCCTGCTGACTGCGGAAACCGCAGGACGCAAAGTCCACTTGGAGGAGTTCCTCGGCCGGGCGAGGATCGCGGCGTCCGACTCCCACGATTTCGCGGACTTCACCGAGGGCGATGCCGAACTCGCCATCGCGATTGCACCCATCGAACGCGGCCTATGGCTTCCCGATGTCGCCATCGTCACCGAAACCGAGATCTTCGGTCACCGCAGCGACAAGGCGGTCGCCGAACGCACCCGTCGGCGCGGCATCGACCCCGACCTCGTCATCAAGAACCTGATCGAACTCAACATCGGCTCGCCGGTGGTGCACATCGATCACGGCGTCGGCCGCTACCGGGGCCTGGAGACGCTCACCATCGACGGCCATCCGATGGAGTTCCTCACCCTCGAGTACGCGGAAGAGGCGAAGCTGTACGTGCCGGTGACCGCGCTGCATCTCGTATCGAGGTATGCGGGCGCCGACGAGGAAACCGCACCCCTGCACCGGTTGGGTTCGGATCAGTGGACGAAGGCCAAGCGGCGCGCCGCCGAGAGAGCCCGCGATGCCGCGGCGGAGTTGCTTGACATCTACGCCCGGCGTGAAGCGTCCATGAGTTTCGCGTTCGGCAAACCGGACGACGAGTACCGCCGCTTCGTCGAACAGTTCCCGTTCGAGGCGACCCCCGACCAGGACTCGGCCATCGACACGGTCATCGACGACCTGACCGGCACCAAGGCGACCGACCGCCTGATCTGCGGCGATGTCGGATTCGGCAAGACCGAAGTGGCGATGCGGGCAGCCTATCTCGCGGTCGCCAGCGGTCGGCAGGTCGCCGTGCTGGCACCCACGACCCTCCTTGCCCAACAGCACTTCGAGACCTTCGGCGACCGCTTTGCGGACTGGCCGGTCAGCATCGAAGTCGTGTCGCGTCTTCGTACCGACGGCGAGGTAAACGACGTTGCCGAACGCCTCGGGAAAGGCCACGTGGACATCGCCATCGGCACCCACCGTTTGCTCGGCAAGGCGTTCAAGTTCAAGAACCTCGGTCTCGTCGTCATCGACGAGGAACACCGCTTCGGTGTACGCCAGAAAGAGCAACTCAAGAACCTGCGCGCCGAAGTGGATGTCCTGGCTCTGACGGCGACGCCGATTCCCCGCACCCTGAACCTATCGCTCTCCGGAATCCGCGATCTGTCCATCATCGCCACGCCGCCCGCCCGACGACTGTCCATCAAGACCTTCGTCATGCAGAAGCGCCGCACGGTGATCGCCGAAGCCATCGCCCGAGAACTCGCCCGCGGCGGCCAGGTCTTCTACGTGCACAACGAGGTTCGCACCATCGAACGCGCCGCCGACGAAGTCGCCGAACTGGCGCCGCAGGCGCGAATCGGCATCGGCCACGGACAGATGCCGAAACGCAAGCTCGGCGACGTCATGACGGACTTCTACCACCGCCGCATCAACGTGCTGGTGTGCACCACCATCATCGAGAACGGCATCGACATCCCGAATGCCAACACCATGGTCATCGAACGCGCTGACAAGTTCGGCCTCGCGCAACTACACCAGTTGCGCGGCAGGGTCGGCCGTTCGCACCGCCAAGCGTATGCCTATCTCATGACGCCGCATCCCAAAGCGATGACAGCGGATGCGGTGAAGCGCCTAGACGCCGTCCAGGCGGCGGGCGAGTTGGGCATCGGCTTCACGCTTGCGACCCACGACCTGGAAATCCGCGGCGCCGGCGAACTGCTCGGCGATGAGCAGTCCGGGCAAATCGCCAACATCGGCTTCTCGCTCTACATGGAGATGCTCGAACGGGCGGTCGCCGCCATCAAGGCCGGCAAGACGCCGAATCTCGACGCCCCGCTGCCCACGAGCCACGAAGTCAACCTCCATGTGCCGGCGTTGATCCCCGACGACTACCTGCCCGACGTGCATGCCCGGCTCATCATGTACAAGCGCATCGCCAACGCCCGGGACCAGGCGGAACTCGACGAACTCAAGATCGAGATGATCGACCGCTTCGGGATGCTCCCAGACGCCGTGCGAAGCCTGTTCCGCACCACGGCGATCAAACTCGTCGCCTCGGGGCTGGGCATCGACCGAGTCGATGTTGGTCCTGCCGGCGGCCGTATCGAGTTCGCCGCCGAAACCACCGTCGATCCGTTCACGATCGTCAAACTGGTGCAGCGTGAGCCGGACACGTTCCGTTATCGCGACGGCAACGGACGCGCCGGCAACCGCCTGATCGTGCGGCGCGGAATGCCCCATCCCGACACCCGTTTTCAGTTCGTCGAAGCACTCGTGCAGGAACTCGGCGCCGATGCCAAGCTGTCGGATCACCGGGAACCCCTCGAACTGGCGAGCCGTTGACCAGCGAGTCGCGTCGCGCCAGTTCTCCAACGCACAGGTTGGGGCGCGCTGACCGCCAAGCAACAAACGATGCGTTTGTGCCATGCAAGACGCGACCGCTTCGCGGTCGCCAACCGCCAGGCAACAAACGACGCGTTTGCTTCATGGAAGTTGCCATCCGGGGGCAGGACGGGGACGTGCGGGGAACATGGTTGGGTATGGACGAGGCCGTAGGGGCGGGGCTTGTCCCCGCCCGCGACCGCGGGTCCGCAGCCTGCGGTGCATCATGAGGGGCGACCACAAGGGTCGCCCCGGACCGCGAGCCCTAGCGGGCGCGTTGGGGTCGCCCCTATGGCGTTTGGCGACGTTCCGCCCCCGTCGACGTGCACACGCCGGCGTGAATCGGCAGCTGTTCCTGCTGCTCGTCGCCGTGGCGACGCTGGGAACGCGACATGGCGGCGCGGCCGAAGCCGAGGATTACCTAAGCCATCGCTGGTACCGCATCGATCTCGTCATCTTCGAACAAAGTCCCGTCGTGGCCGCGCGCGAGGGTTTCGGTACCGACGGTGTCGCCGCTCGACACCGTCTCCTCGAGAACGTGCGATACCCGAACGAGGCATTCACCCTGGCCGAAGACCCCACCACCGTGGATGGCGAAATCGCCTTCGGACCACCGCCACCCGTGGATACGAACCTGCCCGTCATCGTCGCCAACCTGTTACCCCCGGCATGGTTCGCCGGGCCCTGCGCCACCGAGCATTGGGACCCGCCCGTCCTGCGCTGGACTCACCCGTTCGAGACGCCGCAACCGGCCCCGCCGGACCCCTGCCTACCGGATCCGTGGGACTTGGAACTCGCCGGCATCGAGCAAGGTATGCACCAGATCGTGCCCGGCTCGACCGGGCCGGCATGGCCGGACGAGCCCGCCGCCCCGGAAGACCAAACCGCCGAAAAGGACCCTCGTCAAGCCGTCCTGGACGCCCTGACCGTGGCGTTCGCGGACTACGAAGCCGAACTGCTACGCACGAGCTACGTTTGGCAGCGGACCACGCCTATGCTCGCGACAGAGCGCTCGATCCTCGCCAGACATTACGAGATCGTTGCCGCAGGAAACTGGCATCAGCCCGTGCCGCCACGCGAAGAGCCGCAACCCCTGCTCGTCCAGGTGGGCACCATGGACGAAAACCGCCGCTTCCCGTTGGAGGGTTGGCTGATCCACTTGCGGGTGTTGCTCGAGTATCGCCTTCCCGACGACCGCGTCGCGCTCTTGTCCGAGCAACGGCGCATGCGCAGCGAGGAGACCCACTACCTCGACCACCCGGCGATCGGAATCCTGGCCCGGGTCGATCCCTTGGTCGTGCCCGAGGACCTGGGTCTACTCCTCGACGAGTTGGAGGAAATCGACGAGTAGGCGTCGCATTCGCGGCTGGGCATCGTCCACCACCTTGCGCATGTCAGCCACCTCCAGGGTAACGAGTCCCCGTCCGGCCGCCGGGTTCACGACCAGGCAGACGCCTGCGTAGGGCAACCCGAGTTCGCGGGCAAGCGCGGCTTCCGGCATTGCCGTCATGCCGACGACGGTGCAACCATCGCGGTCCATGCGATCGATCTCGGCGCCGGTCTCGAAACGCGGCCCCTGGGTGCATCCGTAGACGCCGTCGGAAAACCCGATCCCGGTCCGACCGGCCGACCGCGCCAACGTCTCCCGCAGCCCCGCGTCGAAGGGGTCGGAAAAATCCACGTGGAGGAAATTGTCCGTTCCGGCGAAGGTGTGCTCGCGGCCCCAGGTGTAGTCGATGATTTGCCCCGGTACGACGAAGTCGCCGTCGGCGAGGGTGCGCGAAATACCGCCCACCGCGAACACGGCGACGATGGCGTCGACGCCCAGGTTGTCGAGCAGCCAGACATTGGCCCGGTAGTTGATCTCGTGCGGCAACACCGTGTGACCGTCACCGTGACGATTCAGGAAGATCGCATTGGGTAGGCTCTCGAATCGCCGCGGTATGGCGGATGCCGGCCCGAACGGCGTACCCGGCGAGTCAATCGCGGGCGCAGGATCTTCGCCGAGCCCCGCCAATCCCGTACCGCCGATGACGCCGACTATCACGGTGCCGAGTCCCGCCAAGTCGCCGGTAGCCAGCCCGTTGGCAGCGCATAGATCCCCGTCAACTGCCGAAACGAACCGTCGCAGTCCATACCGCGTCCCACGAGGAACTCGTTGGGGCCCTCCAGCGCCGCGAAGTCGACCTCGGCCACCGCCTTGGTGTCCTTGCGCACCAGGACTGCGCTCAAGAGCGCCGCGGGCTTCCCCGCAAGCACCTCGCGCTGCGCGGCGGCCAGCGTCTCGCCTTCGTCGAGCACATCGTCGACGAGTAGCACGGTGCGCCCTTCAAGCGACCGTTCGAGGCGCCGGGTGAATCGAATCTTCCCACCCGTGGTGTGTTCGTAGCGCGACAGGTGCATGTAGTCGAGTTCGAGGTCGAAGTGAAACCGTCTTATGAGGTCCGCCGTGAACGGCAGTCCGCCGTTCATGAGACAGACAATCACCGGCCGGGTGTCCCACAACCTGAGCGCCAGTTCCACCGCCACGCGATCGACGGCGACGTCGACGGTCCCGGTGTCGAACACGCATTGAGCCCCCGGGGGCAGAAGAACGCTCACTGCGCTTGGCTCGTCGCGGCATCGGGCTCGGGTTCGGGTGCCGTGGCGATGTGCACGGTCTGCGTCGGGAACGCCATCTCCGCGCCGTGCCCTTCGACGATTTCCGCGATTCGGAACAGCACGTCCTGCTTGATGGTATGGAACTCCGTCCAGACGATGGTCTTGGTGAACGTGTAGATCATGATGTCGAGCGTGGACGGACCGAAACTCAACAGGTTGACCATCAATGTGCGACTGGTGTCGATCGCCTCGTGGTCGACGAGCATGTCGCGGATGTCGTCGATCACCGCTTTCAGTACGCCGATGTCGTCGTAGCGGACACCGATGATCTCGTAGATCCGCCGGTTGAGCATCCGCTGTGGATTCTCCACGGTCAGCGTGGCGAAGGTGGCATTGGGGACATAGAGCGGGCGTTGATCGAAGGTGCGAATGCGGGTCTGTCGCCAACCGATCTCCTCCACCGTCCCCTCGATCTCCTTGTCCGGCGATCGAATCCAGTCGCCGACTGCGAACGGCCGGTCGAGAAAGATCATCAACGCCCCGAAGAAATTCGCCAACAGGTCGCGGGCGGCGAAGCCCACCGCCAAACCCCCGAGGCCGCCGAAGGCCAGCACACCGGTGACGGAGAAACCCAAAGACGCCAACGCCATGAGCAAGGCCGTGATCAACACGGAAGCCCGGAGCAGTTTGCCGATCGCGGCGGCGGTGGTCTTGTCGATCGGGTCCGTGCGGTATTCAGGATCGGTGACGTGTCCCTCGACGAAACGGATCAGGCGAATGGCGAACCACGCCAAGAGGATGATGGCGATGACGTCGCGTACCGGGTCGACGTACGCGACGAGTTCGGATTGTGCGCCGCGCAACGCGTACTCCGCCCCGAACAAGATGCCAAGCGACCAGATCGCCCAGCCGATGGGCTTGCGGGCAGCGTCCAGCAGAGCGTCGTCGTACAGGTTCTTGGTTCGCTCGAGCTGCTTCGCCAAGCGATCGAACAGGAGCTTGGCGACGTAGCGAAGCACCAAGGTGGCGAAGACGATGGCGAACACCACAACCCAGGCGATCGACGTATCCGCACCGTCACCAAAAAACTCCATGGCGCGCTCCATGGCGACTCCATCCCAACCTGACGGGCGCGATGATAGCGGAGCGGATGCACTACCCGAAGCGGTTCGCAACCACGGACGTTCGTTGCGGGCCTTCACATCCTCGAAAGACTGTATATAATCGCAGCCTTACTGGATGGATGGACAGCCGCCCATGAAGACGCTGACCGCTCGCCAAGCCGAGGTCCTCGATCTCGTTAGATCCCACATTGCCGATACGGGGTATCCACCGACGCGCGCCGACATCGCGCGGGAACTCGGATTCCGGTCCGCCAACGCGGCGGAAGAGCACTTGAAGGCGCTAGCCCGGAAGGGTGCTCTGGAGATCGTCCCGGGCACCTCGCGGGGCATTCGGCTCCCGGACGACGAAGGCCTGCCGGTCGTGGGCCGGGTCGCCGCGGGCAGCCCCATACTCGCCCAGGAACACATCGAAGAAACCTGCAGCGTGCCGCCGAACCTGTTCCGTCCCGCTGCTGATTTCCTGTTGCGCGTCGAGGGCGACAGCATGATCGATGCCGGCATTCTCGACGGCGACCTGCTGGCGGTACACAAGACCCCCGAAGCTGCGAACGGCGCCATCGTCGTCGCCCGGATCGACGACGACGTCACCGTCAAGCGACTGCGGCGGAAGTCACGGACCCGGGTCGTCCTCGAAGCCGAGAACGAGGCCTACGATCCCATCGAGGTGGATCTTCGGAGCCAGGATTTCGTGATCGAGGGCCTGAGCGTCGGCGTGATCCGACGGGACCTGTAGGCGCGGACCCTATCGCGCCCGCAGGTCGCGCGGGACGGGACAAGCCCGTCTCCTACGGGAGGATCCGACACACGTTGATCGACAACGGCTCGTCGCCAATTTCCAACACGCCGGCGTCGTAGCTGACGGCATCGTCGAGCGTGTAGACACCCGAGTTCCAAGCATGGGACTGCTCACTCACGTGATACACGACCACGCGGTGCGGACCGGGTACGATTCCGTGCGACGCAGGAATGGCGAACTTGCCCCCCTCGTGATGCGAGGTCCGCGCCCGCGCCAGTGGCGCGTTGTCGTCGACGGGGCAAAAGGTCACCCACGCCATGCCCATGGCTTCGCCATCGAGCGTGACGCGGCCGGTTACCGGCTGTCGGTGCCCCTGCGTCAGGAAACCGCACCGGCGTAGCCAGTTGACCAAGAGAGCGGGCCACTCGCGGAAATCCGGGTCGCCGGGGCAAAGTCCCGTGCCGTGTTCGCCGAACCCGTAGATATGTAGTTCCGCCTGCACGCCGGCCCGGAGCAGCGCATCGTAGAAAAGCGTCGACTGCGATGCCGGCACGACGCCGTCCTCGTGGGTGTGAACCAGGAAGGTGGGCGGCGTCGACTCGTTGACTCGAACATCCGCTGGTGTGTACTCGTCGGCTTTTCGGCCGCGCAAGATGCCGTTCGTGACGGCATACACCGGCACGAGGAAGTCGGGACGGCTGGACGCGCGCTCGATGGGGTCGTCGGCCTCGGGGTTCCCCGCGTCCCACCGGGTTCCGACGGCGACGGCCAGATGTCCGCCCGCGGAAAAGCCCAGCATGCCGATTCGGTTCTCGGCAATTCCGAAATCCGCGGCACGATGCCGAACCAGGCGAACGGCGCGCAGGCCGTCCAGCAGCGACACGTCGGAGTGATACCGCTCCCCTAGGCGGTAGCGGAGCACGAACGCGGCGATCCCTCGACGGTTCAGCCAGCGCGCGACTTGCAGTCCTTCGTGGTCCGACGCCAGTTTCCGGTACCCGCCGCCGGGATTCACGATAACGCCGGTGCCCGTCGCGGTATCGGATGCCGGCAGGTGGATCGTCAACTGCGGGCGATCGATGTCCAGATCGCCAACCGCCCGGGGCGCTATCTGCGACCAAAGTTCGACGGCCGTGTCGTGGAGTTGGTCAGCCAATGGTGGTCGCGCCTCCGTCGCAGGGGATGGTTTGGCCGGTGAGATAGGAACCGGCCCGGGAGGACAGGAAGATCGTCAATCCCGCCGCGTCCTCCATGCGTCCCCAGCGCTTCATCGGAAAGCTCTCGATCATGCGCCGGTCCTGTTCTTCGGTGGCGAAAAGCGGTGCCGTCATCTTCGACTTGAACGGCCCCGGTGCGATGACGTTGACGTTGATGCGATCCGCCATAAGGTCACGTGCTAGCTGCGCCGAGAGTTGGCACAGGCCCGCCTTCGCCGCCACATAGGAGTAGTTCGAAAGCGCACTCGGCTTGACGGCGTTCACGGAGGAAATGTTGACGATGGAGGCGCGCTCTTCGTGGCTCGCCGCCGCGCGAATCGCCGGCAGTAGCTTCTGGGTGAGGAAGAACGGGCTCTTGACATCCAGATCGACGACGCGGTCCCAGGCTTTCTCCGTGAATTCGTCCACCGGGAGACTCCAGGTCAACCCGGCGTTGTTGACGAGGATGTGGAGCTTGTGCTCGCGCCTCGCGAAAGCCGCCGCCAGTGCCTCGCAACCGGCGACGTCGCGCAGGTCCCCCGGAATCGCGATGCACTCGCCCAGTTCGCCCAAGAACCCTTCGGTTTCTGCACAGGCGTCGAGTTTTCGCGACGACACGTAGACCCGGGCGCCAGCCCGGACCAGGCCCTCGGCAATCATCAAGCCGATGCCGCGCGTGCCGCCGGTGACCAGGGCGACCTTGCCGCGAACGCCGAACAGGCACTCGTAGAATCCTTCGCTCACGACGCCGTCGTCTCTTCGACCGGGTGGAACATGTCGTCGAGGTGTTCCGTGGGCAGCGGCGCGGTCAGCTTGGAGACGACGAAGGTGATCACCACGCCGACGCCCTCCCCGATCGCGGCGCACGAGAACGGATTCGGGCCTTCGCCGTACAGCCAGGTGATCGCGGTATCCAGCATGCCGCCATCGAACCAATCCGGGCTCAACCACTGGTCGTGCAGGACCACGAAGGTGAGGAACCCCGATATCAGCCCCGCGTAGGCCCCTGCCCGCGTGACACCCTTCCAGAGCGCGCCCATGACCAACGGGCCGGCGAACGCCGCCATCATCCCGCCGATCCCGATCCAGACGATCAAGGCGACGTTCATGTCGATCAAGAGCCAGGCCAGCCCTGTGCAGATGACCATCACGACGACGGTTGCCCAGCGGCTGATGACGAGTTCCTGGCGGTCGCGCTCCTCCTCCGTGGCGTTCGGCGCGAACCACTTGGCCAAGGTGCGCCGGTATAGATCGTTGGCGATGACCTGGGACGAGGACACGACGAGACCATCCGCCGTCGACATGATCGCCGCCAGGATGCCGACGCCGATCAACGCGGCGAGCCAGGAGGGGAACAGTTCGATGAACAGCATCGGCAAAGCCTGGTTCTGGTTGTCCAGAGAGTCGCCCAGCATCGCCCGGGCGAGCAGACCGCCGAGCCCCAGCATCCCCAGCGTGAGGCCGAAGGTGAACGCCAGCTTGATGAACGAACGCTGCTGGCCAGTATCCTTCAATGCCCAGAGCTTGTTACCGAGGTGCGGCAGTAGACCGAGCGGCAGGTGCGCCACCACGATGCAGGCGATGGACCACCAGGAGTGGTAGAGAGGGGTCGTGGTGTTCAGGAGCCCAACGAGATGTTCGTCCTGGTTCTCAAGGTTTTCGAGCAGGCCCTGCATGCCCCCTTCGGCACCGACCCCGAACACGAACAGCACGATGACCACGACGGCGAGCACCAGCATCATGATGCCCTGCACGCCGTCGGTGAGGATGTCGGCATGGGCACCGCCCATGAACACGTAGATCACAAGGACGCCCGAGGTGACGATCAGTGCCCATAGCGGATCCATACCCAGCATCACCTCGAACATCACCAGCCCGGATACGAGTTGTCCGACGATGTAGAAGAAGAGCACCAGCGAAAACACCGAGACGATGACGCGGATCCCATCGGACTGGTAGCGATCGCCCAAATACTCGGGTATGGAACGATTGCCGAAGCGGTTGCCGGACGTGGCGATGAGGCGCATGCAGATCAACACCCCGAAGTAAACGCCGATGGGATACAGGAAGTTGCCCCAGATCGTGGGCGTCCCATACACGTAGGCGAGCCCGGGACCCCCGAGGAAGGTCGCGCCGCTGGCCGTTGTCGCCGCGAATGCGAACGCCAGCCACAACGGCCCGTACGATCCCCTTGCGGTGGCGAAGTCGTCCGCGTGCTTGACCCGTCGACCACCGAGGTAGCCGATGGCCAACATCGCCCCCATATAGAACACGAGGAACACCCACGACCAAGTGATCAGCGTCATACGACACCCTGTTTGTCTCCAACCCCGGTGCGCGAGCTTATCGGGCGCTAGTGTGCCGCGCCACAACAGGTTGGAGTTTGTCGGGGACGATCTCGGGCCAAGACCCCACGGCTGGGATCACAACCGCTGCACATCGTCGCTCCGCAGCGACTCCAGTCCCAAGCGCACGGAGAGTCAACGAGTCCTCTCGAACGGGAAGCTAGGTGAGAGTCAAACGAGGACGTCGAGTCTTGTCAGGTGTGACCTTAAGATGGGGTCGGAAGATTCCTCGACGGAGCCGCCATGCATTTCGACCTGATGACCGGCAACCTCACCTGGCAGGACAGTGCCAAGCTTGCCCGCGACATCGAAGCTGCTGGATTCTCCGGCATGCTGTTCACGGAGACGAGTCAAGTGCCCTGGATGATGGTCGCCGCGGCGGCCACCGCCGCACCGAAGCTCGAATTCAGCACCGGCATTGCCGTGGCCTTTCCCCGCAGCCCCATGATCGCGGCCCAAATCGCCTGGGAACTGGCGGGCAACACCAACGGGCGCTTTCGCCTCGGCCTCGGCAGCCAGGTCCGTGCCCATGTCACGCGCCGCTACGCATCCGAGTTCGACCGGCCCGCAGCGCGCATGCGGGACTACGTGCAGGCCGTCAAGGCAAGCCTCGCCGCCTTCCGCGGCGATGCTCGACTCGACCACTCGGGGCCGTTCTATTCACTGAACCTGTTGCGCCCCGAGTGGATCCCGCCACGCCACGACTACGCTGACATCAAGGTCGACATCTCCGCCGTCGGCCCCCTGATGTGCCAAGTCGCCGGCGAGGTGGCAGACGGCGTGCACGTACACCCCATGCACTCCATGCACTACATCGAGAAGCGCCTCCGGCCCGCCTTGGCGAAAGGCGCCGCGAAGGCCAACCGCGATCCCCGTGCCATCGATCTGATCGTCCCCACATTCGCGATTCCGGGGGATACCCCCGAAGAACGTGCCCCCCTCGTTGCACGCACCAAGACCCAACTTGCCTTCTACGGGTCGACGCCCAACTACGCCTTCCAGTTCGACGATCTCGGGTTCCCCGGCACCACCGAGGCGATCCGGGCACGGCTACGGGCAGGCGACGCGTCCGGCGCAGCGACACTGATCACCGACGAGATGCTCGACCACTTCTCTGTCGTGGCCGCCTGGGACGACTTGGCCGATGTCTTGGTCCGCCGTTATGAAGGGGTGGCGAAGCGCCTCGTCACCTACCTTACCCGGGATTCGATCCGGCGCGACTCCAGGATGCTTGACAGGTGGGGCGAGGTCGCGCGGGCCATCGCGAGTTGATGCCGTCTGGCGTTCTCGTACGGTTCCCATCCTGACGGTTGAACGAAATCTCGTAGGGGCGACGCTTGCCGTCGCCCGTGTCGGTCTTTCCATGGCATTGAGGGGTCCAGCCCGGGACGTCACAAGGGCGTCCTCTACGTCGCGACGCAACATGACTGTCACGTATGGTCTCCGGAACAACTCCGGCGACTTCACGACCTCAGAATAGCGAGCACGTCCTCCAATTCGGCGATCGTCTGCTGGACGACGAGCCGGGCTTGCGTTTGATCCTGTTTCGCATCCCCGCCCGCTAGCTTCTGCCGCGCGCCGCCAATCGTGTAGCCCTGATCGTGGAGCAACGCTCGGATACGTCGGACGAGCAGGATGTCACGCTCTTGGTAGTAGCGTCGGTTGCCGCGCCTCTTGACCGGGTTTAGGTCGTGGAATTCCTGCTCCCAATAACGCAGCACATGGGTCTTCACCTCGCACAACTCGCTCACTTCGCCAATCGTGAAGTAGCGCTTCGGCGGAATTGGGGGTAGTTGGTCAGTCGGTGTCGGACCCGACATGCGTCTCGACCCGCGATCGGAGCTTTTGACCAGGATGGAAGGTGACGACTCGGCGTGCCGAGACGGGGATTTCCTCGCCGGTTCTCGGGTTGCGACCGGGGCGTTCGCGCTTGTCGCGGAGGTCGAAATTGCCGAATCCGGAAAGTTTGACCGGCTCGTTGCGCTCGAGCGCGGCGGCGATCTCCTCGAAGAAGGACTCGACAATCTCCTTGGCTTCCCGCTTGTTGAACCCCAGATCCTCGAACAGTCGGTCCGCCATCTGCGCCTTGGTCATTGCACCCAACGTCGAGTCCCCCAGTGCGGATCAAAAGGTTACGCGTCCCAACAGTACACCGTGGCTGGCTGCGCTCGTCGGGTCACGCGGTCAGCGCAGACGAACACCCAGTCTACTCTTCAAATCGAGCAGCGTGTCATCCAGATGTTGGGCGATCTCAGTATCGGTAAGGGTGCGCGACCCATGTTGAAAGGTCAAGCCTATTGCGACACTTTTCTCATTGGAATCAATGCCTTTACCTGCATAGACATCAAAAAAGGTGAACTCGGCCAGTATTTCGCCGAGGCGTGACCGGACGATGGATTCGATACTCGCGGCCGGGACCTCGCGGTCCACCACCAACGCGAGGTCGCGGCGAACCGAGGGTTGACGCGATACCGAGCCATGTCGCCGCCGGCGGCGCGCCAGCACGGCGTCCTCCTCCAATTCGAACACGAACACGCCGCTGGGCAGTTCCAACACGGTCTCCACCTCGGGGTGAAGACGCCCGAAACGCCCGGCAGGCTCGCCGTCGACGAGGACGACCGCGGACTGTCCCGGATGTAGAACGGGATCGGTCGCCTTGGTGTAGCCGACGCCGAGCCCCCCCAGTGCGAACAACCGTTCGACATCGCCCTTGACGTCGAAGAAGTCGACCCGATCGCGATCGTGCGCCCAGCCTTCCCGTTCCCGCGGACCGAACAAGATGCCACCACAAAGCGTCAACTGGGCAAGGTCGTCCGCCTCCTTGCGGAAACACTGTCCGGTTTCGAAAAGCCGGACGCGCGTCGCCTGGCGGGACAGGTTGTTGCGCAGTGCGGTCACAAGCCCGGAAAGCAGGCTGGTTCGCATCACCGCGTGTTCGCTGGACACGGGATTGACCACGGCAACCGGGTCACCGGCGGGATCGAGCAGATCCGCGACATGCGGATCGATGAAGCTGTAGGTGATCGCCTCCGCATATCCCAAGTCGACGAGTAGATCCTTGAGCCGCGCATCGAGCAATTCGCTCACCCGCGCCCTCCCCAACGGCAGCGGCACGACGGGTACCCGGCTGCCGATGGCGTCGTAGCCATGGATCCGCAGAACCTCCTCCACCAGGTCCTCTTCCCGGGCAATGTCGAAACGATGACTCGGGCTCGTCGTCGTCCAGACGCGTTCGTCGCCGGCACCGACGCACGAAGGCGCTAGCTCGAGACTATCGAGAATCCGCTCGACGTCCTCGACCGGGATCTCCTCGCCGACCAGGAGGTCAAGGCGAGATTTGCGCAACGACACCCGGTTGGCCGTGGGCAAGTCCTTCTCGCTGACCGCTTCCACGACCGGTCCCGGGCGACCGCCGGCGATGTCAACGAGCAGACGCGTGGCCCGTTCCATCGCCCTTGCCTGCAGTTGGTAGTCGACCCCCCGCGCGTATCGGTACGCGGCATCCGAATTGATGTCGAACCGGCGCGATGTCGCAGCGGTGGTCTGCGGCGAAAAGTAGGCACATTCTAGAAATACATTGCAAGTTGATGTTCCAACACCACTTCTATCACCGCCCATGACGCCGGCCATGGCGACGGGTCCGCTACTGTCGGTAATCAGCAACACCGTTTCGTCCACGTCGACGTCGCGCCCGTCCAGCAAAGTCATCGACTCGCCGGTGCGACCGTTGCGCACCACGATGCCACCGGACAGCTGATCGAGGTCGAAGGCGTGCATCGGTTGGCCGAGTTCGAGCAGGACGTAGTTGGTCACGTCCACGGCCGCGTCGATCGGCCGTAGTCCCGAGCGGCGTAGCCGTTCACGCATCCACCATGGCGTGGGTCGGCTGATGTCGACACCCTCGATGACACGCCCAAGGTATCGGGGACAGCCAGCGGCGTTCACGATCTCAACGCCGAACACGGTCTCCGTTTCCGCTCGAACGGCGTCGATTCGGGGCGCGGAGACGGGCAACCGGTTGAGTACCCCCACCTCCCGGGCCAAGCCCCGGATACTCAGCGCATCGCCCCGGTTTGGCGTCAGGTCGATATCGATGACCACGTCGTCCAAGCCGAGCGCTACACGAAGGTCCGTTCCGCGTTCGAGTTCGGCGTCGAGTTCCAGGATGCCGTCGGCATCGCCGTCGAGGCCGAGTTCTACGGTGCTCAACAACATCCCCTCGGAAACCACGCCGCGCAGTTCAGAACGTCCAATCGCCGTGCCGTCCGGCAGGACGGCGCCCACTCGGGCGAACGCGCTCTTGAGGCCGGGGCTCACGTTCGGCGCCCCGCAGACAACGGTCGCGGTTCCCGCGCCATCGTCGACCTGGCAGACCGATAGCCGGGATGCATTCGGGTGCGGTTCCACGGTCGTGATCTCGGCAACGACCACCTCCGAGAACTCCCCCGCCACGCCCTCCGTACCGTCCACCTCCAGACCGGCATTGGTGAGTTGATCGCAGAGATCCCGCGTAGATATCGTGATCGGCACCCATTCCTTGAGCCATTGCTCGCTGTACTTCACGCGAACTGCTCCAGGAAGCGCAGTTCGTTGTCGAACAACAACCGCATGTCGTCGATCTCGTAGAACAGCGTCGCGAAGCGATCGACGCCGAAACCGAACGCAAACCCCGTGTACCGCTCAGTGTCGATCCCCACGTTGGCGAGAACGTTGGGATGCACCATCCCGCAACCCAGGACCTCCGTCCAGCCACTCTGCCCGCACGCGCGGCAGCCGTCGCCGAGGCAGTGAACGCATTGCACGTCGACCTCGGCGGACGGTTCGGTGAACGGGAAGTAGGAGGGTCGGAAACGAACGTCGAGATCCTGTTCGAAAAAGCCATGCACGAAGTCGACCACCGCCCCCTTGAGATCCGCGAAGGCAATGCCCTCGTCCACGACCAGGCCCTCTACCTGGTGGAACATCGGGCTATGGCTGGCGTCCATGTTGTCCTTTCGGTAGACCCGACCCGGACAGATGACCCGGATCGGCGGCGGGTGGGCCTCCATCGTGCGGATCTGCACCGGCGAAGTGTGCGTACGCAACAGCATCCCGTTGTCGAGGTAGAGCGTGTCGTGCATGGCCCGCGCCGGATGGTCGGCGGGTATGTTGAGCGCCTCGAAATTGTGGTACTCGTCCTCGATCTCCGGGCCCGACACGACGTCGTAGCCTGCGGCTTCGAAGATGCGCTCGATGCGCCGGAAGGTCATGGTGATGGGATGCAGACTGCCCCCTGGCCGCGACCGGCCCGGCAAGGTGACATCAACCGCCTCTTCGGCGAGTTCCCGTTCGAGTTGCTGGACGGCCAGTGCCTCTTTACGACGCTCGATGGCCTGTTGGAGGCGAACCTTGGCAGCGTTGATGCGGGCACCGGCGGCGGGGCGTTCGGCGGCATCCATCCCACCCAGCGAGCGGAGCAGGACGGTTAGTTCGCCCTTTCGGCCGAGGTAGCGAACGCGGGCATCGTCGAGGGACTGTTCATCCGTCGCCACGTCAACGGCCGCCATCGCGGCCTTCTCGATGCCCTCAACGTTCATGTCTTGTAGTTGCCGGCCGCGACGGGACGCCGGTCCGGAGTTTACGCGACGGCCTAAAGCCGGCCCGGCGCTTCGCAGTCGCTGCGCGCCGACTCCGCCCCCAGCCCAGCCACGCCGACCTGTCCATGAAACAAAGGCCCCGGTCGCGATGCTCCCTTGGGCGTTTGTTTCATAGAAGGGCCGCCTTCGCCTTTTGCGCCAAGACGGCAAACGCCTCTTGTTCATGAATGGCCAGATCGGCAAGCACGCGTCGGTCCACGTCGATGGACGCCTGCTTCAGGCCTGCGACGAAGCGGCTGTAGGACAGGCCATGGCGGCGGGCCTCGGCGTTGATGCGCACGATCCACAGTGCGCGGAATTGACGCTTGCGCTGGCGGCGATCACGGTAGGCGTACTGGCCTGCCTTGATGACCGCCTGCTTGGCGACCTTGAATGATCGGCTGCGCGCACCGTAGTAGCCCTTGGCGGCTTTCAAGACCTTTTTGCGTCGCGCCCTGGACGCGACGCTGTTTCTGGCTCGTGGCATGTATCGGTTCTTTCCGTGTTGAACTTGGCGGAGGGTACTCCGGACTATCGGCCTTTCTTGGGCACCATGCGTTTCACCGCCGCGACATCGGCGGCCGACACGTCCCCGAAACCCCGAAGCTGGCGTTTCCGCTTCGGCGTCATCTTGGTGAGGATATGGCTCTTGTTGGTCCGCTTGTGCTTGAAGCCCTTGGCGGTACGGCGGAATCGCTTCGCGGCACCGCGGTTGGTTTTCAGTTTGGGCATGAATCGTCCTAATCGTCCTGTGTGACAGATCCCTGAGGTTTCCGAGGGAACTGCCTGGTTTTTCGTCCGGTTGAGATCGAAGGCGCTGCTATTTGCGCCGTTTCTTCGGTGTCAGAACCATCGTCATCTGGCGGGGTCCATCGAACTTCGGCTCCGTTTCCACACTCGCCAATTCATCGAGATCGTCCTCTATCCGCTTGAACACGTCCAAGCCGATCTCCGGATGGTCCCGCTCGCGGCCTCTGAAGCGCATGCTGACCTTGGCCTTGTCCCCGTCCTCCAAGAATCGAACCAGATTCCGCAACTTGACCTGGTAGTCGCCTTCCTCGGTACCCGGCCGGAACTTCATCTCCTTGACGTGGATCTGCTTTTGGCGTTTGCGTTGCGCGGCCTTGGCCTTCTTCTGCTCGAACAGGTGTTTGCCGTAGTCCATTACCTTCACGACCGGCGGATCGGCGTTGGGAGCGATCAGCACCAGGTCCAAGCTCTCTCCTCGGGCTTCACTCAACGCATCTTCGCGGGGAACGATTCCAACCTGGTTGCCATCGGAACCGATCAAGCGCACACGAAGCGCACGGATGTCCTCGTTCAGGACGGCGCGTTCGCCAGCCTGCGCTTTCGGACTCGATCTCTTGATAGGCGTCTCCTTCCCGGTGGGACCCTTCGGTCGCCGGTCATTTCCATTGCCTCTCGCCGGGCAATCCCTGCAAGACGGCTAAACAGCGCGGATTCTAATGGTGGCGGGGGGTTCAAACAACAGCCGTTTTCCTACCTCTGCCCTGGCTGATCTCGCACAAGACAACCATTTCGGGTTTGGCGAATCGGTGTTCCCACCGCGACCCGCCGTCACCCCCGATGCGACCTACCGTGATAAGTTACGCCGCTTGACCGACGACGAGACCAGCGGAGATACCGTGGCCTACAACAAACCGATCCCGCCCCAGGGGCAACACACCAAACCGTTCTGGGAAGGCGCCAAGGCCGGCAAGCTCATGCTGCCGCGGTGCGGCGACTGCAACCGCGTTCACTGGTATCCGCGCCTGATCTGCCCTTTCTGCCACTCGACGAACCTGGAGTGGATCGAGGGCAGCGGCAGGGGCCGCCTGCACACCTTCGCCGTGCAGCACCGCGCGTTCGGCGGCTGGGCGGAGGAGGTTCCCTACGTCACGGCCTACGTCGATCTAGACGAGGGGGATCGCATGATGACGGTCCTGCGCGGCGTCGATGCCACGAAGCCGGAGGACATCAAGATCGGCACCCGGGTAGAGGTCGAGTTCGAACAAGCCAACGACGACACGTTCATTCCCTTCTGGCGCGTCCACGCGACTGCACCGCAGTCGCCGCCAACCGAAAGCGAAGAGTCGGGGGAGTAGTCATGGGTGCGGCAAATCTAAGTAACGCAGCGGCAATCGTCGGGGCGGCAGAGTCCGACGTAATCGGCTATCCGGAGGATCTGACCGGCCACAAGGTGACGTCCCTGCAGCACCACATCCAGGCCATCAAGAACGTCAGCGTACAGACCGGCATCCCCATCTCGGATATCCAGGGCATCTTCTCTGCGGGGTGGTCCGGGGAGTTGGCCGAGCACTTGGGCCTCAAACCCCGCTATCTCGACACCACGTCGGTCGGCGGTTGCTCGTTCCAGATCCACGTCCACCACGCCCTGGCGGCAATACACGCCGGCATCATCGATATCGCACTCGTGAGCCACGGCGAGGCCGGCTGGTCCTACCGCGGCGGCGGTGGTGGCGGCGGCGGGCGCGGTCAGATCAGCCCGGGCGCGGAAATGACGGCCGCCTACGGCACCTTCGGCGCGCCGTCCCAATACGCCCACGCCATGGTCCGCCACTTCCATCAATACGGCACCACACAGGAGGACTTCGCCCACATCAGTGTCGTGACCCGAGACTGGGCACAGCTAAACCCGCGGGCAGTCATGTACGGCAAGAAGCAGAGTCCCTTCGGCGGACCGATTACCGTCCAGGACGTGCTGGACGCGCGCGTCATCGCCTGGCCCTTGACGCTCTATCACTGCTGCCTGGTGGCCGACCACGGCGGCGCGGTCATCGTCGCCCGGCCGGAGGTCGCGCGCGGCCTGCGCACCAATCCGGTGTGGGTCACCGGGGCCGGCGAGTCCATGGGTCACCAGAACATCCTGGAGATGGAGGACTTCACGGCGACTTCCGCATCCCGATCGTCGGCCACCGCCTACAAGATGGCGGGTCTCGGGCCGCAGGACATGGAGATGGCGATGATCTACGACTCGTTCACGATCACCGCCGGGATTACCGCCGAAATGCTCGGTCTCGCCCCCCGGGGCAAGGGCTATACGCTCTGGAAGGACGGCAACGCGGCACCGGGCGGCCGCCTGCCGATCAACACCAACGGCGGCGGGCTGTCGTTCAACCACTCCGGCATGTACGGCATGCAACTGCTGGTCGAAGCCTACCGGCAACTGTCGCGAACGGCGGAAGACGGCGTCAACGGCATCGAGGGCAAGCAAACCCAAGCGACGACGTGCGTGGTCAATGGCACCGGCGGTACACTATCGACGACGGGAACCCTCGTGCTCACGTCCGATGACCGGTAGTACACCGCACCCTAGCAAGCCAATCTCGGCGACCGTCCGGGCGGTCGCCGCCTCGATCCTCGTCGGAGCCGGGACGGTACCCGCCGAGACCGAACCGCCGCCGATCTCGCTCTTCACCGACCGGTCCGAAGTCGCCGCCGTCTCGCTTTCCCCCACGGGCCGGTATCTGGCCGCCAGCATCCGACAAGGCGACGAAGCCGCGTTCCAGGTCATCACGCTTCCCGAACGCGAGGTCAAGGTCAACTTCCCAATGGGGACCGAGCGCGAGATCGCTCGAATCTACTGGGCAACGGACGACCTCTTGTTGGTGTCGCCCGCGCGCCAGGCGCTCACGCTCGACATCATGGGGCTCACCCTGGAGTTGATGACCGTGGACGCCGAGACCGGCCAGACCGAACGGGTCGGTGGCGGCAGCCTGATCGATATCCTGCCCGACGACCCCGAACACGTCCTGATTTCCGCTTCTTCAAACCGNNNNAAGTCGAAGTCCATGCGCCGCGTCGCGAGCGGCCCGGCGCCCTACGGGTCCTTCGTTCCCAACGCCGAGGGCAAGGTGGTCATCGGTACCGGCGAGAACGAAAACGCCAACATCGAGGTCCACTACCGGGAGGGCCAGAAGTGGCGGCTGATCGGGCGCCACGACTCGCTTGGGCACGGCTGGATCCCGGCACGGTTCGGACCGAGACCCGGCACGTTCCTGACCCTGGACAGCCGCGATGCGGCCACTCGGGGCCTTGGTCTATACGACGTCGAAACCGATACCCACCAGGTTCTGTTGCGCCACCCGCAAGTCGACGTGACCTCGCTGTACTACGACTTCGGCCAACGCAACCTGTGGGGCGTACGTTTCGATCCCGACTATCCGAAGATCATGTACGTGAGCCGCCGACACCCGTTGGCTCGGCAGCACGCCGCCCTGGTCAAGATGTTCCCCGACGACACGGTCACGTTCACCAGTTTCACGCGCGATCACTCGAAGTTGGTGGCGGTCGTATCCGGCGACCGACGCCCGGGCGACTACATGCTCGTTGACGCTGCCGCAGGGCAGGTCGACATGCTCATGGCCCGGCGGCCCCGCCTGCCGCAGGAAGCTCTGAGCCCTATGCAGCCGGTGGAGTTCAGCGTACGAGACGGAGCGAAGGTGTACGGCTATCTGACAAGTGCACCGGACACCCCGAAGCCCGGCCCCATGGTCGTCTACATCCACGGCGGACCACACCAGGTTCGCGACTACTGGGGGTTCAACGCCGACGTCCAACTCCTTGCAAGTCGCGGCTATCACGTGCTGCAGGTCAACTACCGCGGTTCATGCTGTTACGGCATTTCGTACGAGCGGACTGGATTCGGCGAATGGGGAAGGCTGATCGAGAACGACGTTATCGATGCCGTGCGTTGGGCCATTGAGGAAGGCATTGCCGATGCCGACAGGATCTGTGCCTACGGCAACAGCTACGGCGCCTACTCCGCGCTCATGGGCGCCGCGATCGAACCCGACCTCTACCGGTGCGCCGTGGGCGGGGCCGGCATCTACGATCTCACGCTGCTCGAGAAGTCGGGCGATATAAGACAACGCCGCGCCGGGATCGCCTACCTGCGGCGAGCCGTGGGCGACGACGACGAGAAGCTCCGTGCCCGCTCGCCGGTTTACCTCGCGGACCGCATCAAGGCCCGCATCCTGCTGGTCCACGGCGGCAGCGACCGGCGCGCACCGCCTCAACACGCACAACGTCTACGGGCGGCACTGCGCGAAGCGGGCAACGAACCCGAGTGGCTCTACGAGACCGAACAGGCCCACGGCTTCGGCGGCAACGAAGGCCGCAGGATGCTCTACGAGCGGATTCTCGACTTCCTGGCCGAGAATATCGGCGGCACCTCGGCCACTTCCGGCTAGCGCGTCTCGCGAGT
>JAGWBM010000034.1:29492-33625 GCA_021295895.1 Pseudomonadales bacterium
CCGTCCAAGAGCGATCCCAAGCGTTGTTCGAAATGCAACCTGCGTGTGCACATCAGCGCCGCTCAAGGAACCTAGCGAGAACATATCCCGCGCAGGTCGTCGAGAGATGCTTGCCATCGCCCGTGTCCGCACGCGATCGGCACTAGACCGGGACGCCACAAGGGCGTCCCCTCGCGCCTGTGCCCTCGCGCCTGTGCGGCCCTAATAGATCGATCCCATCTCCCAGACATCGAGTTGCGTGACCTCGCTCGCCCTCCCCCGCGAACGCAACGAGATGTCCTTGCTGTCCGCGCGGTCGGGATAGACCCGGGACGCGACGCACTGCCTGCCGTTCACGAACACTTCGACGATGCTCTTGTCAACGAAGACCCGAAGTTGGAGCGGCTCATCGGGACTCAAGCGCACGCGGGCGCTTTCGGGTGCTCTCGAACGGACGTCCGGTGCGCTTGAGGAATAGGACGTGTCCAAGGTCACCACGCTCTCGACGTGGCGTCGCCCCAACACCCGGTCCCGATAACCCCGGTCCCGGTAGAAGGCAATGCGCGTGAACTCCTCCCGGTCGGGCGAACGCAGCACGTTGAGCTCCACCATCGAGGCGGCGCTCGGCGCGACGGTTGCCTGGATCTCCACGGCATCGCCACCCATGTCGTCCAACACCACTTCCCGATTCGCTGGAAGCAGAAACGGCGCACCACCCAGTCTCGACCGCCGGCAGGATTCGACCGCCGCGACCGGTTCCTGGAGCAGCACGTCCCCTTCACCCAACGAGAGGCGGCGCGGCAGGCTCATGATCTGGTTCCAGCCCGTCGAGGGCTTGCCCGGGTTCATGTTGAAAATGACGACGACATCACGGCCGTCGGGTGTCGCCGACGGTGCGTGCACGCCACCCGGCCCCACGGGCCCCATATTGAACTTCCCCGCCCCGGTCACCACGAGTTTCTGACGATCCGTGTCGTAGTCCCCGAGCAGGTATTGGCCGCCGCTCATGTGGCTGAAGAAGAGCAGGATGTGCTTGTCCCCGATGGGCCAGAAGTAAGGGCAGGCGCCGTCGTCGCCCACCAGCGTGAACCGGTCGTCCTCGGTGAACGGGTGCAGGTACTCCCATTGCTGCAGGTCGTCGGATCGGAACAGGAAGTCCGCCGCCACGGGCTGACCGGCCGGCCCGTCCGGGATCTGCCCTGCCGAAAGCGAGTAGTAGCTGTCGCCTTGCTTCCAGACACACGGATCGAACACGCGATACGGCAGCGGCGGATCTCCGGGCCCGGCCATCGGAATCACCGGACCGCCGGTCAGCTTCGTCCAGTTCAGCAGTAACGGATCGCTCGAGACCGCCACCATGTTGCCTGCCTTCGTGCCGTGATACATGGCGATCACCCGGTCGTCCTCCACCAGCGTTGCACCGGAGTAGCAGCACTCCTCCGGGTCCGGGTAGATGCAGTACGGCAGGTCATGCCAATGAATGAGGTCCTCGCTCACCGCGTGGCCCCAGTGCTGGCGGGGATCCTCCGGCGGATAGGCCTGGTAGAACAAATGCCACCTGCCCTGCCAGCGACACAGCCCGTTGGGGTCGTTGAGCGTCCCTTCCGGGTTCACGTAGTGGTAGATGGGCCGATGCCGGTGCCCGGCGAGGAAGGCGCGGGACCGGAAAAGCCGTTCCATGATCGGATGCGACGCCAGCGCGGTTTCCTGCGCCGCGAGCGTGTCGGGAAACGTATGGAACGGCACTGTCGATCGGTAGTCGGGCATTCAGGTCTCCGTGTACAGCGGCGATACGCCGTTATCCGTGCGATCATTGCCAATGCTACGAAGTTTTTTGGCGACCTCGAGTTTGAATACGCTACGCATTGGTCTGATGGGTTTCGGCCAGGTGGGCCGACAGATCTATCGTCTGGCCTTGAAAGACGACCGGTTCGACACCGTCGCGATAGCGGACATCGGACAACCCGACATACTGCACCACCTGCTGTCGAAGTCGATGGGCCGGGATGGCAGCGTCACGCTCACGGGCAACCATCTCGTGGCGAGCGACGGAACCACGACCCAGACAACGCGACTGATGTCCACCGAGCGACCGGGGGAGATCCCCTGGGACCTGCTGGGTGTCGACGTGGTCATCGACGTGACCGGCCGCTACCGGTCACGCACCGCGCTCTCTCCCCATCTCGACAACGGGGCGAGACGCGTGGTGACGTCCTCGTTGCCCGATGGGGAATTGGACCGGGTCGTGCTCTATGGCGTCAACCAAGCAAGTGCGGTTGCCGCCGACCGCATCGTGTCCGCAGGCTCCGCATCCACCACCGCCATGGGCTTGGCGCTTCGTGTCGTCACGGCAGCCAAACCAATCGCACACGCCACAATGACGTCGGTGCACGCCTATACCCGCGACCAAAGCCTCTACGACCATGCGGGTCCCGACTACCGCCGAAGCCGTGCAGCCGCAGGCAACATCATCCCCAACTCGACACCTGCGCCGCACTGGGTCGAGCAAGCGCTGCCCGCGGTCAAAGGCAAGGTAAGCGGATTCGCGCTGAATGTCCCGGTCGCCGTCGGGTCGCTCTTGGATGTCACACTAGCCTTCACGGATGCCGCCATGGACGCCGATGAGATAAACGGTCTGTTCGCGGCTGCCGCCGAAGCCGAGCCGGATCTGATCGCCGTCACCCACGATCCCATCGTCTCCTCCGATGTCCGCGGGTTCTCGCAATCCATCCTGGTCGACCTCCAGGGCACGCTCATGGCTGGCCAAAAGCTGATGAAGTTGCTGGCATGGCACGAGATCCTCGGCCACGCGAGTCGCATCCTCGATCTCGCCGCGCACTATGCAGCGCTTGACGCGGAACAGATGACAACGGGAGCAGGTTGATGAGAGTCGCAATCAACGGCTTCGGCCGCATCGGGCGCGCCGTGTTTCGAATCGCCGAGGCGTCTCGCGATATCGAGATCGTGGCCATCAACGACCTCTTCGACCACGGCACCCTCGCCTACCTGCTCACCTACGACACGGTCATGGGCCGTTTCGAAGGCGGCGTCGAGATCGAGGACGACGAACTCGTAACCTCCCGAAGCCGGGTTCGGATGGTCAGCGAACGCGACCCCGCTCAGCTGCCGTGGGCATCACTCGACGTCGATGTCGTTGTCGAGTCGACCGGCGTGTTCCGCACTCGCGACCAGATCGCGAAGCACTTGCAGGCCGGTGCCCGGCGGACCCTGCTGACGGTGCCCGCGGGCGATCCCATCGACTACACGGTGGTCATCGGCGTCAACGACGATGGGTTGAGCCCCGAGCATCGGTTGGTTTCGAACGCCAGTTGCACGACCAACTGCCTGGCCCCGGTGGCCAAGGTGATCCATGACGCCTTCGGGATCCGCGAGGGCATCATCAATACGGTCCACGCCTATACCAACGACCAGAGCCTGGCCGACGTTCCGCACTCCGACAAGCGACGTAGCCGGGCGGCAGCCGAGAACATCATTCCCACCTCCACGGGTGCCGCGAAGGCCGTGGGCGAAGTCCTGCCCGAGTTGAAAGGCCGACTGGACGGCATTGCTTCCCGAGTCCCCGTTCCCGATGGTTCGGTGGTCGATCTGTTCGTCGAGACCGAACAACCGGTGTCCGTGGAGGCCGTGAACGACGCGATGCGGGCCGCCGCAGCCACCGAACGGATGCGCAACGTACTCGAATTCACCACGGAGCCCGTGGTCTCGTCGGACGTCATCGGCAATCCGCATTCCTCCATCTTCGACGCGTCTTTCACCCAAGTCACCGACGGTCGCTACCTCAAGGCCCTGTCCTGGTACGACAACGAGTGGGGCTACGCCAACCGGGTTTGCGACCTGCTCGGCCTGATGGCGGCCCTAAGCTAAGAAACGCAGCAAACCCAGATGCATGTCGGGATCACTTTGCGAAACATGGGCGATCAATCCACGCCCGAAACCATGTCGGTTTGCGCCACGGCCGCCGAAGGCGCTGGACTGGAATCGATCTGGGTGGTCGACCATATCGCCATCCCGCCCGACGACGCCGATGGCTCGAACGGGCGCTACGTGGACCCGTTGGTTTCCCTCGCCTGGCTAGCAGGCGTCACCCAGCGGATAAGTCTCGGCGTCGGCGTCCTGATACTTCCCTACCGACC
>JAGWBM010000035.1:0-17849 GCA_021295895.1 Pseudomonadales bacterium
GTTTCGCCGACGCCGACGATGGCGACGGAGTTCGAGAACGGCATACGGCTACTGCTGCTTCACGTGGTAGCCGACGACGCCCCAAGAACCGTCCGGTTGGCGCTGCATGGACACCGTCTCGTAGATGCTTCCGGCCTCCCAACTCGAGCGATAGACAACGACCGTGTATTGACCGTCCGGCGCCCCGATCGGATTGGTCTTGAAGGTCGTCGTGTCGAGTTCGCGAAACGTCATCTCGCCTAGGGGTTCGCGCGTTTCGTTGGCCTTGGCGACCCACATCTCCAAGGAGGCGACATTCTCACGGAACCATGGCGCGGCGGCCTCCCAGCACCTCTTGTACTCGCCGTCATCCATCAACGCAAGCCACGGCTTGGTGGCCTCGTAGGCAGCCCTTTCCGCCTCCGGATTGCTTTCCGAACAAGCCCCGAGCACGAGACCGAACGCGGCGAGTAACATCACCGCACGGTGCTTACCGCCCAACATCAATCCGCCTCGGACTGTTCCATGGAACAAACGCCAGAGGGAGCCCTGCGACGGTGGCGTTTGTATCGTGGACAGGTCGGCGTGGCTGGGCCGGAGGCGGAGTCGGCGCACAGCGAAATGGCGAAGGCGCGTCCTTCGGACGCGGCCGTCCCGGCTATGAGGCGCTTCCATGGAACAATCCTCAACCCGTTGAATTGGATGAACAAATTCGTAGGGCGACGCTATCGCGCCCGCGAGGGCGCGCCGTTGCCCGCATCGGAATGCGCGGTTTCACAGTCACGGGACGCGACAAGCCCGTCCCCGACGATTCGGTGTTCCCTGACGTCTCGCGGCCGCGTCTCGCATGGGACGTATTTTCAACCCGTTGAATCATACGAAACAACCCGTGCGCCCGTCAGGGCGTGCGGTCGCCCGTGCCGGGGTTCGGCTCGGCATCGCAAGCCCGTCGCCTGCGACGAACTTGCAATCGGGCAGCAAGGCCGTATGATGCGCGTCGCTATGAACCTGATCGGACAGACGACGGCCACCACCACGACCACAACGACGCGTGGGGGGGCCGCATAGTTCCGATTTGATGACGGCGGCCCTACGAGAAGGCCGCCCTTCGAAGAACCCCGGAAGGCGACGGCCGACCGGGGTTTTTGTTGCACGCTAGGAACAGGCAAGGAAAGGCAATGCGCAACCTAGAGGAATCCAAGCCGGACGATCAGCTCTACCGGATCCGGCACAGTCTCGCCCATGTCCTGGCCCAGGCCGTGCTCGAGATGCGCGAAGGCTCGACCCTCGGCTTCGGCCCCCCGATCGACGACGGCTTCTACTACGACTTCATCCTGACCGAACCGCTCACGGAAGCCGATTTTCCCGAACTCGAACGACGCATGAAGAAGATCCTCAAGAAGGGCCAGCGCTTCTACCAGGAGGAAGTGCCGCTTCCCGACGCCTTCGCCCGCCTCGACGAGATGCGCGAACCGTACAAGCGCGAGTACGCGGAGGAACTCGTCGAGAAGAACGGCCTCGAGTCCCTGTCGTTCTATCGCAACGGCCCGTTCCTCGACATGTGCGAAGGCCCCCACGTCGATACCACCAAGGACATCGCCCGGGACGCCTTCAAGCTCCGCAGCGTCGCCGGGGCGTACTGGCGGGGTGACTCGAACAACGTGATGATGACCCGCATCTACGCGTGGGCGTTCGCCGACAAGGGCGCGCTCGACGAAGCCGTGGAAACCTTCGAACTCGCCCAGGAACGCGATCACAAGAAACTCGGCCGCGAGCTTGACCTGTTCACCTTCGACGACGCCATTGGCCGCGGCCTACCCCTGTGGATGCCCCACGGCACGGTGATCCGCGACGAGTTGGAGAAACTCGCAATCGAGCTCGAGTTCAAGGCCGGCTACCAACGCGTCGCCACCCCGCACATCGCCAAGGGCAGCCTGTACAGGCAGACCGGTCACCTCGACCACTACAAGGAAGCCATGTTCCCGCCGATGGAGGTGGTCGAGGAGACGCCGGATGGCAGTTCGATCCGCGAGACCTACATGCTCAAACCCATGAACTGCCCTCACCACCACAGGATCTACGCGGCCCGGCTCAGGAGCTACCGCGAACTGCCGCTGCGGCTCGCCGAGTACGGCCAGGTGTACCGCTGGGAGGCATCCGGGGCGGTATCGGGACTCGCCCGGGTGCGCATGCTGTCCATGAACGACGCCCACATCTACTGCACGGAAGAACAGACAAAAGAGGTGTTCCGCGAAGTCATCGCCGAGTACGACGAGGCGTACCGCATCCTGGGCCTCAAGGACTACACCATCCGCCTGTCGCGTTGGGATCCCGACGATCCCAAAGGCCGCGAGAAGTACGTCGACGCACCGGACGACTGGGCGCGAACCGAAGCCATCATCGCCAGCCTGCTCGATGAAATGGGTATCGAGTACGAGGACGGACCCGGCGAAGCGGCGTTCTACGGCCCGAAGCTCGACGTCATGTTCCGTACCGTCACGGGCAAGGTCGAACAGCTCTCCACCGTGCAACTCGACTTCGCGGTGCCGGCGCGGGTCGGCCTCACCTACATCGGCGACGACGGCGCCGAGCACGTTCCGTACTGCGTCCACCGGGCGCCTCTGAGCACGCACGAACGGATGGTGGCACTACTCATCGAGCATTTCGGCGGTGCGTTCCCGACGTGGCTCGCGCCCGTTCAGGTGCAGGTGATCACCGTGTCCGAGCACTTCCATGACTACGCACTGGGACTCGTCGAACGGCTGCGGGCCAACTTCGTGCGCGCCGAACTCGCCTCCGAGAGCGACACCGTCTCGAAGAAGATCCGCGATGCCACCACGCGGAAGATCCCGAATCTCCTGATCGTGGGCGAGCGGGAGGCAACGAGGGGGACGGTGACCCTGCGTCGCTACGGCGTCAGGCAGCAGACCACGATGCCCTTTGAGGCGTTCGAAGCCGCACTCGCGACCACCGTGGAGAATCGCGCCCTTGAGTTCACGGTGGGTTGAACCGCCGCGAGGGCGCACGTATTCCAACCCCGTCCTACCGACGGGGTTGGCGTCCGGGGAGGACTGGCGTCGATCTACTGACCGGTTGTTTTCGCGCCGCTCTCAGCCAGCGCGATTCCCCGCGCCAGGTCGAGATAGTCGATCAGAATGTTGGCGGTCTCCCGAACGAGGACGTCGTTCTCGGGACTCTCCGGATCGTGGAACGCCGCCCCGCGGTCGTTCAACTCCTCGAGGCTTGAGACCGGTTCCTTGCCCTTGGCGGCCAGGAGTTCGTTTTCCAAGCGCAACGCCCAGGCATCATCCGCCGCCTTCTCGGCCAACCGCGTTTCTTCTGATAGCGACACCGCCTCCCGCGCCTGCAACCCTTCCATGTACTCGGACCTCGCGCGCAGGTAGGCAAAGTTCGGATCGTCCGCTACCCGGTCCTCGTGACGATGGTGCAACGCATCGACGTATGAACCAAACCGTTTGGCCGATGCATGGCTGATCGGGGCCACATCCGACCCTCGACCGCCGATGGCGCCACCATCCCAGCGATCCCGGTGCAACAGGTCGTTGGGTGCCGGGAACTCGATGTCGGGGACGATTCCGTTGTAGTGCGTACTGGACCCGGAAATCCGGTAGAACTTGCGCTCCGTCAGCTTCAACTGGCCGCGACCCCGAGGAAGTTCGACCATCGTCTGCACCGTGCCCTTGCCGAATGTGCGGCTGCCCACGACCACACCGAGGTCGTAATCCTGGATGGCGCCCGCGAAGATCTCCGAGGCAGACGCGGAGCCTCGATTGACCATGACCGCCAACGGACCGTCCCAAACCGCCGCGCCGTCGTCGTCGCCAAGTACGCGCGTGCTGCCGCGCAGGCTCTTGACCTGGACGACAGGGCCCGAGTTTACGAACAGACCTGTCAGCTCGACGGCTTCCTGAAGTGAGCCGCCACCGTTGTGGCGAAGGTCGACGATGAGCGCGTCAATGCTCGCGCCTTTCAGCTCCTCGATCAATTTGGCAACGTCCCGGGTGGTGCTCTTGTAGGTCGGATCACCCCGTTCCATGGCTCGGAAGTCGGCATAGAAGGTCGGTACCACGACCACCCCGATACGGTGCTCAAGACCGTCGCGGCTGATCGCGAGTAGCGACTTGCTGGCCGACTGGTCGACGAGACTGACCGATGCCCGCACGATCTCGACAACCCGAACATCCTCCTCGTTGGCACCTGCGGGAATGACCTTTAGGCGAACCCGGGAGCCCTTGGGGCCGCGTATCAACTGGACGACATCGTCGGATCGCCGACCGATGATGTCCACGAAGGGCTGCCGGTTCTGGCTCACCGCGACAATACGATCCCCCTCCTTCAATTCGCCGCCCTTTTCGGCGGGGCCGCCTTTGACGAGGCCCCGTACGACCGTGTACTCGTCCTCGGTACCCAATTCGGCCCCGATGCCCTGCAGGGACAGTGACATGAAGATGCCGAAATCCTCCGAGTCACGGGGTGAGAAGTACTGGGTGTGTTCGTCGTAGGTCAGGGCAAAGGCGTTGACGAACCGCTGAAAGACATCCTCGCTGCGTGTCTGCCGAATCGATCGGGCGCGATTGAGGCCCCGCTTCGTCAACGCTTCGCCGATCTCCTCCATCGATTCGCCCGCGAGTTTGCCGGAGAGCACCCTGCTCTTCAGATCCAGGCGCCAAAGGTCCTCCAAGGCTTCCCGGGAGTCCGGCCACGGCGCATCGGACCGGTCGATGTCGACGGACTCGTCCAGCGTGAAGTCGAACAACGCCACTCCCTGCTCAATGAGATTCGCGTCGTATGCGATGCGTTCCAAGGCCCGTCGCCGATACCGGTTGTACATCTCGAACGCGGGTTCGACGTCGCCGTCGTTGAGCGCCTCGTCGAGTTGATACCGGTAGGTCTCGAACTCGGCGATGTCGTCCGCCAGGAAGTGCAGGCGCCGGGGATCGAGGAATTCGAGGTAGTTGTCGAGGGTCTGGCTCGACACGTCGTCGTTGAGCCCCTTCTTGACGAAGTGCCCGTCTCGCAAACGATCCACGATGTCTACGCTGGTTTGCCGATGGCTCGGCAACGGCTCGAGTCCGCGCCAATCATCGGGCCGAATCCCCGCGTCGGCGACCGCGGTGGCCGCGAAGGCCGCTAGTGCAACGCCGGTCGCAGTCCGGGAACTAAAGATGCGTCGTGTCATGGAGTCCAACCTGTCCTCGTTCACGCACGCCGGGCAGGGCGCAGGGGTGTGCGAATGTAACCCATGCGTCCGGGCACGGCCACCGGCCGCCCGGAGCGTATAGACCGTCTAACCCGGAACGGGTTTCGTCCCGGTGGTATGGAGGGGTCGCCGTTGGCGTAGAATCCGCCGACTTGTCAGAGTAAGGACACCGCAGTAATGACGCTCCCCAAAGCCGATCCGGCTGTGCCGGTAGCGGCGCACCTTCGCTCCCGCCGTGTGCCGGATACGCCTCCGGCCCAGCCACACCGACCTTCCGACCGACGACTGCCCATGTGGTGGTGCGCTGCCGCCCTCGCGCTTTGCTTCGCGGGATGTGCACCCGATGCTGCGGCAACGGACGCCTCGGAGGCCGCACCCGAACTCGCCGAGTCGTGCGGGGAGGCGGTGACAACGCGCGAAGCCGCCGATGTCGCCGAATCGGATGGCGTTGAGACCGGTGAGCCTGAACAACCCGCGACCCCGGCCGAGGCCGGTCGCGCGTTCCTTGCCGAGAATGCCGAACGCGAGGGCGTCGTCACGACGGCCTCCGGCTTGCAGTACGAAGTCCTTGCCTCAGGCGACGGTGCCACCCCTGGTCCCACCGACACCGTAACGACCCACTACCAAGGCACGTTCGTGGATGGCCGCATCTTCGACAGTTCGGTTCAGCGCGGCGTCCCGGCCTCGTTTCCAGTCAATGGTGTCATCAGGGGCTGGACGGAAGCCCTGCAGTTGATGCAGGTCGGCGACAAGTGGCGGATCGTCTGTCCGCCCGACCTCGCTTACGGCGAGCGAGGCCGGTCGGGTATTCCGCCCAGTTCGACACTTGTCTTCGAGGTCGAACTGCTCGACGTGCAGCCGAGCGGTTGAGCGACCGGCGAACCGATGACGCCACTCGCGACAGCCACCCGCCGGCGGGTCTTGTGGCGCGATTCCGGAGGAGCCCCGGCTCGGCTTGGGCTGGGACGAAACGCGCTTCCCGCCAGGGAAACGGGTTCCTTGGCGCTCGCCCGCACGGTGGTGCTGGGTTGCATAGCCGCGGCGTTGGGAATCTGGTGGCTCGGTCGCGCCTACGAGGTGGACAACGACGAATTGTTCGGCTATCTGTGGTCGAGCATCGCATTCGTCGCCTTGGTGGCGATTCTCGGGGTTGCCGGCGCGGCCGCGCTGTGGCTAGTCAGGCGGCGCCGAAAATAGAGTGCGGGCGGGCCCGGCCCTCCCCGGACGCGTTTGGGTCGCCTTGGGGTCGTGCCTACGGCGCAAGCTCTTCGCCGAGACGTGCCGACCAGTCCAAGGTCGTAAAGAACCGCTCGAAACGCGGCCAATAGTAGTTGTCCGTGTCAACCGAGAAGGCGACCGCGTGGGCACGGCCGTAGATGCTTTGCCGATCGACGAACCCGATCACCCGGGAGTCGCTGGAATTGTCCCGGTTGTCGCCCATCACCCAGTACTTACCCGCCGGAACGGTAAACGTCGGAAACGTCGAGCACGCACCGGCGTCCGCGCATCGGCAAATGGCATTCGTGAGTGCGGTCCCGGCACCCGCCGCTCGGACGGCGTAGCGCTCGCAGTTCCGGGTTCCGGGCACGATCAGGCGAGACAGGATGTTGTTATGGGGGTCCCGCGCCCCCGGACGATCGTCGAGCATGACCACGCGGGCGGTCCCCAGCAGGGATTCGCGGTAGAACCGATGCCGATCGGGATCCTCTATCGGCAGTGCATCGACCTCCCCGGCCCCCAAGGGCGCGTAGCCGGCCGCTTGGCCGTTGATCGACAACAGGTTGCGATTCCATTCCACGCGGTCGCCGGGTACGGCGACGACCCGTTTGATGAACAACCGCCCATCCACGGGGTTGTCGAAGGTCACGACGTCGCCACGGGCGGGGTGGGACCACCCGGCAACGCGCACGGCCGTGAACGGCACCCGCAGATCCCAGGCCAGTTTGTCGACGACGATGCGGTCGCCGGCGAGAATGCCCGGTTTCATGCTGCCGCTTGGAACCTGATTCCAATCCGCCACGGCGGACCGAAACAGAATCATCACGGCGAAGAACACCAAGAGACCCCGCCAGTCCCGCCAGAATTTCACTAGCCGATCACTCATGGGGGGCGGATTAAATCGAAGCGCTAGGCGAAGCGCAACATCTCGGGGCCCGAACACGCGAACACCGCGTCACGCTCCACCATCTCCACCACGATACAGGTTGCAAACCACCTCGACCGCACTTAGAGTGCCATATTATGTCAACGGACGCTCCGATCCGGTCCACCGTCCCGTTCGCTGGGCGGCACCTCTTGATCGAGTGTTTCGGCGCCCACGCCAATCTCGATACCAAGGCGCTCGAGACCTTGCTCAAGGACTCGGCCAAGGCCGGCGGCGCCACGGTTCTCTCCTGTCACCTGCACGGGTTCGGCAAGGGAGGCGGTGTCACCGGTGTCGTTCTGCTCGCGGAGTCCCACATCACCGTTCACACGTGGCCCGAACGCGGCTACGCGGCCTTTGACGTGTTCATGTGCGGCAACTGCGAAGCCTTGCGCGCCGCGAAGGTGATCGAAGACGCCGTACCTGGCGCCACGGTCGACATCCGCAAGGTGGACCGACCCGGTACAGGGGAACTGGGATGACCCGGGGCTACCTTTGGTGGGTCATGGTGCCCATGATCGTCCTGATTGCCGCCTGCGAAGGTACACAACAGCGGATCGAGAAGAACCTACCGGTCGCCGAGAGCGCCGTCTCAAGGCTCGGCGAGCAGTTGGACCGCGGTCGAATCCGCAATGCGGCCCTCATCAAGACCTACGCGTCGACCGTCGCCCAGCGCAAGCCGGACCTTCGCCAACTCATCAACGTTCTTGCCAAGGAAGGCACGCGGGACGGGAATCTCTACCAAGGCCTTGTCACCCGTGTCGACGATGCCAAGCGTCAAGCCAGAACGAGCACCTCCAATCAGGAGCGCGAGGTGTTATTGATCGAACTCGGCCGCATCGTGCAGGCAGCGGACTTCGCGGAGTTCAACCGGGCCTTGAGCGATCCGCTGAACGTCCTCGCCGACCTTTCCGACGGCTACCTAGCGCGGGTCGACGCGCTGAGCGCCAGCGCCACCGCCCGCGCCAACAACGCCGAGAACCTCGGTGCGGGCAGCCAGCTTGTCGGCAATCCCCACTACGGGCATTGGCAGACCGGCTCGGGGGGGTCGTTCTGGGTCTGGTATGGGCAATTCGCGCTAATGCGCGACCTGATCGGCGGTCCCCGAATCGGCTACGGCAGTTGGGCGGGCGGACGCAACTACAGCTACTACCACGATTGGGGGCGGGACAACTACACGTCACCGTCGGCCCGCCGGGAACAAACTCGGGTGGAGAACACCGCCAGGCAGAAGTTCGCGCGGGAAGGCAGGAATTTTCGTAGCGCCTACGCCTCCAAGCGCACGGGCGCTTCGCGCACGATAACCCGCCAGAAATCCGTTCGGACGACGAGCACGGCCTCCAGCCGCGGCAGCACCCGGGGGTTCGGCGGTTACCGCGGCGGCAAATAGGAGAACGCAATGTTGGATTCGTTGACCTGGTGGATGTGGGGCATCATTGCGCTGGACCTGGCGGTGGCCGCGGCGGCCATTTGCGTAATGCGCTACGGGGCCGGGCTCCTGTTCGGTGTCGACACCAAGGACGAGTTGGCGGAAAAGGACAACTTCGCGTTCGGCATCGCCCTCGCCGGCGGCATGGCGGCGGTCGCTCTGATTCTCGCCGGCGTGGTTTCCGGCGAAGCGAGCGTCGCATGGTCCACGGAACTCGGCACCGTCGTAATCTACGCGGTCGTCGGCCTGGTTCTTCTCAAAATCGGAATCCTGATCAACGACGCGATCATCTTTCACCGGTTTTCCATCCGGGACGCGCTCGGCGAGAAGAACATCGCCGCCGGGACGGTACAAGCCGCCAACCTGCTTGCCCTCGGTGTCTTGATCAACGGCGCGATCGGCTGGGCGGAGGGCGTTAGCTGGCAGTCCCTCCTGTCGGTCGCGCTCATCTTCTTCCTCTCCCAGGTCGTGCTGCTCGGCGTGACCCGGCTGCGTTCCGCGATCTATGCGAGGAGACACGACGGCGCCAGGCTGCAACTCGCCATCGAAGGCGGCAACGCAGCGCTGGCCATTCGCTATGCCGGCCACTTGCTCGGCACGGCCCTTGCCGCCTCTTCAGCCAGTGGCATGGTGGGCTATCTGCCAGGGACCGCGTTGGAGTTGGCCATCCTCTACGGTACCTGGCTCGCGTGGGCGGTCGTCTTGGCGGTGGTGCTGAGCGTGCTATCGATCATCGCGCAGCGCGTGGTACTACTCGGCATCGACATGGTCGAGGAAGTGGACGACCAGCAGAACATCGGCGTCGCCGCCATCGAAGCCGCCATCTTCATCGGATTCGGGCTGGTCATCACCGGCGTACTCGGCTGATGCGGGCACCGCAGACCGACGACCCGTAGGGGACGGGCTTGTCCCGTCCCGCTGTCCAGTCAACCGGTACGTCCGACACGGGCGACCGTGCGCCCTTGCGGGCGCGTTGGGGTCGCCCCTACGACCGCGCCCCAGCCGCGCCGACCTGTCCATGAACCAAACGATGGGTTCGTTCCATGGGAGTTTTCAACCCGTTGCCATGCCGTCGGCGCAGATGAGCGCCGGCATCCCGCCGAACAACCGGTCGTGAGCGGCCAGGAGCCTCCCGCAGACCGACCGCGCTCCGTGGCGACCGTGCGGCGCCACGACGTCGTGCTCATCGGCACGATGGGCGTCGTCGCGGGCTGCGGGCTGATCTACGAATACCTGATGGCCCACTTCGCCGGACGCATCCTGGGCGCGGTGGAACCCACGATCTACGCGATGATCGGCTTGATGATCGTGGCAATGGGCATCGGCGCGTTCATGGCGAAATGGGTGTCGTCGATGTTCCGCGGCTTTGCCTGGCTCGAGGTCTCCATCGGGCTGATCGGCGGGTTGTCGGTCCTGACTCTTTCCGCCGCGGTGGCCTTCGCCTATTCGTTGCCCGAGTGGATACGTACCGTCTACAACGTCGACGCCGGCGTGGTCATGGACGGGGGATTGTTCGCGGTACTGAAGTCGTTCTCCAGCGTTCTACCGTTTCTCCTCGGCTTCATCCTGGGACTCCTCATCGGCATGGAGATCCCGCTGATCGCGCGGGTCCGCGAATACGTCCACGAGACGCATCTACCCCACAACCTCGGCACCATGTACGGGGCCGACTACATCGGTGCCGGCATCGGGGCGGCCATCTGGGTGTTGGTCTGCCTGAAGCTACCGATCGTCTACGCCGCCGTGGGCACGGCAGCCGCGAACGTGCTTGCCGGGGTGGTATTCCTCACCGTCTATCGGCGCGAGATTCGTCCCGCCGTCGCGCTCTGGGGCGGACACGCGGCACTCGCCGGGTTGCTCGTCGTTCTCGCCCTGTTTGGGAGGGAGTGGATCGCGGGTCTGAGCGACAGCCTGTTTCGCGACCGGGTCGTCTACCACCTCCAAACGCCGTACCAGAACGTGGTTCTGACCAAGCGCCACGTCGCGGGCGGCCGACCCGATATCGTGAGTCTCTACATCAACGGTCGTATCCAATTCGCCAGCAACGACGAGCGCATCTACCACGCGTATCTCACGACGCCGCCGATGCTCGCCGCCTATCGACACGACCGCATACTGGTTCTCGGTGGCGGCGACGGACTCGCGCTGCGGGACATTTGGCGCTGGTCCCCGAAGGCCGTGACACTCATCGACATCGACCCCGCGGTGGTGGAACTGTTCGCGGGACGGGACGCCGACGCCCCGGATTGGCTAAGCCGCGTCCTGGTGGCACAGAACGACGCCGCCTTCGACGATCCCCGACTGACCTTGGTCCACGGCGACGCCTTTATCGAGGTCGAGCGACTTGCAACGAGCGACCAGCGCTTCGACGTGGTCATCGTCGACCTGCCGGACCCCAACCATCCGGACCTGAACCGGCTCTACTCCGACTATTTCTACGCCCGCGTCAAGGCGATCCTTTCCCCCGACGGCGCCATTGCCATCCAGTCCACCTCCCCGTACCACGCCAAGGAGGCATTCCTGGCGATCGGGAAAACCGTCGCCCACGCTGGGTTCGTAGTGTCGCAATACCATGCCAACGTACCGAGTTTCGGGGAGTGGGGTTGGACCCTCGGCACGCCGACGGGTAAATCCGGACCGGAGCGAATCGCCATTTTGGGTGTCGACGAAACCCCCGATGGCTGGCTCGATGGCACCAGGATCGCCGCTGCGTTTCAGTTCCCACCGCGCTACTTCGACGTGCTGCCCAATATCGAAATCAACCGACTCGGCAGCCACGTGGTGTTCAACTACCACCAACAAGCCTGGGAGTCGCGCCGGGGAGCCTTCTACGTCCCAGCACCGCCCCACGAGCGCTCAGAAACCTCGCAAGGCGTCTACATCAACGATCCAGAATCCCCGGCCGCGGACGCCCAAGGAACAACAGAGCCGTAGGGGACGGGCTTGTCCCATCCCGGCGCGTCCTGTGGGCGCGATAGGGTCGCCCTCGATGGATCACCAAATTCGACGGGTTGCGGATTTGTGCCATGGGGCGTTGACACACGACATAATATGTCATACGGTCTTGCCCGTAGCGTCGATTGAGCACTCGAATGCACGGTCGGCGGAGACGGCGAATCGCACTGATGGCCGCTTGAGGAGAACGGAGTGAGGCAATGACATTGGATGAACTTTCCTACCGGCTGAACGGACACACGGGTGAAGAAGGCACCACCTTCGATGCGCTCGTGACCGATGACGGCATCTTGGAAGTCGTGTGTTCCAACAACGACGAGTTTCCGATCCACCTAACGCAGACGGAGACGCAGTTGCTGTCGGTGACGGCGCTGTTCACCCAAGCGGAGGTCCAACCGGGCAAGATCAACGAAGTGAACGAAGCGTTCCTTCGGTTGAGTCCCGCTGTGCCGTTGTCGTCGGTCGGCTTGCAGGGTGGCACCTACATCCTGTTCGGCTCGATGGCGCTCTCCACCCGGTTCGAAGTCATCGCCCACGAACTCGAGGTGCAGGCGGAAAACACCGTCGATGTCCTCGAAGTCGTCGAGCATCTGCTCGCTTAAATACAGGAGTTGAAGAAATGAGCGTACTAAGAGATTTGTTCACCGCATTGCGCGGCGGTGCGAGCGAGGTCGGAGAAGCCGTCATCGACGCCAACGCCGTGCGCATCCTAGAGCAGGAAATCCGCGACGCCGAGGCTGCCATCGGCAAGGCGAAGCAGAGCCTGACCCGCATGAAGGGCACGGAAATTCGCTTGAAGCGAGAGATCAGCGTGCTCGACGCCGACATCGCGGACTACGAACAGAAAGCACTGTCGGCCCTGAACGGCGGCGAGGAAGCGCTCGCCACCGAAGTCGCCGAACGCATCGCCGAACTCGAGTCCGATCGTAACGACAAGGGCTCCGAGCAGGCAGCGCTCGATACCGAGATCAACAAGATCCACGCCATGATCAAGGCCCGGGAGCGCACCATCCAGAAGAACAAGCGCGAACTGGACAAGGTGCGCACGGTGCGGGAACTGCAACGCGCGACCGAGAGCGTCTCGACGAACTTCGCCGCGACCGGTTCCAGTGAACACCGCGTGGCCAAGGCCTTGGAACGGGTCAAGGCGAAGCAACAGAACTGGCAGGACCGAATGCAGGCCGGCGAGTGGATGACCGAGAAGGAAGGCGGTGACGATTTGGACGCGAAGCTACGCGAAAAGGGCATCGGCGACAGCGGAAGTCCGGCCGCAAGCGACGTGCTGGCGCGTCTCAAGGCCAAGAGCGCCTAGGGCGTCCAACGAGTAGGGAGCATTTAGATGGTCTTAGGCAAGCTCGTCCGTAGCCGGTTTCGACGCGATAAGGAGGATGGTCGACGGCTGGAAAAGCCGGCGGATCTCCTCGCCGGTGACCTGGTGTCCTTCAAGCACCGGCTCGCCCTGCCGCAAGACGTCCAAGGCTGCACCTTCGAGGTCGCCTCGGTGGCCACCTACCAATTCGAGAGCGGCATCGAAGTGCAGTTCACCCTCGTCGGCGAAGACAGCACAAAGTTCTACCTGGGTCTCGACCCCAAGGAGTCGCAACCGGAGTTGTGCCTTAGTCGCGACCTCAGGCGCAAGGACGTCTTGCGGCTATTCGACGAGGACGCATTCGCCGTGCTCTGGGATGAGGAGGAGTTTGCCGAGTTGAACGTCGAGGAATCCCCCCAACGCTACGCCGGCTGGCTGGCCGACGGGTATTCCCAGGTTACGAAAGACGCGGTCGGCTTCTACTACGACCGCGATTGTCGCGGCGAAACCCTGTCCATGCGACAGGACGACGACAGCGAGGAATTGCGCTACCACGAATGCGAAGGGAGCAACGACAGCTTCGGCTTGAGCGTCGAGATTTGGGGCGACGGCGAGACCGACGTCAGCCTGGAAGTCTACTGCGGCGCCGATGTCATCGAGTCCATGTGGCCCGGCGATGGCTGATCCGGAGCGGGCTTCGATGCCGGCGCGCAAAAGGCTCCGCACAAGGACCGCCGCTACGAAGTCACCCCGGCCTGAGGCGGCTCGGTTCGAAGCAGAGCGCCAGGCCCTCAAGAAAATACAGGTCCACTTCGAGTTCCAGCAGTCGCTGATGCACGACATCCGCATTGCCGCCGCCCAAGAGAATCTCTCTCCTTCGGATTACGTACGCAGTCTCGTGGGCCTGTCCCACGCCGAGATTCAGCGCCCACGCATCAGCCTGTCGTTCAGCAACACCGATCTAGAGTCCCTCGCGGCCAGGTATGGCCAACAGCCCGACGCCCGACAACTCAAAGCGCACGTGATCGAGGAAGTTCGCCGCCACTTCGAGGAAACGAAGCAGGCCGAGACGCGCCAACGCCAATGATCGTTGCCCGCTGGTTCGCGCGACGGCGCTACTTCCGTTTCTCCCGCCACATCGCAGGCGCCATCCGGCGACGGTTGATACGAGCCATATGCCTGTTCCTGGTTCTGTTTGCCGTCCACGTCCTCGTGATGATGACCGCGGAGGGGTATGCCCTCGGCGACGCGGCCTGGCTGACCATCACGACCGCGACGACGGTGGGCTACGGCGACATCAGCGCGGACACGCTAATCGGCCGCACCGCCACGACTTTGTGCATGTACGTGTTCGGCATCTTCCTCCTGGCACAGATCGCCACGGACGTCTTCGACTATCGCACCCTACAACGGGATCGCCGCCGGCGCGGCCAACTGGAGTGGAAAAACATGAAGGATCACCTGCTCGTCATCAACGTCCCGACCGAGCACCCGGAGGCGTACCTCGCCCGACTGGTCGCCGATGTTCGCAACACGCCGCAGTTGGCCGACATCCCGGTGCAGCTGTTGACCACCAGCTTTCCCGAAGGCCTGCCCACGACCCTGGTCAACGAAGGCGTCACCCACTATACGGCGGTCGCCGAGAACACGGAGAGCCTGCGCGCGGCAAAAGTCAGCGAAGCCAGACATATCGTCGTCATCGCCGGCGAATCCAACGATCCCCGGGCCGATGCCCTCACCTACGACATCCTGAGCCGCATTGCGGACATCCGTACCAAGGCAAGCATCGTGGTTGAAGCCGTGGACGACGGCAACCGACAACGCCTGCTCGACGCAGGTGCGACCACGGTCGTGCGGCCAGTGCGCGCCTACCCGGAGATCGTCGTACGCGCGATGATCGAACCCGGGACCGAACAGGTGTTGGAAAATCTGTTCACCCACGAGGCCGACCGTCTAGCGCGGTTCGACGCCGAGTTCGCGAACCTGCGCTGGCGCACCGTCGTGTCGCAGTTCGTCCAGGGCGGCGCCGGCCTTCCCCTGGGCTACGTCGACTCGAACGGCGTGCACACCAATCCGTCACCGGACGCGATCTGCACGGGCGAGGGCATCATCACCCTGATCAAGGATGCCGCCGGCGTCACCCGCGAAGCCGTCGAAGATTGCCTGAGGAAGTGCGCCGCGTAACCGCCATGTCCACCCTCGAAACAGCCATCAACGCTGCGCTGGACACGGACGACGCGACCCAACTCAGGTCCGTCGCATCGTCCGCGGACTGGTCCGGTGAGGATGCCGCCCTCGCCAATCGCATCCTGCAGCGCATCGCCCTGTACGGCTATTCCGGACGCACCGAGCGATACCGCGACGTCGTCGAGCAGATGCTCGCCGGCGGCGTCGCGCCGAACCTGGCGACATGCGCATTGATTCAAGCCAACGGCGTTGCCGAGGGGATTCTCACCGCCACGCCTACAGCCGCACTCGACACCGATGAACACGGGGCGACGCCGTTGCATCATGCCGCCGAGCGCGGCAACGCGGCATTGACCGCAAGACTATGCGCCCTCGGTGCCCCACTCGACGCCGTCGATGGCCGCGGCGAAACCCCGCTCGCCAAGGCGCTCCATGCCGGCCCCTGGAAGCGCGAACCGGCCACCGATGTGGTCCGGATTCTCCGTGAGCACGGCGCACGGGTCGACCTGTTCACCCTCGCCGCTCTGGGCGATGCCGACGCGATTATCGTCACTCTCCGAGGCGGCGTTTCGGTAAACGAAGCGGACCAACTCGGTCGGACGCCCCTGTTCATTGCCGCGCGCAACAATCATCTGGACGCGGTACGCGTCCTGCTCTCGAGTGGCGCCGATCCGAACATCGCGGCACACGACGGCCAGACGGCGTTGTCCACAGCCTGTCTACATACGCTGTCCCAGGAGTGCGATATCGAGATCGTCCGCCGACTCGTCGCTCAAGGTGCACCGATGACGCTCGAGGCGGCGATCGTCCTGGAAGACCTGGAGGCTATACGCGAATCCGTGGCGGGCGACCCGGCAAGACTCGATGGCCAGGACCACGAGAGCGCACTCGGATACGCCATCCACGCGTGGCATCCACCGTCGCTGCGTTGCCTGATCCAATTGGGCGCCCGGCCGAGCGCCACGAACTGGCACCATATCGAACGCATCGCGGGCACCAACAACGTACTCGTCACCGAACTAAGGCGCCTCGCGCAGGAACCGGAGACGCGCTAGTGTGCCGCGTCACAAATAGGTTTATGTTTGGAGGGATTGGTGTTCGTGTCGCAACTGACGTCTACGGCCTTTTCGTGCGCTACCCTAACCCGATCCGCCGTGCGGTAGGTTCAAGTTATTTCCGGCGCAGGACGCTAGGCGTCGATTCCCGGTACCGGGAACCGCAGGCAGGTCTCTTCCACTTCGCCCTTGATCCTCGCCAACGTCGATGTGTCGTCGTGGTTGCCCAGTGCATCGACAATCCAGCGGCCCAGGAGGCGCATTTCCGGTGCGGTCATGCCCCGCGTCGTGGCCGCCGGCGTACCTAGCCGGACGCCGCTCGGTCGTAGCGGCGGATTGGGATCGTCGGGAATCACCTGCTTGTTGCAGGTGATGGACACGGCATCCAAGGCTTCCTCGGCAACACGCCCGTCGATGCCGAATCCGGCGACGCAATCGAGCACCATCAGATGGTTCTCCGTGCCACCGGTAACGAGTTCCGCGCCGCCTTCCATGAGCGCTTCGGCCAGGACCTGCGCGTTGTCCAGCACCTGGCGCGCGTAGACCTTGAATGCGGGCTCGAGGGCCTTCCCCAGCGCGATGGCGACCCCCGCAACCTGGTTCATGTGGGGACCGCCTTGAAGGCCGGGAAAGACCGAACGGTCGATCTCGCGGCGGAAGTCCTTCTTGGTCAAGATCATGCCACCCCGGGGCCCACGCAGTGATTTGTGCGTTGTCGTGGTCACGAAATCGAAACCGTAGTCGCAGGGGTTGGCCATGACACCACCCGCGATCAGTCCGCCGATGTGGGAGACATCCGCCATCGTCAGGGCACCGACCTCGTCCGCCACGGCCTTGAACTTGGCGTAGTCGTAGTCCCGCGGATAGGACGAGTACCCGCAGACAACCATCTTGGGCCGGTGACGGCGAGCGGTCTCGCGCAGTTCGTCGAAGTCGATGCGGCCTTCCATCGATGGGTCCGACTTGTAGCGGATCCAGTTGTAGAGCGTCCCCATGTGGGATACCGGCGCGCCGTGGGTGAGGTGACCGCCGTGCGACAGGTCCATACCGAGAACCGTGTCCCCGGGTTCGAGCATCGCCAGGTAGACGGCCGCATTCATCGGTGCACCGGAAAGCGGCTGCACGTTGGCGTGCTCCGCACCGAAGATCTCCCGGGCACGGTTGCGTGCGGCCCGTTCGATCACGTCGGTGAATTCCTGACCGCCGTAATAGCGCCGCCCCGGGTAGCCCTCGGAATACTTGTTGGTGAACACCGACCCCAGCGCCGCCAGTACTTCCGGGTAGGTGTAGTTTTCGGACGGGATCAGTTCGATGCCCACCCGCTGGCGCGTTTCCTCGCCGACCAAGGCCCCATGGATCTCGGGGTCGGTATCGGCCAATCGAAGGCGATTGCGCCGGCTTGCATCGGCACCGCTGGAATCGTTGAGTGACATGGCAGAAGTTTCCTGGAATATCCGCAGCAGAAGCGGGACACGGCCCGCGTTCGGGTCGCCTCCCGACGGCTTGATAGACTAAACGCTAATCGCCCGCTACGCATTGAGCGAGTCGCAACGGGACACAATGTTGGCGCA
>JAGWBM010000035.1:17921-18305 GCA_021295895.1 Pseudomonadales bacterium
TCGTGCAGACTGCCAACGCGACCAAGCCGCGACGGATGAAGCCCCAAGTGGGGGATCTCCTCGCCCATGCGTTCGGCAAGCACGCCGGTTCCCTGATTGCGGCGAACGATGTTGCTTCCGAACCCGTGCCGGCATTCCCGATGGATCCCGCGAGCGGAATCCTCCGCGACGGCTCGCTGCACAACCAGCTCGCCGTGCTGCGCCAGCCATCCGAACGGCTAACGGCCAAGGCGCGGCAGCATGCCGTGGTGGCGTCCGCGGACTCTTTCCTCGTCTACTCCGCCGCATGCACTCATACCGGCTGCGAAGTCAGCGGCTGGAACAACGACGACGCCCGCCTGGTCTGCCCCTGTCACGGCTCCGAGTTCGACGTCGCCGACGCCG
>JAGWBM010000035.1:18312-24824 GCA_021295895.1 Pseudomonadales bacterium
ACAAGGCCGCTTGCGATGTTGGAGGTCGAGTTGACGAATGGCGCATTCCGCGTCGTTGGCGGCTTCACCCGGCGAGTCGGCCCAGAGCCGGCGTAGCCCAACGCAGCCACCGGCATTGCAGCGCCGACTTGCCTAACGCCCCGTCGATGCGCCAAGGTGTACCGGTCGACACCGGACGACTTTCCGCAATGCGGGCCTGCCTCATCATCTTGTTTTGCTTAGGCGTTGCCGTCACGGCCGGCGGCGGTGCCTATCAGCCGGTTACCGATGAACGCCTCGAGCGTCCCGAACCGGGGAACTGGCTGATGTACCGCGGGACCTACGACTCGCACGGCTACAGTGCGCTCGACGAGATAAACACCGAGAACGTCAATCGCCTGAAGCCCCTGTGGACGTTTTCCACGGGCATGCGGGAAGGACACCAGGCTCCCCCGGTGGTCAACGACGGCAGGATGTTCATCACGACTCCACACAATCACCTGATCGCCCTCGATGCCGCGACAGGCGAGCAGTTGTGGCGCTACCGCCGCGACCTACCGGAAGACTTGGCGCAAATGCATCCCACGAACCGCGGCGTGGGCCTCTACGGCAATCTGGTGTACATGGCGACCGCGGACTGCTACGTCGTCGCCCTCGACGCGGTGACCGGTGCGGTTGTCTGGGAAACCGAAATCGAAGACTACGGCGCGGGCTACTACATGACGCTCGCACCACTCATTGCCGCCGGCAAGGTCATGGTGGGCGTTTCCGGCGGCGAATTCGGCATCCGCGGTTTCGTCGCGGCGCTCGATGCCAAGACCGGCGAACTCGCCTGGAAGACCTACACCATACCGGCACCCGGCGAGCCGGGCAGCGAGTCTTGGCCCGGCGACACCTGGAAGACCGGCGGCGTACCCGTGTGGATTACGGGATCCTACGATCCGCAGAGCCGGCTCACCTACTGGGGCACCGGCAACGGCGGACCTTGGATGGGCGACGCACGCGCCGGCGACAACCTGTACGCGACATCGGTCATCGCGTTGGATGCGGATTCCGGCAAGCTCGCCGGCTACCACCAATACCACTGGAACGATTCCTGGGACTGGGATGAGGTTTCGGCACCGCTGTTGATCGACTTCGAACGCACCGGTCAGCGCATCGCGGGTCTCGTCCATCCCGGCCGCAACGGCTACCTGTGGTTCCTCGAGCGGTCCGATGCCGCAATCCGTTTCGTCGACGCCAAACCCTATGTGAAGCAGGACGTCATCACGTCGCTGGATTCGGTTACGGGCCGCCCAACGTACGACGACACGAAGAAACCGGGCATCGGCAAGCCCGCCACGTTCTGCCCATCCCATTGGGGCGGCAAGGACTGGCCACCGGCCGCGTTCTCGCCGCGCACGCGGCTGCTCTACGTTCCCGCGAACGACAACGTCTGCGCCCACCTCGAAGGCATCGAGGAGGAGTACCGAGAGGGGCGCACTTACATGGGCGCGAAGATGGACACCTTCACGTTGGACCTCGACCCGGAGACCAACACCATCGGTGAACTCCAAGCGTGGCACGTGGACACGTTCGAGAAAGCTTGGAGCGTGGCTTTCGAGAGTCACAATTGGGGACCCGTCCTCGCTACCGCCGGCGATCTCGTCTTCATGGGCGGCACCAACGACCGGTACTTCCGGGCTTTCGATGCCCGCTCCGGCAAGCTACTGTGGCACCAGCGCACGAATTCGGGGATCACCGGTGTTCCGTCGTCATACGCGGTCGACGGCAAGCAGTACGTGGCGGTGCTCTCCGGGTGGGGCGTCGACGCCGAGCGGCAACAGGAGGCGCTGCGCGTCCTCGGCAGAACCCGCATCCACGTCCCGCAAGGTGGCGTGCTTTGGGTATTCGCGTTGGAGAGAGAACCATGACCGACATCGAGGTCTTCTGGCAGCCCGGGTGAACCAGCTGCCTAGGACTCAAGGAGTTCCTGTCGGCCCGTGAGGTCGACTACATCTCACAGGACATCGCCAACGACCCGGCGGCGCGGGTTCGCTTCGCGACGATCGGCGGACAACAGGTACCGGCCATCGCCAAGGCCGGTTCCTGCATACCCGGTTCGGACCTGAACCGTGTCGCGGCGTTCCTGAATCTCCTCGTCGACCCTAGATGCCCGTTGCCCGCCGAGATCCTGATCGACCGCCTGCGGCATGTCCTCTCGACCGCAACCCGCCTCACCATGCAGTTTCGGGTCGAACATCTTACCGACAAGCTGCCGAATCGGGATCGAACCGTGCTGGCGTTGGCGAACCACATCGTGGAAATCGCTGCGGGTTACTTGCTCGTTGAGGCAGGACGCCCCTTCGATGCGGCGGTTGCCGGCGCCATTCCCAACCGGGAACTCGACCCCAGCGGACTCGTGACGCGTTCGTCGTCCGTCCGCGCCCGCCTGGCGGCACTACGACCGGCACCGAACCGCGAAGTCGAAACACAACACGGGATGTCGAACCGCCACCTTGTGTTGGAGCGCTGTACCTGGCATGCCGCCCAACACACCCGCCAGCTTGCGTTCCTGCTCGAGCGGTTCGAGATCGAACCCGAAAACCCGCTTACCGGATCCGACCTCACGGGTTTGCCGTTGCCCGTTGCGGTCTGGGATGACGAAACCCCATGACCGCCCTGCCCTGACCGCGTGGTCCGTCAGGCGCTACGGCGTACCCAACGGCTCGTGGCGCTCACATCCTCGACGGTCTCCCCGGCTTTCTCCCAACCGGTGAAGCCGGGCTCGAGGTGGGCGACGTTCTTGAAACCCATGTCCATGAGCGCCCTTGCCGCCAATGCCGAGCGCCCGCCACCCGCACAAAACAGGACGATCCGCTTATCTTCCTCGAACCAGTCGCGGTAGTAGGGGCTTTCGGGATCGGCCCAGAACTCCAACATGCCGCGAGGGGCGTGCTTGGAACCCGGGATGGTGCCGACATCCACGCGCTCCTGGATCTCGCGGATGTCCGCCAGGAGCAGGTTCGGCGCTCCCAACTCGGCCTTCAGATCCTCAACGGACAGGTTCTCGATGTGTTTCTTGACGTCTTCAACGATCGCGAAGATCTTCTTGACCGCCATTCCTCAACTCCTGTGATTGTCCACGATCTGCCGTGGGATCGCGCAGCGTCAGATCAGCTTCGCTGAGCAGGTTCTTGGCCGGCTGAACCAGCGCTCCGACGCGTTCGACGTGCCGTTGGCTCAATCCCGCAGCGTCCATGTTAAGGATCGCGCCGACCGTGCGGACTACGATCAACAGATCAATCCACACCGATCGGTTTCGAACGTAATCGATGTCGAGCGCCAACTTCTGCGGCAGGATCCGAGCCTGGTATTCGCTCTCCGGGTCCCTGGAATGGAGTGTCTGCTCCCCGTGAGTCAGATAGAACAGGGTGCCGGGGCTGGTCAATCCGGGCAGGACCTGGAGCGTCTCCCGGTGCAACGGCGTATAGCATCGGCCAACGATCTTTGGATCCCTCGGCCTCGGGCCGACAATCGACATGTCGCCCTTGATGATGTTCAGCATCTGCGGGAGTTCGTCGATTTTCAGTCGCCGCAGCAACCTCCCCAGCGGGAAAACCCGACCGTCGCCGGCCGCCGTTACGACGCTGCCGGAGTCGCCCCTGCGCAGGTGCATCGTGCGCAGCTTGTACATCGTAAAGACCCGTCCGGATCGCCCAACCCGGGCGGCTTGGTAGATGATCGGCCCGGGATTGACAGCGTAGATCGCCGCCGCGGCAACTAGCGTCACGGGAAGGCTGGCCACGAGCGCAATACTCGCGAACACGATGTCAACGAGTCGCCGTATCACAAGTCGATCCCTACCTCGGGTCTACACAGTTCGCCACGCAGGCGAGCGCGGTACCCGTTCGTATTGTCAAACGACTATAACAGCACCCGCAATGGGGGTCGCCGGACCGCTGCTTGCGGTCGTGAGCGACATGATCGGCTCTGCTAGACTCCTTGAGAAGCGCTGAGGTTCACACGCAGGTTGCAAATGGAAGTGCGCTTCGAACCGCTCTTGAACGGCTCCGGTACTCCGGAGACGCGCTAGACTCCTTGAGAAGCGCTGAGGTTCACACACAGGTTGCAAATGGAAGTGCGCTTCGAACCGCTCTTGAACGGCTCCGGTACTCCGGAGACGCGCTAGGCTTTGATGCATGAGCAGACATCAGCCCGGCGTTTTCGCCGAAGATTCAAGCCACCACATCTTCCTCGAGTTCGCCGTCCCGGACCCACCGGCCCACCTTCCCTGTGGAACCTTGGCCTCGAGACCCTTGGCAGCCGGATCGGAGGTCGTGGCTTTCGGCCCTGACCTCGTCGCCGGATTAGCCGACCTGCATCCGCCGCAGGGATCGCGAGGTTTCTCGGCCATCGAGGGAGTGGACGGTTTCACCGCACCGGCCACGCAGCACGATCTGTTCGTCTGGCTGCACGGGGAAGCGCGTGACGAACTATTTGCCCGGGCACTCGCCTGGGGCGACGCCCTATCAAGGGTCGCCACGATCGCCCGGGAAGACCACGGCTTCCGTTTCCGCGATAGCCGAGATCTCACCGGCTTTGTCGACGGCACCGCCAATCCAAAAGCAGACGCTCGCCTCGACGCGGCACTCTTGAGCGATGGAGAACACGCGGGTGGCAGTTTCGTCCTTGCCCAACGCTGGGTACACGATCTCACCGGTTTCGGTGCCCTCGCCGATCAGGATCAGGAGCGCGTCATCGGGCGGACCAAACCCGACAGCGTCGAACTGACGGGCGATGCGATGCCGAAGGATAGCCATGTCAGCCGGACCGACATCGCTCGGGACGGCCAAGCCGTAAAGATCCTCCGGCGCAGCGCGCCGGCTGGCGGCATCCGGGACGCGGGGCTGTACTTCCTTGCTTTCAGTGCCGATCTCGATCGCTTCGACTGGCTGCTGCAATCCATGTTCGGCGTTTCGGGCGACGGGCGGCGCGACCGTTTGCTCGGCTATTCGCGGCCGGTGAGCGGCAGCTACTTCTATGCGCCGCCCCTCGACACGTTGCGCGTTTGCCTCGGCGGATGAATCCCGACCGCCTGAGCCTACGGCAGAAGCGGTCTTTGTACCGCGACGGGTTCGTCGTCCTGCCCGGCCTGATCGACCGGGACCACGTGGCAGCAGCGCGTCAGCTGATCCTCGAGCAACTCGAGGGTTCTCGAACCCCCGCGTCCAAGGACCGGACCGACCCCGAAACCCACCCCGGGCGGTCGCCCTTGTTACTCGGTCTGTTCAACGACTCGCCACTCAAGATGATCATCGAGGAAGTGCTCGGCCCCGTGGGTGCACCACGCGGCTGCCAACTGGCGACCCGGCTCCCCGCGGCCCCGGGCGACCATGTGAACGAGTCCGGTTACGTTGACAGGGACACGCCGTTCCTGGGCTGGCACGGGCACCTGGACGGCTTGTGGAACGGCGCTACCCGCATTCACCAGAACACCGATCGACCGATGACGAGCGAGGAAGCCGAAACCTGGAACCGGGAGCCGTCCACAAACGGATGCCTGAAGACGCATCCCGACCTTGGCGCCAACATCCGGAGCTTCGCGGCGCTTGTTGCGGTGTCGCTGTCGGATCAAACCGCCGAAGGCTCCGGCAACCTGGGCGTCTTGAGAGGCGCCCATCATGAAATCGAGCGGTTCTTCCAGCACCAGCGCGACGCAGGAGGACCCCTCGGTCCGGACGGGCCGAACTGGAAACGCATCGACCAGGACGTGCCCAACGGCTGCGGACTACGGCACTACCCCGATGTCGTGAGGACGGCGTTCACGAAAGGAGCCGCCACGACCCCCGACGGCAAGCTCTGGCCAAGGCCGACATTGCTGCGCCTGGCACCGGGTGATGCAGCCATCGTGCTGCATGCCGTCCCGCACAGCGCAACCCGGGTCACCCGGACCGAACCACGGTTCATGGCGTATTTCCGGGTTACGCCCCTAGCCCGCCCCGAGCGAAACCGCATGGTCTACCCGGAAGCCCTCTGCGACATCTGGCGAGAGTGGCCGGGCATGACCGATGTCGTCGCCGAACAACGAGGCCGAACGCCCAATACATCGTAGGGGCGACCCTGGGGCGACCCTAACGCCCGGCAGGGCGCGCGGTCGCGTCCCGTTGCCGGAGAGACGGCGAGTCAGGACATCGCTGAAAGTCATTTAGCCACTTGATAAATAAAAAGTTTTTGGCGTTTCCGGCATCACCGGGGCACACTGCTTCTCAACACCCCTTTGTAACCGAACAGGGATTGGGAAGGCGCGTGCGCCGGCGAATGCCGGATCATGTGCACGATGCACGTCTGCACCGTCGCCTGCGGATACACCGACTCGATCGCCTCCGGAAACCCCTTCAGACCGCTTCCCGTCCGCGATGCCCGCTCCCTCCTCCCCGCCGGGCGAGAGATGGCCGGAAGTCTACTTTCCGGCCATCGTCAACCTTCCCGCCGTCGGCGGTGCCGTGTCACCCGTCTCGACGTTTTCGACGCTCGTCGCGGCGCGTAGTACG
>JAGWBM010000035.1:24880-40605 GCA_021295895.1 Pseudomonadales bacterium
GTCAACGTGCCCGAACGCCGACGAATTGGCAGCCCGAATAGCTGAACTGGTGCGCGACGGAATTACCGACCTTCCTTACGAAGAACGCCCTCCCACGCGAAAGGAGGGTGAAGGAATCCACGAGAAGTGTCCCAGTGGCAGAATCCACGACGAACGAACGAGCTTCTCTATATTCCACGATGCGTACGGGCGGAACCGCAACCGAGATGGGTTCGGTGAGTTCGATGGTCATTGTGAGCGGCTGGAGATTCCCTTTTTCAACGGTCAACCGACCGCGCATCTTCACGCCCATTTTGCGCAACAGAAGATCCTCTCGCTCGTCCCCTGACCCGGGGGCATAGGTGATCGTCAGCGTCTCGTCATCCTCCGACTCTATCGTCGATGACTCAGGATCAATGTATTGACTCAGATTGAAGCCCGGCGCGCTCCGGTGCTCCCGCGATTGCCTGCTTGAATCGGAGCGGTAGACATCGAGTTCCTCGGCTGTTGGTGGGGCGTCGTTGACCGCGACGAGACTCCAGCCCTCATCGAGGGAATACGACTCCGTAAAGATCGGTCCGTCGTTGGCCGAATGTGTGTAGACAACGTCACAAGCCACGTCGTCGCCAGTCCAGGCAGCCAGCATCGCGTCAATGCGCCCGTCGCCCGGATTGTCCCCATAGGCGGTCAAGCAGAACACCGGCAACACAACCGAGAGGCCGCGTAGACGGTTTGACATTCGCTCCTCCTTCGGCGAGCACGTACACCCTCTTTCGACGCCTGGCGCCGCTGTCAATTAACACATGAGGGCGGACGAACCGACGGGCCGCCACAAGGGCGGCCCCTACGACGCCGTCTCCGTTCGCGCCTCCTGGCGGGTGGGCACGGGACGGGTCAAGCCCGTGCCCTACGGATCACCGCAGCCGCGGCCTCGATAGAGACCGACATCGTCGATCTGCAGGTCGACATCGCTCTGCGCGAGGTCAAACACGAGCCGAGCGGTCGAGTCCGTTTCCGCACCGACGAATCGGTGCCGGAACTGGTGGTACTCCTGAGTGAGGATGGTGCCCGTGCCGCGAGTCGCCGCGCCGACCTCCGGGGTGAACTCGGTTCCCATGAGACCGCGGTAATCGCTGGCGGCGGTGTCCACGTTGACTTCGAGGTAGCGGCTGGCTTCCGCCTTCGCCGAATAGCAGATCGAATACTGCACATCGGCCTCGATGGCCACGGCGTGGGAGAGTTGGACGCGCCACTTCTGGGCCGACGGCTCGTCGATGGTGAAGTCCGCTTCCCCATTCCAGGTCACGGACGCATTGGTAGTGTTCGCGTTCCATGCCCCCTGGTCGTCGAAAGCGCCACCGCTCGAGATCAGGTTGCCGCTCTCTGCCCGCAGGGGCGCGTCAAGCACGAAGAACGGGAAATCGTTGCTGAACAGCCCCTCCGGATTCTGGACCTGTAGCAGATGCAGCCCGGCATCGGAGGGCAATTCGTCGAGCTCCACCACGACCACGTCGTCATCGCAGTCGGGCAGGGTTCCCGTCTCGCACTCGACGCTACCCTGCACGCGCCGTCCGTCGATGAGCACGTAGGCTCCCTCCTGGATGTGTTCGCCGCGGATCCGCATCGGCTCGTTGACGTATAGCTCCGGAAAATCCGCCGGCCGGCCACCCGGAAACACAGGGAGTGTCGGGAGTTCGACGGGCCTGAGTGTCGGCTGGGGATGTTCGTAGTCGGCGTAGTAGCCGAGCCGGCCCGTGACGGTCACGAGCACATCCCCCGCCGCCGCCAAGTCAAGGAGCGCCTCGCGGCTCAAGGACTCGTCCGCGCCATTCCGGTCTTCGTAGGCGTCGTTTAGGAACTGCACGACGAACGTCTCGCTGGTGCCATCGTCGTAGATGCGGATCCCCTCGCCCTGGAGAACGATCCCGCCTTCAGACGCCGACCGCTCCAGCGCGATCAGCAAGTCCGTTGTTGTCGTCAGCCTGGCGGTGGCTGAACTCAGTGTCACCTGCCGTCCCAAGGATCCCGAGAATCCGACGCTGCCCTCGAGGATCATCTGGTACATGTCCTGGTCGTTGACGAACCCGTACCGTTCAGGAAAGCCCCGGGTGTCGCCACGCACCCGGTCGGCGAAGAAGAAACGGTTCTGCGGCGCGTTCTTCCACCGGTCGCTGGCACCCCGCCAGGAAGGCACGTCCATGCCGCTGCCGCCCATGTTGGTGACCGTCCAGAACGGCTGACGGTGGCAGTTGCCGCACTGCTTCTCCAACTGGAACTTGCGTACCCCCTCCTTGAACTTGTCGGTGACGGCGTTGGTGTACGGGCGCTCCACCGACGGCGGATAGGGCACGCTCAAGAGGTACTTGGCCATGGCCGCCCGTTCCGCCCCGGACAGGGGACCCGCCTTACCCTCGTCGTTCGCCTCGCAGTCGCGGTAATCGCACATCGTGGTCGCCAACGAGCCTTCGAGAACATGGAGCGTGCAACTCTCCGGCACGTCCTTGTCGCAGTTCGGTTCGATCGGATTCAGGATGTTGGCGGTGTTTACACCACCGAAAGGATCTCCCGGGATACCGTCCCAGTGGTACGGCGCGCTGCCCCGCAGGCCCCGTATATCCTGCACGAGGCGAGGCTGAATCTGATCGCAGCCGACGTCGCAAAGCGGCGTGTCCAGCACCCAGAGCAACTGGTCGGTATGCCCGTCGGGATGGCAACTCGCACAGGCGAATGTACCGGTGCTCGACGCATTTCCGTCGTTGAACGCGATTCGCCCCCGTTTCAGGTCCGGATCACTCGGGTCCTCAAGAGCGACAGTCGCCGTCACGGTCGGGTTCGCCGGGTCGGCGAGGTCGACCAGCGAGACGCTGTTGGCCAGCGCGTTCAGCACCCAGGCCTGCGACGGCGCGCCCGCCTCGGTATTTACGAGCGCCACACCGCGCGGAACCCAGTCCGTATCGACGCGACCGAGCACCTCGCCCGTGTCGGCGTCCACCGTGAACAGACGATGGGACGCCGCCGCCGTAACAACCAGCGTCGAGTCGTCGTCGCTGACGGCAATACCGAACGGAGTCGCGAGCGCGTGGTCCTTGCCGGGATTCCGTGGCGGAAGGGGCTCCAAGTCGAAGAACGCCGGATCCCCGCAACCGTCCCCGCACTCGACCTTCGTAATCTGGTTCAGGAATGCCCGATTCTCCAACTCCGCCATACCGTGTTTCTGTGTGCCGGCTTTGCCGTTGGCGTCGTTGCGGGCTTCCGTCTGCGCCACGTAAACGCGACCGCCGGAGTCGACCGCAATGCCGTATAGCAAAGTTCCCACGGTGTCCACGACCTGCAGGAGTTGATCCGTCGCGGTGTTGAAGACGTACAGGTCGCGGTCCGGTATGTCCGGATGCCTCACGATGTCTGCAACATAGCCCAGCGACAGGCTCTGGGCGTTGCCATCCACCGCGTTGACGACGTGCTCGAGGGCATCGAACGTACACAGCTCGCCATCGATATTCTCGGGATGGCACCCCGAAAGCTGGGTCTGGTTGTTCGACTCGAACGGCACCACGTACAACCGGTCGCCCTGGACGGCGAGCGCGCGCGGATCCTGGGCGGTGATCTCCAGGTGGGACGTGACTTGGCGTGACGCCACGTCGACAACGGCAATACGGTTTGACGACGACAGTGCCACGTACGCCTTGGCGTCGCTCGCGAAGGCGATGCCCACCGGTTCATCGAAGCGCGTGGACTTCGTCGCCGCGTCGAAGGACTGGATGGTCGCCAGGACGTGATGGTGCGTCGAACTATCCGGGTCCGCGTCGATGACGCTGACCGAGTCGGATATGTGGTTGCTGACCCAGACTTCCTTACCGTCCGGACGCACCGCGATGCCCACCGGATCGATACCGACATTGATTCGGGCAACAACGGCATTGGTGGCCGTATCGATGACGTCCACCGTGTCAGCGGGCGTATTCGCGACGTACAGGTGCGATCCGTTCGGCAGCAGCGCGAGGGGATTCGAGTGGGGGCTCTCGTAGTTGGCGTAGCCGACCCCCGTCACCTCGACGTCAAAGGACGTACCGGTATCGGGGTCCGGGGGCGGCGGGGGTGCCGGAGGCGGAGTCGTCGGTTCCGGAGGCGAGCCGCCTCCACCGCCACCGCCGCAGCCAGCGAGAGCCATGAATCCAATGAGTAGCACCGACAAGCGCACGCGTGCGCCAACGCGACAAAAGCAGTTGGTGAAATCGGTCACGCTCGCTCCTCCCCGCGGGTGACCCGTTCCAGTCTGGCGATTCGATCACCGTCAGTCTTCCTCCCCGAGTCTACTCCCCTTTTCGACCGCCTTCACCGACTCGGGCAGGGCATCGAGGATGGGCTTCAGGTCCTCCACGAGCCACTCGCAAAATGCCGCGTAGTGTCGCCACTTGCCCAACGCGTCGAAATAGATGGGTTGGCGAACCTGCTCGGAACTTGCCGTTCTGACCGCCCGGCGGGTCTCGTGGAAACGCACGCAGGACGCCTCGAAGGGCAGCCCGCAATGATCGAGGAGGCGCCGCACCTGGCCCTCGAGGTCGGTGACGGTCTCCTCGTAGTGGACCGTCAGCACCTTGCCGGGCAGTACCCTCTGCCAGTGGTTCATCATGGCATCGTAGTTCCGGTAGTAGTGCGAGAGATCCTCCAAGTCGTAGGTGAAGTTCTGTCCTTTCGCGAACAGTTGCTTGTAGCAACCGATGCAGCTGTCGACGGGATGGCGGCGGGCATCGATGATCTTGGCGTTGGGAAGGATGAGGTGCAGCAAGCCAAGGAGCGGGAAGTTGTTCGGCATCTTGTCCGTGAAGAACGGACGATCCGTGAAGCGGTGCCGCGCCGCGTCTTCCAGGTAGCGTTGCCCATAGGCACGCCAGTCCTGGCCTTCGAGTTCCATCGCCGACTCGGGGAACGGCACGCCGCCGCGGCGATACCGACCGATGGACGAGGCGATCTTGCCGAGGGTCGGTAACTCCGAGGTTCCTTCGACCTGGCTGTGACTGGCGAGGATCTGCTCGAGGAGCGTGGACCCGGAGCGCGGCAAACCGACGATGAGGATCGGATCCGCCGCCTCGTGTCCGTTGCCCGCGTGCCGGGCCACAAACTCTCGGTCGAATACGGCACGGATGTCCTCTTGGCGTTTCTCCAACTCCAGCGGGTCGTGCCTGACCAAGGGGCGTTGCAAGCGGTTGCCCGCATCGTAGTGCGACCACGCCGCCGCGTAGTCGTCCTTGTCCTCGTAGGCCTTGCCCAGGGCGAACGAGAAGTGGATGCGCTCGCTGTCGGTCAAATCGCCACGCTCGAGCTGTGCTTCCATCGCGAGGATTTCGGCCTCTTCGAAGCGAAACACCTTGAGATTCGCCATGCTCCAGTAGACCTCGCCGAAGCGGGGTTTTTCGGCGATGGCTGCCCTGTACGCAGCAAGTGCCGCCTCCTGATCGCCGACGGTCTTCAGCGCATGGCCATGGCTCATGTGGACACCCGGGGCACCGGGATTCAGCGCCAGTGACCTCGCATACGCTTCGACGCTCGATTCCTGCCGACCGGCCTGAGCATAGGCGTTGCCGACACCTGTCCAGGCTGCCGCGTTGTTCGGAGTGAGATCGACGGCGCGACGGTAGGCCTCGATGGCGTCGTTCGGCTTGGCGTTGTCGAGCAGGACCAAACCGAGGCTCATCCAAGCCGCCGCGAAGTCGGGCGCGACCGATGTTGCCCTGCGCAACCATGCCTCGGCGTCGCCGGGTTTCTTCTTTTCCCGCCAATAGGCGACGCCGAGATAGCGCATCGCGTCAACGTTGTCCGGGTGGCTGCGCAGAACACCCCGGAACGTGGCGATCGCCTCGTCCGCGCGGCCGGCGCGGAGATGATCGGCGCCTTCGGCCACACGTCCGGCGACGGGGTCCCGGTCGAAGTAGGACTCGAAGTGCCGATCCGCCTCGCCACCCCGGCCCGCCGTGGCCAGCGCTTCGCCAAGTTTCCTATGGGCCGAAGGCTGGCGCGGATCCAGGCGAATGGCCTTTTCGAACAGCCCGATCGCGTCTTCGTGCCGGCCCTGGTAACCCCGCACGCGGCCGAGGTCCTCGTAGAGCAAGGGCATTTCCGGTGCCAAGCCGATCGCTTGATCCAGTTGTGCCGCCGCTTCGTCGTAGCGTCCCTGTTTGGCCAGCGCACGGCCAAGCAAGGCGAGGTGCTGGATGCTCCCAGGGTCCAGATTCAGATGGTCGCGGCAGATTTCCTCCGCGCGCAGCGGCCGGTTCGCCTTCATGGCATCAACGGCACGCCGGATGCTTGCTTCGGGTTCGGACATCAGTGCACGGCGGCAGACTTCGCGAGCGCCGGATTGACCAAGCGATCCGGGGCCAGGTAGTCGAAGATGAGGTGAATCCGATCGCTCGGGCCGTCGTTCATGACCGAGTGCGACATCTGATTGTTCACTTCCACGGCACGACCCGTCTCGAAGCGGTGCGGGACCCCGTCGATGAAGAACCGCACCCGGGGATTGGTCACCAACGGTAGGTGGATGCGGTGACTGACCCGGAGCGACTCGTGTTCGTCGACATGGGGCGTGATCCTCGCTCCCGCCGGCAGCCGCACGGCCATCGATCGGATCACCACGCCGCCCACCGGGTAACACCGCTCGATGATCGAGTCCATGACCGGCTGAGCACTGTCACCGAGCTGTGCCCAGCCCACATCGCGGTTCACGGCGAGACCGGGCCATTGATCGAGGTCGAGGAAGCAAAGCACGATCGACTGCGTGCTTCGATGCACGTTGAACGACTCCTGGCGGTATTCCTTCGCCGACCATGCAGCCTCTTCGAGGCCGCGCACGGCAGTCAGGAGCGCGGTACAGGCCACCGGTCCAAGATCCCGGGTTCGATCGGAAGCACGCAGTTCGCCGACCTCCGTCGCGGACATGGGGATACCCCGCGGTTCGAGTTGCCGCTATTGTACGTAAACGTCGCAAGGCGCCGCCGGGACGCAAACACCATCCGCTTCGGGGCGTAACCATGCACAGCAGCATTCTTCGAGGTTCCGACTTCCACCTGTCGTGGACGGGACGCGAGGTGTCGCACCAGGATTTCTTTCGGGACCACACGCGGCAAACCCGCGTCGGCCTGTTGGCCCCCGACGGTACGGAGGGCGTCGGTGCGGTCACCCTGGCGATGGCCTGCGTCACGGCCTTCTACGACGACTATCGCCAGGACGGCGGCGAGTTCTTCGCCGACCAGCCTGTCGGACCTGGCGGCGAGAGCCGCGAAGACCGACAGGGTGTTGGGGCGGCTGGGGCTGGGGCAAAAGGCGGTGCCGGTAGGCGACGGCTTCTGTGGCGCTATCCCGACTTCTTCACGTTTCAACGCCGAGACCCCCTCGCCAACTACTGCTCGTTCGACTTCTGGCCCGACAAGGACGTCCGGGTAGCGGACGACCGCAACGCGACCATTGCCGCCATCGCGGACCGCGCCATCGATGTCCTGCTCGTGCCGGACGGCCCGCCGACCGAATTGCCCTACGAGCCCGTGCAAGACGAACGAATCCGGCGGACGCTCAAGCGCTGCTTCGTCTACTCCCGACACGGCGAGGTGACCGACGCGGATCTGGTGATCCGCTGCGCCGTCGAGCCCTTCAGCACCTACGTCGCAAACGTCCTCCGCTCCGTCGGCGAGCCAATGCCGGACTGGCTGGAAAACCAAGACGACGAGACGCCGGTACTCGCGCAGTCGTTCCGGGAAACGGGGATCGACGACGCCCTGATGCGTCTATAGGCGACGTTGGCCAACCTGGGGCGACAAAAAATCCGGACTGGTTGAGGTTACGAAAAACTTCGTTTGGGCATCCGGAGCCCAAACTGCAGCGGCCCTCCGCCGCTTGGCTGTCCGGGGGATCGCGCCCGTGGACAGCCCGTGGAAAACGCTCCCCGGCACCATCGACGCCGTGCAGCAGCCGGACGCGCCGGAATCGGCTGCCGCAACCCTCGACCAAGGCATCACAGGTGGTGCGTTTTCCACGCTTCGTCCACGGGGCCGGTCCCCAAAGCAACCGAAGGCGCGGTGGTCGAAGGGTGGGAAACGCAACTCGGATTTGAAACGGGCGATGTCCCGTCGGACGGCTCCATCTCCCTGCGGCAGCATCACTCGCCACGAGTTTGACTAGGGCGATGTTCCCAGTCCGGGGACCGAGGCAGGTCACACTCCTGCGCCATACAGAAGCTTCGGCACACCACAAGTCTGCCGCGCGCCCGCGCCGTTCGATTCGGTTGACAAGCTTCGTGCTTGACCGCCTAATGGCCGTTGAGGTACCCGATCGGCGGGGAGATCGAATGTCACGTAATCGGGCAATCGCCAAGACGTCCGAGTCACCCGTCAGTCAACCTGCGTTCCGCCTGAAGCCACTAGCCGTTGCCATCATCGCGGTCCACGCCCCGCTTGCCGTTGTCGCCCAGGAACAGACCGAGGAAGAGGAAACCGGTCGCACCATCGAGGAAGTCATCGTCACCGCGACCAAGCGCGAAGCCAACATGCAGGACGTCGCGCAGAGCATTACCGCCTTCACGACCGACGACCTCGAACGCCTGCGTGCACGGGACATGAAGGAATACATCGACGCGCTGCCGAGCGTCGCCCTGGTCAACAGCGTCCCCGGCCGCAACTCGGTTGTGTTCCGCGGCGTGTCCACGGGTTCATCCGAATACCGCACCGACAGCATGACTGCCGTCTACCTCGACGAGCAGCCTCTTACGACCAACTCCCAGCAAGTCGACCCTTGGCTCGTCGACATCCAGCGTGTCGAAGCCCTCCCCGGACCGCAGGGCACCTTGTTTGGGTCCAGTTCCCAGTCCGGCACGCTGCGCGTCATCACCAACAAACCCGACCCCAGCGGATTCGGTGCCCAGGTCGACGCCAGCGCCTATTCCACCCGCGGCGGCGAACCGAGCTACGACCTGAGCGGCCACCTGAACATCCCGGTCGCCGAGCGATTCGCGGTGCGTGTCGCCGCTTTCCTCTCCCACGAGGGTGGGTACGTCGACAACGTTCTCGGCCGCGACCTCGCCGACACCCGCGACAATGCGGCCGTCGTCGAGGACGACTACAACGAGTACGACGTCTCCGGAGGACGCGTGGCCGCGTCCTGGGAGTTGGGCGACCGGTGGTCGGTGATCGCCGGAATCATCGCCCAGAACAGTTCGGCGACCGGTGCGTGGGAGTCCGATCCCACTCTTGGCGACTTCAAGATCGTCAAATTCTTCGACGAATACCGAGACGACGACTGGCACCAGAACTCCATCACCATCAAGGGCGACCTCGGCGTTGCAGAGTTCTCCGCCACCACGTCCGTCTTCGACCGCGACATCGCCTACGAGTGGGACAACCACGTCTACGAGCAGTACAAGGACGCCTATTGGGGCTACTACCTCGGCTACAGCCTCTACAACTCCGAGTACACCTTCGGCACGATATTCAACGATCAGCAGCAGCAACGTTTCGCGCAGGAGGTTCGACTGACGTCCACCGGTGCCAGCCGGTTCCAATGGATGGTTGGCGCGTTCTACGAGGACGTCGACGACGAGTGGTTCTACGGTGCCCAAAATCCCGCGCTGATGGATACCGCCGCCTGGGATGCCGCCAACAACTACGCCTACTACTACGCCAGCTACTACGACCACCTCGACTACCCGCTCGCCGCGTCGGATATCGGCTTCTCCAACCACTTCGTGCGCGCGGTCGAGCAAACGGCCGTGTTCGGGGAACTGGTCTACGACTTGAGCGACCGCCTGACCACCACCGTTGGATTGCGTTGGTTCGAGTACGACCGCAACGAGTTCGATCAGTTCCAGTTCCCGCACGGCCTGCCACCGCTCTCCGGCCTCGACACCGACGGTGCCTACAGAGCGGTCGGCGTGGAGCAGGACACGGCCTTGAAGCTGTCCGCCCAATACACGCTGGAAAACGACCGGATGGTGTATTTCCTATTCAGCCAAGGCTTCCGCCTCGGCGGCTCGAACAGCCAACGCGCCGCCAACACCGGCTTGGTGCCACAGAACTACGGCGCCGACACGCTCAACAACTACGAAGCCGGCTTGAAGAGCGAATGGTTGGACAACCGCCTGCAGCTGAACGTCTCTGCGTTCTACATGGTCTGGGAGGATATCCAGATCGACAACGCCGGCGGCGTCGAGGACAAGTGGTGGCTGCGCGGCATGATCAACGGCGATACCGCCCGCACCATGGGGGTTGAGGTCACCTGGGACGCCAGCATCACCGACAGCCTGCGCTTCGAGGGCAGCATCTTCCTAGCCGACCCCGAGTTCAATTCCGAGTTCACGCTGCTCTCCGGTGAGGTGATTACCGACGGCACCACGATGCCCATTTCGCCGGAGTTCAAGTACTACTTCGCCGTCGAGTACACGTTCTGGAACTGGCGCGATATCGGCGACCTCTGGGTGCGTTACGACACCAGCCACCAGTCCGAGGTCTACAACGGCTTGAGCAGCGCCATCGCCGAGGACTCCGAGGGCAAACAGCCTTCGTGGACGCTCAGCAACTTCCAACTCGGTATCGAACTTCCGGAAGGTCCGCAGTTCCTACTGGAGGTCAACAACGTCTGGGACGAACGGACCATCAACTACCTGGACAACGGCGGCAACTTCCAGGCCGCACAGTTCGGCGATCCGCGGTTCCACAACATCCGGTCCTACGTGGCGCCGCGTAGCATCGGTCTCAGCGCCACGTTCCGGTTCTAGGAAGCTGTCGGATTCGCCGCGCCGTGGCATTCCCGACGCCATGCCAAGGCGGTCTTGGGCAACGCGGCACCCCCGGGTGACGGACATGCGGCGCTAGGCCCGTAGGGGACGGGCTTGTCCCGTCCCGTTGCTGATGCATCACGTGTTTTGCATGGGTGATCGCGGAAGTCACCCCGACGTTCAGCCAAGGACCGCACGTCCCGCGTCGGCCAACAGATGAAACTCCTCGCCACGTCGGTCGTGCGCGGCAGCCAGCAGGGCGAGAGCCACGGGGGCGTCTACCTATTGGACGTCGAACGGCAGCAAACCGAACTCAAACTCGACTGGAACGACGCCGGGATCGACTGGTCCGGACGGGGCGGGGACCGGGGCCTGCGCGGCGTCGCCTTCGACGGCGGCACCGTCTACATCGTCGCCAGCGACGAACTATTCGCCTTCCGTCCGGATTTCTCGTTGATCGGTTCGTGGCGCAACCCGTACCTGAAACATTGCCACGAAACCAGCATTCACGAGCGCACCCTCTACATCGCCTCAACCGGATTCGATTCGATCATCGGATTCGACCTCGACGACAAGACCTTCAAGTGGGCCATGCACGTCGATCTGCAGCGGTTCCGGTTCAAGGGCGAGAGGTACGATCCCGACGGCGACGACGGCCCCCTGCAACTCAACAAGCTTCACGTCAACAACGTGCACTGCAACGACGACGGCATGTACCTAAGTGGCCTGCGCACGGGCGGACTGGTTCACTTCAACGGAACGACCCTTGCCATGAGCGCCGAATTGCCCGCCGGCACGCACAACGCCCAACCCTTCAGGAACGGCGTCCTGTTCAACGACAGCGAAGCCGACCGATTGCGCTACGCCGGTCGGGGCGACGGCGCGGAAGACCGAGCCATGGCGGTGCCCCGGTATGCGCTCAGGGACCTTCAAAACCCCGAGTTCGACGACGGCCACATCGCGCGCCAGGGCTTCGCACGGGGACTTGCGGTCGTGTCCGACTCGGTGGTGGCCGGCGGCTCTTCGCCTTCGACCGTGGTCGTGTACGACCTTGCCGGCAACCGCCGCCTGGTCTCGGTGAACCTGTCGATGGACGTCAGGAACGCGATCCACGGTCTCGAGGTGTGGCCCTACGATTGACGAGAGCCGTTATGGGCCAATGCCCTACGCGGCGTAGGACGGAAATGTTGTGTCCGGAAGTCCTTCCCAGGTCGCGTTCCCGGACGGGTACCGCGTCGGCGTGTGCACGCAGGGCGAGCCCATCCGATATTGCCCTCGGGAGATCTCCTACACGCGTAGGACGGAATCGCGTGTGTCCGGGGATCCCCTCGCCCGGCGACATCGACTTGGCGATGCCACATTGGATCTGGATTGCCGATTCGGTGGTTTCGACAACGGCTCTCTATCGTCCGAGATCAGATCGGCCCATCAGGTCTCCGCCTTGATGAAGCCCGCCAGATCACGCAGATCGTCTTCTAGTTCCTCGGATCGCCGATACTGTAGCTTGCGCCCAACTTTGGCTACCTCAAGGAACCCGAATTCCGCAAGAGTCAACAAGTCCGACCTTGCGGTCTGGTACGTGACGTTATGCGAGCGCCGGTGGCCGGCTATCGTGTATACGGCATTCGGGTGCTTGACAAGATGCGAGAGCAGGGCGAGCTGTCGATAGTTGAAGACCATCGCCAACTCCGACCCTCGGATCACCCTCGACAAGCCCTCCATTTCCTTGGCCTTCTTGTCTAGGTATTCGTGCAGGGCGCGAATCGCCTTCAACATGATCCCGAGGTTGTATTCGATGAAATACGTCAAGTCACCGTCGTCCGTCTCGGAGTAGACGTAGGCCTGCACGTATCTAGCGGGCGACTCGCGAATGACGGTCGAGATCGAGAGGTATTCCGTCAGCCAATAGCCGGATTTGGCCATCGACCAATAGAACAAGCCGCGCGCCGTGCGACCGTTTCCGTCTACGAACGGATGGTCGTAGCCGATCATGAAGTGCAATATCACCGCTCGAACGAAGGGATGAATCGTGCGACCGTCGTCCTCCTCGTTGGCGAAGGCGAGCAATCGATCTATTCGAGCATCGAGTTCGACTGCCTTGGGAGGTACATGAACGACCGTGCCATCCCATTGGGCCACGTCGACGTTGTCAGTCGGCCTTCGAAACCGACCCACGCTGTCGTCGCTCATCGTTCCCTGCGTCAATATGGTCTGAAGTTCAAGCAGCATCCCTCGGGTCAGCTTCTCGCCGTGGTTGCCGCGCAAGAACTCCATGGCGTGATAGTTGTTGACGATCATCCGCTCGCTGTTGTCGCGTGGCGACCGCCCGGTCCGCAGCATCTCCTTCGCCACGACGCGGGTGGTTGCCGCGCCTTCAAGTTGACTTGACGTGATCGCCTCGTCAATCAGCGAACTCATCAGGTAGCGCTCGCCAGATGGTTCGTGAACTCCATCCGCAGTCCCGAACGCGATCTGAGCGCTGGCATTGCTGTCGATCTCGCGAAGCCGCCGGTAGAGGTCGCCGGAGTCGCTATACGAGAACGAATGGCCCGCCTTGTCCGCGAAGGGCACGTATTGGCGGACCTGGGAGCGTCTGAGCTTCGTAGCCAACCACCACTCCTCGGTGGTGTATCCCTCGGGAGGTTGTCTCACTCGCATCTCATCCCAGTGGAGGTACTTCCCGCCGGGCGAAGTATCCTCGACAGCAAGCTTCATCAACGTGAGTATGGTCTCCGTCGTCAGAGTCCCGATCAGTTCGTCGTACGGTGGGGGGGTGCGGGGCATGCGCATCGTTAGACCACTTCGCAAGTGAGGAGTCGCAACACTCGAGAGCATCCCCAATGTAGCTGAACTACTAATTTGACGCAAATTAGTAGTTCATCATAAGGGTCAGGGCGGTTGACGACGCCCTGGTTGTGCGCACTTCGTCTATTCGCCTGGCGACATCGTGTCGGCGTCGGTCCAGTAGCGGAGCCGAATCGAGTAGATGTCGTCCCCGACCAGCACCCCGACCCGACCGAACAGGCGTCCGAGCTGCCAGATGGACAAGCCGAGTTCGGGTCGCCGAGCGCGAACTGACCGTCCACCAGCGGGTGTGGCCGTCGCCGAACGGCGAGTCCAACCTGTCGAAGAAGCGCTCATCCTCGGCGGCGTCGTTCGAGAACAGCGTCCCCAACAGGGGCGGACTCAGGTCGTTGAACAGCCCACGTACGGCGAGCGAGTCCGCGCTGCGGCGGTGGACTAACGTCCGGGCCATGCAGTTTCGGGAGACGCCCCTGCCCGCCTGACGCCGTCGCAGCGGTATCTGCGCGCCAGAAGAGTAATGCTACGGCATTGCCTTCCGTTCCGTCGGCGGCGCTCCTGCCGCGCTCCCGCGCAGCTTCCGGAAGGTCGCCACCCCGGAGACGACGGCAACGACCAGCCACACGGCGGCGGCCGCCTGCTCCCCAGTCTCTCCGCCCAGTGCATAGTAGGCACCGAACGCCGGAAGCACCCCGGCGGTGGTCCCGACCAGATACGCCAAGACAAAACACCCGAATGCGTGGATTCTCATGTCCGACATCTCATCTCCGACACCAACAACCGTAACATCTAATCCTCTGGTTCGTTAGTGATATAGGAAGGCCCAGGAGGATTAATGGTCCAAGTTCCTTCGCAGACGTTAACTGAAAGCGCCCAAGAAATTCCAAGTGCACAGGTCGGCTACGACGCGGACCGGCGCGGTTACCCACGCCTCATGGTCGCCCTCGTCGCTGTCCCAAACTAAGAGGGTTCTGTTCCCGCCTAGGCGGTAAAGCTCGCCGCCTATGGGGACGACGTCGGTTCCTGCCGACATCTCGTAGTCGAAGACGGCGTTGGGCTCGGACGGATCGTATACGTCGCCGTGTTGGTCGCATCCCCAGATCGTGTAGGCGCACCCCCCAAGCTCGGGATTCCCACCGATACCACTCGCCGCGTGAAGCGGCATCCAAGTCACCACTGCGGCCATCAGGGGATGCGCGGCTGGACATGCTTGCGCATCGTGTAGTGCCACTTATAGCGCTGGTTCGACAGCCGATTCCCGGCCACCCGCGGCGGAAAGCGTTTCCAGCGCAGGTACCCCTCGTTCGCCTTCGCGAAGGTGAGCGCGTCGCCGTCCCGGTGCTGCGGGTCGAAGCCGCCCTTCGCCAGCGCCCGGTTCCCAGTCGCGATGCGCCGAGCCTCCTCTAGCGAGACGTCCGGGTACGCACCCACGCCGAGGTCGAGGCGCTGCCGGCGACACCCCGGGCGCCAGGCGGCCGGCGCGGACGAAGGCGCTCCGCAAGCGGCAACGCGCCTTCGGCAGCGAATCCGCGCTGCGGCGGTGGATCGCCGACCGGGCCATGCAGCTTCGGAAGACCCGCCTGAACGCCGGCCGACGCGGCGGGGTCCGCCCGTTGCCGCCCGACCCTTCCCCGAGCCTCCGGCTCCCCGACGGCACGTTCCGCGCGGGACCGCATCGGCGGCCCGGCCCCGGCATCCGTGGTGGGCATGTCCATTCGATGCCGCCCTGCGGAGATCTCCTACGCGTGTGGGACGGCATCGCGTGTATCCGAGGATCCCCTCCTAAAATACAACGCCCTGTGCCGACGACTCAGTGAAAGAACGGCGTACCGAAAAGGAGGATCGCGAACGTCAAGAGTGCCATCACTGCCGTCGCCAGGAACATCACTGCCGTCGCCAGGAAACTCTTCTGAGGGAAGCTCATTCCCCTCCAAGTCTCTCTCAAGCTCGCCATTGTTGATTCCTACTGTTCGTCGAGACCAACCTAGCAGGCCCGCCCTATGGCATGAAAGCATGGCACACGACCGCGCCGAATCCGGTCACCACGGACACCGCGCCGCCAGCCACGGCGACCCTGGGGCGGGTTCCCCGACTTCGACAGTACTATCAGCGGACTCCGACTTCTCGACGCCCGTCCCGCCGCGCTTCGTTCTCCTTCGCTTGGCGGTACCACCGCTCGCCCTGCTTC
>JAGWBM010000001.1:0-346 GCA_021295895.1 Pseudomonadales bacterium
TCCAGATGCCACGATGATGGAGCAACGCTGCCGGCCCTGCAATGCTGGCGCGGATCGTCACGTGGTCCCCGGGCGGCAAGAGGCACAGTGCCGGATGGGCCGGGAAGCGTCTCGCCTGAATCACTCGCTTGTTGTCCTCATCCGGTCAGGTCGTCTCCTCGCGACTCGTGGATCAGCTCCGGCACCACGACTGCCCAAGACTCCCGCAATGCCCGCTCCTGCTGAGTCGGCGTTCCGTCGCGCCGGTCCCAACCGATGATCGCGCGGACCCGCGCCTGGCACCGATCCGAGGGCGGGCGATAGTTCCGTGCGAGCTGTCCCACGACCTGGCCGTTGGTGTCGGCAA
>JAGWBM010000001.1:407-751 GCA_021295895.1 Pseudomonadales bacterium
CCGCGCTGGCCCGCAAATCCCAAGTCGACATCCTTGAGTTCCAACGGCTCGTAGCGCGCATCCAACTCGGGGGGCGGTTCGCTGCGATCAATGTATTCGCGATGAACAAGTGCAGTCGTGTCCCGCAACCAATAGTCGCCGCCGCGATGCTGCGCAGGTGCGTCGCGAAGCTCGAGTTCGTTCGCCGCCGACATTCTCAAGAGAGTCAACGTCTGGCGGGCGCGGGTCATGGCGACGTAGTAAAGCCGTAGCGCCTCGTCCGACCGCTGGGCTCGATTGCCAGCATCGTCCCGTCCCCAACCGCCGTCGAGAATAACCACGTGGTCGAACTCCAGTCCCTTGGC
>JAGWBM010000001.1:1024-31456 GCA_021295895.1 Pseudomonadales bacterium
CATCTGCACGGGGATGGCGTCGCGTTCGCAGAGGCTGCGCAGCGGGTCGAGGTAACGCCAGTTGCGGGCGATCACCGCGGATGTCCGCCAGTCCCAATCGGGATCGAGGTCCGCCAGGCGGCGCAGTTCAGCCAAGGCCGCCATTGCCTGCGAACGGCCGTCGCCACGCACACGCAGGATCTGCACCCTGCCCCGGCCCACCGCGTCGCGCGACTCCCAGTCGCCGCCCTTCGGCTTCCTGCGCCGCGAGCGGTCGATCACGATGGGATGCTCCGCCTTCATCCGCTCGCGGGCCGACTCGATCCACGCGTTGGCGGCGGCGATGATGTGCCCCGTCGAACGGTAGTTCTGAGTCAGGTAGACCGTACTGGCCTTGTAGTCCTCCTCGAAGCGGCGGAGATATTTCACCGAAGCCCCGGCGTAGGCATAGATGTTCTGGTCGTCGTCTCCCACGGCGAACAACGTCAGCTTGCGCTCGCCGCCGGTCAGCGTCCGACCGGCGAGGGCGGAGATGAGTTGGTACTGCTCCTCGTCGACGTCCTGATACTCGTCCACGAGGATCCAGCGGAATCCCGCCAGCAGTCGTTCGCGTTGTTCGTCCGCCTCGTCGGACTCCAATCCCTCGCCGCGCAGCAGGACGGTCGCCTCCCTCAGGAGTTCGCGGAAGTCGTCGTCGGCGAGCGCCGGCCGATCGGCGAGATGCGTGCCAGTCAGGCGAAGCGCCATGCCGTGGCAGGTCAGGACGGTGACGCCCCGGGAGTCGGCGCCGACGAGTTCGTCCAGGCGGCGACGGATCTCCACGGCCGCGTGACGGTTGTAGGCCAGCGCCAAGATGCTGCGTGGATCCTCCCGGCGGACGCGCAGGAGGTAGGCGATGCGGTGCACAAGCACGCGGGTCTTGCCGGAGCCGGGGCCCGCCAGCACCAGCACGTTGGTCTGTTCCCGGTCGTCCGCGACGATGCGCCGCTGGGTCGGGTTGTTCAGGCTCTCGACGATGGCCCGCCAGGACTCCGGCGTTGTCTGCCGCGCCAGGTCCTCGCGATCCGGCAACCAGCGCTCCAGGAAGGTGTCCCGGTCCAGGGCGAAATAGTCCATCGCCAGTTGCAGGGCGGCGGCGATCGCGTCGAGCCCGCGGTTGACGAACTCCTCCATGACGTGGATCTGCAGCACCTGTTCCTGGTAGTGCAGTTCCAGCGGGGCGAAGTCCGTGCGGCCGAATCGCCGGCGGGTCTTTTCCACGCGAATGGTCATCGCCGGGCGGAACACCGCGAGGCCCTTGTTCAGGCGAATGACCTCCTGTTCGTGCAACCAGAGCAGGGCGCGGTCCAGGAGCCTGCGCGGATCCTTGGCCCAACTCCTCAACTCCAGGTCCGATTCGATCGCTTTGAGGAGTTTGCTCAGCGTGGTCTCGACCAGGAGATCCGCACCCTGAACACCCGGCTTGAGCTGCTCCCGCAGATGCTGCAAAAGCACCTCGGCGGCCGAGCGACGCCGGCGGGCGGTTTCGAGCAGTGCCGGCCAGTCGCGATTGAGTTTCACGCTGACCCGGTCGCGGTCGAGCTGGCGCAGGTCGATGCTGCCCGGGCCGTCTTCGCCGCGCCCGTCCATGCTGATGCTGCGCAGCAGGCGCAGGACCAGAAGCGGCAGCGCTCCCTCGTGGCCGTCGTCCTTGAGCGCCTGTGCAACACCGAAGCGGGGGCGTCGCTCTCCAGGTCCGGTGCCAGTTCGCGCATGCGATCAACGAGCGCTTGTTCGAGTTGGACCGCGCTCTCGAGGCGCCGCGCCGACGAGCGTTCGACACCCTCGTGGATGTAGGCGGAGAGTGTCGTGTCGTTGTTGGCGATGCCGAGCTGTTCGAGGTCGTAGAGCGCGTTGCGGACGCCGTCGCGGCTCAAGCCCGACAGGGCCATCAGTTCATCCGTGGAGACGCCCTCGTCGATGGGCGCGTTGATCAGCCTTTCGACGATCCTGACGAGCGGCGGACGATAGCGTTCCTCGATCTTGGCCAGGCGTTCCTTGGCCTCGTCGACGGTGCCGACCAGGAGCGAGGAAGCGAACACCTCGGCGCGGTTCTCGTCGCGCTGAACCAGGCGAGCGTCTTCGAGCCAGGCGATGGCCGTCTTGATCCGCGTGTCGTCGGTGTGGGTGTCCCGTCGGAATGCGTGCTCGTCGTCCTCGAGCAGGATCTCGCCGGGTGTCGCAACCACCTCGCTGTCCCCACCGCGCGTGGCCCGGTCGTTCTTCTTCTTGAGGTTCCGAAGCGCCCTACAGATCCCGTCGATCTCGGGCCGGGTGAGTCGCGATCGCGCGGCGAGCCCGAACTGGCGTTCCACATCGTCTGGCGTGTAGAGAAGCACGCAACTTGCCGCCTCGGCGTCGCGACCGGCGCGCCCCGCTTCCTGGAGGTAGTTCTCCAAGGAGCCTGGAATGTCGGCATGAACCACGAGGCGCACGTCAGGCTTGTCGACGCCCATGCCGAAGGCATTGGTCGCCACGATGACGCGCAGCCGACCCCCGATGAAGTCGTCCTGAACCTGCTTCTTGCGTTCCGGTTGAAGACCCGCGTGGAAATGCGCTGCGGACCAACGCTTGGCCGCGAGGTACTTGGCGACCTCTTCGCACCGCCGTCGGGCCGAGCAGTAGACGATGGCGCCGCCGTCCGTATCCGCCCGCAGGTGGTGCTGGAGCAGGTAGTCGATGTGCGCGAGCTTCTCGGCCGGACTCGTCGGGACCACCTCGAAGGTCAAGTTGTCCCGCCTTGCGCCGCCGTTGAAGACCCGGAGTTCGATGCCGAGTTCGTCCCGGAAGTGACGCAGGATGTCCTCGACGACCGCGGGTTTCGCCGTGGCGGTGAGGCAGACGACGGGTGCCGGTCGTTCGCCGGCCGAGCACTCCCGGATGAAGCGGCCGACGTAGCGGTAGTCCGGCCGGAAGTCGTGGCCCCAACTCGACAGGCAGTGGGCTTCGTCGAGCACCCAGGAACCGATCTGGCGCTGCTTGATCGCCTGCACCACCCCTCGATTGCGCAGTTGCTCCGGCGACGTCAGCACAATTCCCGCATCGCCGAGCCGGATGCGATCGAGGGCGTCGGCCCGTTCCGGCATGGACAACATGCCGTTGACGGTGACCACGGCGCTGATTCCCCGGCTCTGCAGCCCAGCCACCTGATCGGCCATGAGGGCGACCAAGGGCGATATGACGACGGTCAGTGCTCCCGTCTTGTGATAGCGCGACAGGGCCGGAACCTGGTAGCAAAGCGACTTGCCGCTGCCGGTCGGCATGAGCCCGAGGACATGCCCGCCCGCCATGGTCTCCTCGACGATGGCGCGCTGCATCGACCCGCCTTCGCGCATGGCCGGCTCGGCGCGGAAGTCGTCGAAATCGAACCAACGCCGGAGTTCGGCGCGGGCGTCGTGCATTTCGCGGCACCATCCGCACCCCGGCTCGGTGCACGCCATGTCGCGCAATTCCCGCACCAGGCGTCCGGCTTGCGGGAACTGATGTCGCACCCACGGCGGCATCACCGAGTTGCCGCCGGCCACCGAAAGCCAAGCCAGTACATAGGCCAACGGCCAACCCGTTTCCCGGGCAGAGGCGACGACGCCGTGGCCGCGTGGCGCACAGGCTTTTTCCGCGAGCAGATTCTCGATCGCGTCCCGCGCGTCCCGGTTCGACGGCCGCGCCGAGCGACGCAATTCCGCAAAGAACGCATCGAAGGCCGTTTCGTTCCGGGAGCCTCGGGAAGTCAGCCAGTGCCAGGCGAGCATGAGGTCGGACCCGGTCTCGCCGAGTGCCCGGCGTTCGTCGTCGAAGAGCGCCAGCGCCAGTCGAGCATCGTGTTCCGGATCGCCGCGCCGATCACGGATCAGATCGCCGTCCTGGCTGTGCTTGACGAGGTGGTGGTACGGATTCTTCGGGAAGGCAAGCGGGCTCAGCCATAGCGTGTCCAAGGCGGGTCGGTGCAAAAGTCGGAGATCCGGGGCAGCAGCCCTCAAGTGCTGCAGGTCGAAGTTGATCAGGTTGTGACCGAGAATGACGTCCGCCGGCTTGGCGAAGTCATCGAGTTCGGCGAGCGCGTCGGCGAGCTTCCGTCCCCGCAAGGCGGTGCGGACGAACGACTCGCCACCGGGATACACGGCTGCCAGGGCATGGATCCGCTCCGTGCGTCGGCCGACTTCGAGGTCTAGAGCGAGGCAGCGCATCAGCGTTCGCGCGCCGGCTCACGGACGGAAGCGAGCATTCGTTGTCATCTGCACGATCATCCCATTCCCATTATCCCCGATAATCTGTGGCATTCTGCGCGTCCTCCAACTTGAACAGGAGCAGCAGACCAATGCGAATCGTCCCAACGGACACCGGCTGCGGCGCCGAAATCGTCGGCGTCGACCTGAACGCCCTATCCGATGCCGACGTGGAAGCCGTCGCCGATGCGCAGGCCGCGTACGGCGTGGTGTTCCTGCGCGATCAAAGCCTTTCGCCCGATGCTCAGCTTGCCGCGGCGAAGCGGTTCGGGCCGATCAACGTCAACCGCTTCTTCACGCCCGTACCGGAACAGCCCCAGGTCGCGATGGTGCTGAAGGAACCGAAGCACGAGCTCAACGTCGGCGGCGTCTGGCACACGGATCATTCCTACGACGACGAGCCGGCCTTGGGTTCGATGCTCTACGCCCTCGACGTCCCCGCCAAGGGCGGGGACACGATGTTCGCCAGCATGTACAAGGCCTATGACGCGCTCTCGCCCGGCTTGCGGCGGACGCTCGAGGGGTTGAACGCGGTGCATTCGTCTCGGCATGTCTTCGGCGCGGAGGGCGCCTACGCCCAGCGCGGCGACGAACGCTTCAGCAATCAGGACAAGGCGACCCAAGACGCCGTTCACCCAATGGTGATTCGGCATCCACGCTCGGGTCGCGCCGCGCTCTACGTCAACCCGGCCTTTACGGTGCGCATCGACGGCTGGACCGAGGAAGAGTCCCGACCGTTGCTCACCTACCTCTACGAGGCGGCGCAGTCGGAGGAGCACACCTGCCGGTTCCACTGGGAAGTCGGCAGCGTGGCGTTCTGGGACAACCGCGCCACCTGGCACTACGCGCTGAACGACTATCCCGGCGAGCGGCGGCTGATGCACCGGGTGACGGTGGACGGCGTGCCGCTCGACGGCTATCGCTCGAACGACTGAGGTTCCCCGGTGGAACACGTCGACGTGATCATCGTCGGTGCCGGCCTGTCCGGCATCGGCGCCGCATGCCACCTCAAGAGGGAATGCCCGGGCCGGTCGTTCACCATCCTCGAAGCCCGGGACGCCATCGGCGGGACCTGGGACCTGTTCCGCTATCCCGGCGTCCGGTCGGACAGCGACATGCACACCCTCGGCTACGACTTCAAACCCTGGACGGACGCCAAGGCCATCGCCGACGGTCCCGCAATTCTCGAATACGTGCGGGAGACGGCCCGCGAGAACGGACTGATGCAACGGATCCGGTACGGTCATCGCGTCCGATCGGCCCGCTGGGACAGCGACGAGGCACGATGGACCGTGACCGTCGACCGGGTCGGCCACGGACGCGTGGAAATCGTCGGGAACTTCCTCTACCTGTGCAGCGGCTACTACGACTACGAAGGGGGGCACACGCCCGGTTTCGACGGGCAGGAGAACTTCGGCGGTGAGATCGTGCATCCGCAGTTCTGGCCCGAGACGCTGGATCACGCGGGCAAGCGCGTCGTCATCATCGGCAGCGGCGCCACCGCCATGACCCTCGCCCCGGCGATGGCCGAGACCGGGGCTCGCGTGACCATGGTGCAGCGTTCCCCGACCTACGTGATCTCCCGCCCCGACATGGACAAGGTCGCCAATAGCCTGCGCAAATGGCTGCCGGACCGACTTGCCTATGCCATCACGCGCTGGAAGAACGTCGCCCTGCAGGGCATGTTCTACCGGCAGACCCGGGTGCGGCCGGCCAAGGTCAGGAGCCAGCTTCTCGGTTTGGTACGACGACACCTCGGCCCCGACTACGACGTGGCGACCCACTTCACGCCCCGCTACGACCCGTGGGATCAGCGTCTGTGCCTGATCCCCAATGCGGACCTGTTCCGCGCGATCAAATCGGGCGCGCTCGAGGTCGTGACGGACCAGATCGACCGTTTCACGGAACATGGCATCAAGCTCGCCTCGGGGCGAGAGTTGCCGGCGGACGTCGTCGTGACCGCTACCGGGCTCAAGCTTGCCGTCATGGGCGGTGTGACCTTCACCGTCGACGGCAAGCGGGTGAATTTCCCCGACACCACGGTCTACAAGGGGATGATGTACTCCGACGTGCCGAACCTCGTGCAGACCTTCGGCTACATCAACGCTTCCTGGACGTTGCGCGCGGATCTCACCGCGCGGTACGTGTGCCGGCTATTGAACCGTATGGCAGAACGCGGCGTGCGGCAATGCACGCCGCGGCTTCGCGAGGAAGACCGCGAAATGCCGCGCCGCCCATGGATAGACGACTTCTCGTCCGGGTACATGCAACGTTCGATGCACCTGTTCCCAAGGCAGGGCGACCGGCACCCGTGGCGGCACGCCCAGGACTACGCCGTCGACAAGAAGCTCACCCGCGCGCCGATCGAAGACGGCGTGCTGGTGCTCGACAACCGTACCGGCGCCCGGCAAGCCCGCCAACGAGTTGCGTGACGGCCTCGGGACGTCGGCTCAACGACCGACGAAGCGCGGCTCCCGTTTCTCGACGAACGCCCGGAACGCCTCCCGGGAATCTTCGCTGCCGCCGGTTCGGCTGTGACGCTCGGTCTCCAGTTCGATGTAGTCCCTAAGAGGCATGCTCTCGGCGTTGATGAAGTTCTTCTTCATCTCGCCGATGGCGAGCGGCGCCGACTTCGACAGGCGCTCGGCGATGGCCTGGACCTCGTCGCGGAAGGTGTCGTCGGGGAATGTCTTCAGCACCAGGCCGATGCGCTCGGCCTCGGTGGCGTCGAACTTCTGTGACATGAAGAAGAGCTCGCGCGCCTTGGTGGAACCGACGATGCGCGGCAGCAGCCAAGGCCCGGCCATGTCACCCGAGATCGCGACGCCCAGGAACGCCGAGTTGAACTTCGCGCGCTGGGTGGCGTAGCGCAGGTCGCAGGCGCAGGCCCAGCCGAATCCGGCACCGGCGCAGGCACCGTTGACCGCGGCGATGGTCACTTTCGGCATCTCGTGCAGGAGCGTGGTGATATGGAAGTACTCGCGGCGCTGCGGTTCCCGGTTCGATCCGCTGGTGGACGCCTTGAGATCGACGCCTGGACAAAACGCGCGACCCGCGCCGGTGAACAGCACAACGCGGATGTCGGGGTCGTAGGCAACGTCGTTCAGGCACTCGTAGAGCTCACGCATCATGGCCGTGGTGATGCCGTTCAGGCTCTCGGGCCGATTCATGGTGACGGTGGCGAGGGTGCCATCGGTTTCGCACAGGATCGTCTCGTAGGTCTTGTCGGCCATGGTTCCTCGTTGGCAGGTTGTGACTTGGATAAAGCCTATCAGCCTGCCGGGCCGCTGACACGCCGGTTGTGCCAATTCGATAACCGGAAACACGCGGAACGACTATGATCGCGTGACCGAGGCACTGAGGTGTTCCGTGACTGAGTCAACCGTTTCGCGGGATCCTGAACTGGCGGATGGTCCCGCCGGAGGCCGTGCCCACCGCTGGCAATGCGGTGTACATCGACGGGATGCCGGCCGGTACGGGACCCAGCATGACTCGGGTACCGGCGGGCAGTCGAGGCGCAACTGCCGGTCGCGCCGTGTCGGCGACTTCCTCGACAACGAGCATGAGCTACCGCTAGATTGCTTGAGCGCCCTTGATGCTTACACTCAGGTTGCAAGTGGAACCACGCATCGGACCGCTCTTGAACGGCTCGCTAGTGTTCGAGCGGGCCTGACCAAGGGGCGCAAGACAACGTGATCGTACGAACCGTCGAAACCCGCCACTGCGACGCCGGTTGGCGAAACTACCACTTCGTCAGAATCACCACCGAGGATGGCGTGGTGGGTTGGAGCGAATACGACGAGCACCAAGGCGCCATCGGCGTCACCGCCGTCGTCGAGAGGCTGGGCGGCATGGTGATCGGCGAGCGTGTCCACGATGTCGAACGCACCTACGCGCGCCTGCATGCCCGTGCTCGGCAGTCGATGTCCGGCGTCATGGCGATGGGCATCGGCGCGATCGAGAACGCGCTCCTGGACGCCAAGGCCAAGACCTTGGGTGTGCCCTGCCACGACCTCCTTGGCGGCAAGGTTCGGGATGCCATCCGCGTGTATTGGTCGCACTGCGGCACCTGGCGCATCTCGCGACCCGACTTCTACCCACCGGCGGTCACCGATCTGGGCGGTATTCGGGCGTTGGGCGAAGAAGTGCGCGAACGCGGCTTTACGGCCCTCAAGACCAATGTATTCGACTATAGCGGCGAGCGCGTTCGGGGTTGGTCGCCCGGTTTCGGCTATCCCTACGCGCCGGACCAGAACGTCGACCGACACGTGCTAGGGCAGTTGCGATCCCATCTCGACGCGTTCCGGGACGGCGCAGGACCCGACATGGATATCCTTTTGGACCTCAACTACAACGCCAAGCCGGAGGGCTATCTGCGTCTCCTCAAGTCCATTGCCGATTTCGACCTGTTCTGGGCCGAGATCGACACACCCCATGCCGAGGCCTTGGCGGACGTGCGAAGGGCCAGTCCGCACACCATCAGTTCCTGCGAGTCGCTGATCACGCTATATAGTTTTCTACCCTACTTCCGGCTACGGGCCATGGATGTGGCGATCATCGACGCCGTGTGGAACGGCGTCTGGCAGTCCATGAAGATCGCCGCGACGGCGGAAGCACATCAGGTGAATGTCGCGCCCCACAACTACTACGGTCACCTGGCGACTATGATGGCCGCACACATGTGTGCGGCGACACCGAACTTCCGAATCATGGAAACGGACATCGACCGGTTGCCGTGGGATGCCGAGCTGTTCACGGCGGAACCGGACATTCGCGACGGCCATCTCTACCTCACCGACGCGCCGGGTTGGGGCACGGAACCCAACGAGGACGCGCTCGCGAAATATCCGCCGAAGTGAACACCTTGCCCAGCCGAAACGACGTCAGCGCCGACCCCGCGGTACGAGTCCCAGCTCTCCTATTCGCCATCGGCTCAGCGATCCTCGCCCTGCCGTTAGCCGCGCAGACGACGCGCACGGACTTCGCAGACGACGACGCGTGGCTGCGACGCGACGAGTTTGTGCCCACGCGAATCCAGTACGACAGCGTGGGCGGCCAGCGTCAGGCGTACTATTTCTACGACGGACGCTGGTGGCAACGTTGGGAGACCGACTTCCCCCAGGCCGAGCAGAATTTCGCCAAGCGCCTCAATGAATTGACCTCGGTCGTTGTGTCCCCCGTCCCCCTCGAGCGCCGCCTGACCGCCCCCGACCTCGGCGATTCACCCCTGATCTTCATGTCGGATGTGGGCTATATGGAGCTTTCCAGGCCCGAAATCGAGGGTTTGCGCACCTACCTGGCCAATGGTGGCTTCCTTTGGGTGGACGATTTCTGGGGCGACGCCGAATGGTCGAGCTTGGAACGCGCCATGACCGAAGTCCTCCCGGGAAAGCGCTGGGTCACGCTCCCCATCGAACATCCGATCTTCCATACCGTCTTCGATATCGAGGAGATGCCCCAGATTCCCGCTCGCGACTACGCGCGGTGGGGCACCACCGAACCCTCGGTTGAGCACCGTCGACCAACAGGATCCATGGAAACACCTTCCATCCGTGCCTACACGGACGACGACGGGAGACTGATGGTAATCGCCACCCACAACACCGATATCGCCGACGGTTGGGAGCGCGAGTCCTACGGCGAGTGGTACTTCGAGAACTTCTCGACAAAATCCTATCGTGTCGGCATCAATGTGATCGTCTACGCCCTTTCCCACTAGAGCCGCTGCGATGTGGTTCGAGTGGCTGTTCAAGTACCCGCGCCAGGCGTTTGCCCAGGGCGAACTCGCGTTCGCCGGCGACTTCGGCATGTTGTGGTGGGGGGCTGCCGCCGTGCTGTTGGCCGTCGGCATCGTCTTCGGCCGACGGGTGGCAGGCTTCTCGAAACTTCGGCGGGTGACGGTCCACCTACTACAGATCGCGGCCATCGCCATCCTGCTAACCCTGATCGCTGAGCCGGTGCTCGAGGTAACCCGTCTCGCGCCGGGGGCAAACACGGTCGCGGTACTCGTGGACTCGTCCCAAAGCATGGCCTTGCCCGCGGGGCTCAATGACGAGTCGCGCATGGATGTTGCCAAGCGCTTGATCAACAACGAGATCGAAGCGGCAAGCCGCGCGTCCAAGGTCGCCCTGTTCCATTTCGACAACGATCTCGAGAAGGCGGACGCGGTCGCCGACCTCCAGGCCGACGGCGACCGATCACGTCTCCTGGAAGCGCTCACCGACCTTGCGACACACTTCGACCAAGGTGCGCTCGCGGCCGTCATTGCCACGACCGACGGCGCGCACAACGGCGGCAGCCTCGGTTGGGACACGCTTGCCGAGACCGGCATTCCGGTTCATTCGGTTGGCATCGGCCAGGAAGACCTTGCGGGGGACGTGGAGCTAGCTGAACTCGTTCTACCGTCCCGCGCGAGCCCCAACACCCAAATCGCGGCACGCCTCGTGATCCGCCACTCGGCCTCACGGGACACCGGTGAGGAGATTCGCCTCCGCGTCCTGGACGGCGAGTCCGTCCTTGCCGCGGAGTCGATAACGCTGGACGCTTCTTCGACGACCATCACCACGGACATTGTCTTTCCGGGCGGGGGGCCGGGCCTCAAGGAGATAACCGTAGCGTTGGAGGTGCCGTCCGACGATCCCCTACCCGGCAACAACCGCCAATCCGCACTGCTTGAAGTCGACAGGAACCGGTACCGCGTGCTTTACCTCGAAGGAGAACCACGCTGGGAGTTCAAGTTCATCCGCCGGGCCGCGGCCGAGGACGACGACATCGAACTCGCCACCTGGCTGCGGACCACGCCGCGCAAGTCCTACCGCCAGGGAACGTCGGATCCCGACGAGTTGGCCGACGGCTTTCCGAAAACCCTCGAAGCGCTCTACGGCTACGACATGGTCATCATCGGCAGCCTGCCCGCAACGTCGCTCGACGACGAGCAGCACGATTGGCTGGCGCGTTTCGTTGCCGAACGCGGTGGTGGTCTGCTCGCCATCGCGGGTCGCCACGCATTGGGTAGTGGTGGTTGGGACGTGAAGCCGTTGGCCGAGGCCTTGCCGGTAACGACCACGAGGCCCGATGCCAGCCCGCCATATGCCCGCGGCAACTACGCCGCACACCCTACCGACGCCGGCCTGAGGTCCGTCCTGACCGACATCGGTGGGGGCGGATCCCGCGAGCGGAACTGGGAGACGTTACCGATGCTCGCCGACTATCAACCCCTCGGGACACCCAAAGCCGGTGCCACGGTGATTCTCGAGGCACTCGGCGGTGTCGAACGCCGTGGCGCCGACATCGTCGTGCGGGGAAGCGCAGCCAAACCCCTTTTCGTCACCCAACCCTACGGCTACGGTCGAACTGCGGTTCTCGCGACGGCATCCACGTGGCGATGGCGAATGCGAACACCCCCGGATGACACGCGGCACTCGCTGTTCTGGCGTCACCTGATCCGTCACTTCGCCGGCGCGGCCCAGCCCCGCCGACGTTTGTCGTTAGCCGCCGACGGCGACAGTCTCGATGTCCGGGTAGCGTTGAAGAACGCCCGCTTCGAACCGTTGACGGAAACGGCCGTCTCGGTCCATGTGACCCCTCCCGTCGGTGAGTCGTACGATGTCGTACTGCCGCGCATCGCGGGGCGGTCCGCCTTCGGCGAGACCATACCGGCAGCCGAACCGGGCATATATCGAGTCGAGGTGGCCGGACTAACCGGGCCAGCCGCCATGTCGGAAGGCTCTCGCGCCGACGCGTTGGCGGCTCTTGCCCGGGTCGGCGAAACCAACCGCGAGCAGTTCGGGGCAACCTTGAACGAGCCCTTGTTGAGGCGCGTAGCGGAGGCGACCGGTGGAAGCTATTGGCGTCCGGACGACCTCTCGGGGCTCGCCGATGCGCTCGCCTTCAGTAGTGCCGGAATCCACGAACGGCACCAACTGCCCCTGTGGAACGCACCTTTCCTCTTCTTGCTACTGCTGTTGCTCAAATGCACCGAGTGGTCGCTGCGGCGATACTGGGGTGGGATCTGAGGCGTGCGTACGCACAGGCACTTGCCGCCCATCACGCGAATCGAACAGACTCGCCTCCCAACCACTCGCGAGTCAGGATTCACGCCATGACCCGTCGTGCACTCCACGTGGTCACATTGTTCGCCGTTACGACGGGCATCGCCGGGAACCATGGTCAAGCCGCCGAGAATGAAGACGCTTCAGATTCGGTGCCCCCCGAAAACGGTCGGGCCCAAACGCGAATGGTCGTTGTGGCAGGCCTCGGCGGTGAACCCGACTATGCCCGAGCGTTTGCTCAGCACGGCGACGTCAGTGCCCGCCACGCCGAAGCCGCCGGGGCAACGGTCACATTGCTCACGGCGGAAGCCGCCAGCGGGGAGGCGATCCGCGACGCCATCGAGGCAATCGCCAGGGAATCAAACGAGACCGACACGGTCGTCGTGCAGTTGATCGGTCACGGGACATTCGACGGCGAACACTACCGATTCAACGTTCCCGGACCGGATCCCACCGCGGCGGATCTTGCCGACTGGCTCAAGCCGGTGACCGCGAAACGACAACTCGCCGTCATCGCCACCAGCGCGAGCGGTGCTGCCCAGGAAACCCTTCAACGCGAAGGCCGTGCCGTCATCACCGCCACCCGCCACGGCCGTGAGCGCAATGCCAGCCTCTTTGCCGGTTTTTGGGTAGAGGCCTTAAACGCACCGGCGGCCGACCTCGACAAGGACGACCGGATTTCCGCCGACGAGGCATTCCGGTTCGCCGAGCGTGAGGTGGCCAGCTACTACGAGGAACAACAACGCATCGCAACCGAACATCCGCGACTCGAAGGCGATGCGGGGACGTTCATCCTCGCCCGTACCGCACCCGAGGAACCGGTCGAACCCGCTTCTGTCCATCTGGTCAGTCGTGTCGAGGAACTCACGGGCGCAATCGACGCGTTAAGGGCCGACCGCCGGGTGCTCACCGACGACGACTACTTCACAAAACTGCAGGAACTGCTGTTGGAACTCGCCAAGGTGGACCGGGAGTTGAAGGCGAAGCGACAAGACCCCCCCGGACCGGACGCAGACGTGCCCTTCCTTGGAGAAGATCCGTAACTCATTGAATAAAATGATAAAATGGATTCGTAGGGGCGACCCTTTTGGGTGCCCACGTTGGGAGATGGTGGCTGTGTCGACGCGGGACGGGACGAGCCCGTCCCCTACGATTCGCTGCTCCTTGGGTGGCTGCGGCCCAACGCCGACGCGGGCGGGGACAAGCCCAGGGACAAGCCCCGCCCCTACGGGCTCGTCCATAGGCAACCTTGTTCCCTGCATGTCCGCGCCCCGGGGCCAGCGCGGCAGGTTCTACGGCGTCCTGCGCTGCGTCGGGTTGGGCCTTCTGGCCCTGTCGGCGGCCGTCCTAGCCAACGCGGACCCACTCGCCCATTGCCGCGTGCTTGAGATCGCCGAGGGCGATAACGCTCGCGATTGCTTCCGGGGCTACTTGGCCGACCCGTCGCCCGCACTGCGCGCCGAGGCGGCTTGGGCACTCGGCGACATCCGGCTTGCGAACAGCCTCTTTCGAAACGCCGTGCAAGCGTCGCCGGGCGAGGCTGCTCTACGAGTGCGCTGGGGCGAACTGTTCCTCGCCACGTACCAGGTGGCCGACGCCGAAGTGTTGTTCGGGGAGGCCCTTGCGATTGACGCCGACAACGTCGCTGCCAAGCTAGGACTCGCGCGCGTCGCCCTGGGCCGTTTCGAAGCCCGCGCCATTGGGATCGTCGACAACGTCCTCGCTGGGGATCCCGACAACGTCGAGGCAAAACTGCTATCCGCGAGACTTGCCCTCGAGGTAGGCGACACCGAGGCGGCACGGCAATCGCTACAAACACCCTTGGCGGCCGAAGACGTCCTGCTGCGGCTCGAGGCAATGGCGTTGGCCGCCGCCATCGACCACATTCTTGGTTCGATGCCCAGCGCATGGGAAACCAAGGCACTCGAAATCCATCCCGGCTACGGCGAACTGTTCGAGACCGTGGCCCACTTCTACATCATCACGCGCCGCTACCGGGAAGCCATCGCCCAACTCGAGCGCGCCGTCGAGATCGATCCCCAACTGTGGAGTGCGCACGCCACACTCGGCATCAACCTGCTTCGCGTCAACCGCTTCGACGAAGGGCGCCGCGCCCTTGCCATGGCCCACGACGGCGACCCCTACAACGTCGAAGTCGTGAACACGCTGCGGCTTCTGGACAGCCTGCACGGCTGGGATGCCCTGGCCGACGACGATGTGATCCTGCGCATCCATCCGGATGAATCCGGTGCGCTTGTCGGTTACGTCAGAGCCTTGGTAACCGATGCGGCGACAACCGTCGGCGAGCGCTATGGTTTCGTGCCCGACTACCCGGTGGTGGTCGAACTCTATCCCCGACACCAGGACTTCGCGGTTCGCACCTCGGGCCTGCCCGGCATCGGCGTTCTCGGGGTCGCCTTCGGCGACGTGGTTCTCATGGACAGCCCGTCGGCACGAAGTGTCGAGGAGGGATTCGACTGGGCGAGCGCACTTTGGCACGAAGTCGCCCACGTCGTCACCCTGGGGGCAACCAACAACCTGGTTTCGCGCTGGTTCAGCGAAGGCGTCTCGGTGTTCGAGGAGTGGAAGACGGGTCCCAGCAGGTTCCGGCCAGTCGATACGGCCACCGGTGCCGCCCGGTACCGCGCCGTGCCGGGTGGCGTCGTCGAGGCCCACCGCGAAGGCGAAATGCTACCCGTCGCCGTTCTCGACGAAGGCTTCGTCCGCCCTCGGCATCCCGGCCAGATCATGGTGTCCTACAACCAGGCCGGCCTTTTGTGCGAGTTCATCGCCCACGCCCATGGCCAAGCGGCGCTATCACGGATTCTCGACGCCTACCGTGACGGCAAGGACACCGTTGACGCCCTGGAGGCTGCGCTGCAAATCTCCCACCGGGCGGTCGATGAGTCATTTGGCACCTACCTTGACGACCGCTTTGCCGGAATCGACCCGGCAGCGTTCGAGGCGGCCATGCAAGAGGCCGCCGATTCCGCGTCCACGGGCGAGTGGGCCGCTGCTGCCCAAGCCGCACGGCGTGCCGTCGCCAGCTATCCGAACGCCCTCGGCGAATCAAGTCCGTATCCGTTGCTTGCCCAGGCGGAGGCGCGCCTAGGCAATCGAACCGCAGTGGTTGACGCGCTAACGACATACTGGCGCGCCGGCGGCCGATCCCCGGGCGCGCTTGTCCGTCTTGCGGATGGGTTGGATGATGCGCAACGACCCGAGGACGCGCTGGCGGTCCGCCGGTCGCTTGCCCTGACAATACCGCTCGCAATCGAAACCCGGATGCGGCTGGGCGACGACCTTCTCGCCGATGGAAAGCCCCGCGAGGCGTTGCAGGAGTACCTCGCGGCAAAGTCCCTCAAGCCGCACGACAAGGCCGACGCCCACTACCGCCTCGCGCGGGCGTACCATAGGCTGAACGAATCCGAAGACGCCCGCCGCCACGTGTTGCTCGCACTGGAGATCGCGCCTCGCTACCAGGATGCCCTGTCGCTCTTGCTCGAGATCAATCAATGACCGAATCGCAATCCGACGACCCATCGACTTCCACCGCGCCGCCGGAGGAAGTGTTGGTTCACTTCCACGCCACCATGAACGCCATCAGGGAAGCGCTGGGGCGCATCGTCGTGGGCCAGGAGGGGGTCATCGAGCAGTTGCTGATCTCCGTGCTCATCGGTGGTCACTGCTTGATCACGGGATTGCCGGGGACGGCCAAGACGCTGATGGTGCGGACCCTGGCTCAGGCCCTAGGTCTCGATTTCAAGCGGATCCAGTTCACACCCGACCTGATGCCCACGGACGTTACGGGAACCGACATACTCGACGAGGATCCAGCCTCCGGCACCCGCCGATGGCGGTTCGAACCCGGGCCGATATTCACACAGGTTCTGCTCGCGGACGAGATCAACCGGACGCCGCCGAAGACGCAGTCCGCGCTGCTCGAAGCGATGCAGGAACTCCGCGTCACCGCACGCGGCAAGACCTATGAGCTCGAGGGGCCGTTCGTCGTGCTGGCGACGCAGAACCCGATCGAGCTCGAAGGCACCTACCCGTTGCCCGAGGCGCAACTCGACCGTTTCGTGTTCAACGTCCTGTTGGATTACCTGGACGCGCACGAGGAAGTGGCGGTCGTCGAGCGCAACGTACTCGGCGTCGTGGATGAGGAGGTATCCCCCCGAACGGATGCCAAGGCGATCCTCGACTACCAGCGCCTGGTGCGCGAAGTGCCGGTCTCCGACGACGTAACCCGCTATGCCGTCAACCTCGTCCGTGCCACGCGCCCCGGTGCCGCCAACGCGCCGGCGTTGGTCGACAAATACCTGCGCTACGGTGCCAGCGTCCGCGCTGCGATCTATCTCTGCCTCGGGGCGCGGGCACGGGCGTTGCTCGCCGGCAGGTACCACGTGACCGCGCGCGACATCCAGGCATTGGCACCGCCCGTACTCCGCCATCGCCTGCAGGCCAACTACCTGTCGGAGTCCGACGGCGTGTCGGTGGAAGACGTGATCGGGGACCTGACGCGGCGTGTCCCGGAGCCCGGCACGAGCGGCTTCGACGCCGGCGAGTCAACGGAACGGGGTTCGCCACGAGAGAATGCCGCGGCATGAGCGAGGCGACGTCCGCTGCGAGCACCCCGACTGCGACAGCCGACAACGCGCGACGCTCTCCGTCGCGGATGATTCCGCCGGCCGTACTCGCCGAGCTTGGTTCCTTGGACCTTGTGGCCCGGGCGATCGTCGATGGCGTATTGCACGGCGCCCACTACACCGACCGGCCGGGCTTCAGCCAGGAATTCGCGGAATACCGCGATTACGTTCCCGGAGACGACCCGCGCTTCGTCGACTGGAACGCCTACGCCCGTACCGACCGACCCCTCCTAAAGCTCTTCGAGGGTGAGACCAATACCCGACTCCTTGTGCTGCTCGACGGCAGCGCGTCCATGGATGCATTCGGCACCCGCGGCACCGGCGCACCCACCAAGCTCCGGTACGCCGCCTATCTCGCCGCGGCCCTTGCCCTCATCGCAGCCCGGCAGCACGATGCGGTGGGACTCCTGGTCTTCGACGAACAGCCCCGGGCGTACGTTCCACCACGTCCCGGCAACGGAAACCTGCAGGCGATCTACCATCACCTGGACGATGTGAAACCCGAAGGCGGTTCCGATTGGCTCGAAGCGTTCACCCAAGCCGCAAGCCGCATGGCGAAGCGCGGCATCATCGCCGCCATCTCGGACTTCTACTGCGATCCTGCCGACTTCGGCCGCTCGCTCCGCATCCTGGGCTCGAGGGGCCACGATCTCGTCGTCTTTCACGTGTTGGACGAGGCGGAGAGGGCGCCCTGGTTCCGGCGCGTGCCCCGGTCCCGGCGCGCATTCGGGGGACATGCCACGTTGCGGGATGTCGAAACGGGTGACGTCATCGAAGTCGACGCCAACGACCTGCGCGCCCGTTACCCGCAACGCCTTGCCGCACACGAACAAGCGCTGCGGCGGGAAGCCGGCGCTGTCGGGGCCGACTACGTCCGCCTCAACGCCGACGAACCTCTCGACCGGGCGCTTGCAGGCTATCTCCGATTTCGAGCGCGCCGACCATGAGCCTGCTGGCCGGTGCGTTCCTGGCCGGCTTGGCCGTACTGGCCGTGCCCTTGTGGCTGCACCGGATGAGCCAACGCGAACCGGCAGAGCGAGACGTGAATTCGCTCATGCTCATGCGCGAGACCGACGAGCCGGTCCGGACGCGACGCTCGCTCGCGCACAAGGTCTTGCTGGCCCTTCGCCTGGCGGCGCTAGCCGCTGTTACATTGGCATTCGCCGAGCCCGTGCTCGAAATGGCGAGCCCCGGTAACCCCGAAACCCGTGATCGGGCACGGCTCGTGGTCGTCGACGGTTCCCTGTCTATGCGACGCGACGACGCCTGGCGGCAGGCGACGCGGGTCGTAGGCGACCTCGTTGACGAGTCAGACGCCGCGTACGTCGTGTTTGGCAGCGACCGGTTGACCCTCATCGGTGACATCCAGACGGCGGAGCCCGGATTCACACGGTTCGACTTCGCCGGGTTGCCCGCGAGGCTCGACGGACTCATCGCCTCGTTGCCGGCGCGAGAACGGGACTGGGAGGTCCATATCGTCTCCGACTTCCAGGCGAGCGCCGTGCCCGCACGATTCAACGTTCTGGTCGAGGGGATGAAATGGCCCTGTGTGCTCCATCGTGTCAGTGGCCAAACGGACAATTGGACGATTGAGTCCGCGACGGCTCGGGATGGACAAGTGGAAGCGGTGGTGGCGGGCCACGGTGTGACCGAGAACATTGACGTCGTCTTGCGACGGGACGGCAGCGAGATCGGGCGAAAGACGGTTGCCGCGGTCACGGGCACGCCAAGCGTGGCACGTTTCGATGTCCCGCAGCCTGGACGCGAGGCAATGCTCTTCGAGTTGGATCTCGACGTAAGCGATGCGATCGTCGACGACAACGTGTTCCGCTTGGTGCAACCCGCCGAAGATGCGACCACCGTCGCGATCCTTCCGGGCGGCTCCGACGAGGGCGACACGATCGCGCTTACGTTCCTCGGCGCGGCGCTGAAGGCCAATGGCATCGCCGAACCGGTCCGAGTCGATACGGCCGGCGACTGGCCGCAGACCCTTGATGCCGCCATCGCCGTGGACCCTGGCGAAATCTCCACGCCCTTGCGGCGGCGGCTCGAGCGACACCTGGGCGAAGGGGGCGGCACACTGCTGATCGCCGGTCCTCGCCTGCAACGAGCGGGGGTACTGCCTTTGGACGGCGACACGTTGACGCGCAGCATCGCCGGCGGGGTTCGGAGCGTGGTCGCGGTCGACGCCGAGCATCCCCTCGCCCAGACCTCCTACGGGGCCGTGGAAGTCGAACGGTTCCTATCGTTACCCGCCCGACCCGGCGAGACGATTCTGGCACTCGCCCAGGCGGAGTCGGCCGGGCACCGTGCCGATGCCGATGCGCCGTTTGTTATCGAGAAACGCATCGGCAAGGGGCGTCTCCTCGTACTGCTGACCGCACTCGACCGCGAGTGGAGTTCGTTGGTTCTCCGTCCGGCCTTTGTCGGCTTCGTCCGAAATGCCGTCGACTACCTCGCGCAGAACCTGCCACTGGCAGCCACGGCGGGTCAGCCCATTTCGGTTCCCGCGAGTTCGGCGCAGATCTTCGATGTCGACGACCAACGCGTCCTGGCACTCGGCAACACGTCGACCCGGCCGGTAGCGCGGATACCCCGACCTGGTTTCTATACCGTGCGCACCCCGGGTCGCGAGGCGTCGATGGCGGTGAACGTCGATTCCCGGGAATCGGATCTTAGGAGCGTCCCGAACGAACTGCTCGAGCGCTGGCAGGCCGCGACGGAAAGCGCCTCGGGCGGAGCGACGCAGGTTCAAGGGGGCCCCGATCGCGAACCGGCCGAGATCTTGTGGCACCCACTTGCGCCTTGGCTGCTGGTCTTGGCCGCAGTGCTGCTTCTTGTCGAATCCTTGGCCGCCAATGTCGGACGACTGGCACCAGCGGACGTGACCGCTTGGCGGTCGGCAGAAGGCGACGCCGACCGCCTGGCGACAAGCCAGCGCCTTGGTACCATGCTCCGGGGACTCGCCAATTGGCGCAAGAGACGGATCGCATGACGGCTACTGCGCCCGACAGCACGGTCGCCGCCCACCCGGCGGTGGGTCGATATCTCGGGCGGTGCCGAACACGCCTCGCGTGGATCGCCCGGATTCGGATCGCCGTTGCGGGAATCGCCGTGCTTGCCGTGTTGACGGCCTCGCTCGCCGCTTTGGCGGCATACATCGTGCCGTCGGAAGGATGGATCGTGGCGGCGCGCATCCTGCTTTACGCGATCGGCGTTGCCACCGTTGTCGCCTGCGTCGTCCGTCGGATGGGTGCACGCCGGGCGGCACGCGATGTCGAGCGGCGAATTCCCGCCTTCGACGGCCGCCTGATCACCTGGCTCGACGCATCGCGACGACAGCGGCGTCCGGCACTGTTACCCCACCTGGCCGAGCACGCCCTCGGGATCGCCGAGGCGCATCCACCCCGCCGCGCCGCGCCCGCCCGGCTGCTACTACCGCCGCTCGCGGTTCTCGTGGCGGCGACATTGACGTTGTATCTGACCTTCGATGCCGCCCCCGCGAGTTGGCGACTACCGGCCGAACGGCTTTGGACGGGCGACCTGCTCGCGGATACCCGACCGAAGGTCATCGTCGAACCTGGCGACACCGTCGTGCCCCGGGGAGCCGATGTATTGGTCCGAGCCACGGCTCACGGTTTCGCGGCCGAGACCCTCGCGGTCAATGCCGCGTTCGCGGGTTCCGGCAGTTGGGAACGAGCGGCCATGATTCCCGGGCAGGACGAGACCCACGAGTTCGTGCTCGTCGCCATCACCGAGCCTGTCGAGTACTACGTCAGCGCGGGCGGGACGACGAGGGGCGCCCGGCTGAACTCGGATCGATATCGGATCGAGGTCGCCGACCTCCCCGTGGTCGAGGGCATGGAACTGACTCTCGACTACCCGGCTTGGACGCGCCTTGAGAAGTCCACCCAAGACCACGGCGACATCGCCGGCGTGGAGGGGACACAGGTCGGTGTTCGAGTCCAAGCAAGCCTGCCGCTCGACGATGCTCACCTGGTCGTCAACGATCAGGAGCGCGACCTCGACGACGGCGTGGGCATGTTCACCATCGATGCTCCCGGAACCTGGCACGTCGCTGTGCGGCATCGAGGCGAGGTCGTGCGGATCAGCGACGCATACTTGATCGACCTGATCCATGATCGACCGCCAGAAGTCGATTTCACGTTTCCCGGCCGGGACCGTTCCGCCACCGCGATCGAGGAAGTCGCGCTTCGGTTCAGCGCCAAGGACGACTTCGGCATTGAGTTCCTGACCCTCCGCTACGCCGTCAACGGCAGCGATTGGATTAGCGTAGACCGCCCGGAGGCGACGATCGAGCGAGAAGCCAGCACAAGCCACACGATCCTCTTTGAGGATCTCGCGGTCGGCGATGAACAACGTCCCATCCGTCCGGGCGACGTCCTGTCCGTCCATGCGGTGGCACGAGACCACCGCCAATCGACGAAGACCGCTCTTTACTTCGTGGACGTGCGTGCGTTCGACAAGCACTACCGAGACATGGGTACCAACAGTGCCGGCGGCGGCAACGGCGCAGGCGGCGCCCTCGAGCAGGAACTCTCCAGCCGTCAGCGCGAGATCGTCAACGCGACGTGGAACTTGATCCAGGAACGCGACACCGGCACCCGCGCCGGAAGCGACCTGCGAGACCAGATGGACCTCGTCGCCGTTCTGCAAAAGACACTCAAGGAACAGGTCGAGACCCTGGTTGCCCGCACCCAAGGTCGGAGGCTCTCCAGCAACAGCGAAGTGGAACCGTATGTGGTCGAACTAAACCAGGCTGCTGCCCAGATGGGATTCGCCGCCGACACGCTCGCCAGCCAACGCCTCGACGACGCGGTTCAACCGGAGCAGCGCGCCTTGCAACACTTGCTGACGGCGGAGGCGGGATTGCGCAACGTCAACGTGACACTCTCGCGTAGCAGCAGCGGCGGCGACTCGGTGAGTCGGTCGCTATCCGAGTTGTTCGATCTAGAAGCCGACCCGGAGCAGAATCGTTACGAGTCGCCCCAGACGCCCGGCGGCGGTGCCCGCGAGCAAGAGACGGCCGAGTCCGAATGGCAGCGTCTCACGGAGCTTGCCCGGCGGAGCGAGGAACTCGCACGCGCCCACGAGCAAACGAGCCGGCCCGAGGCGCCCCTCTCCCGTTGGCAATTGGAGCGCCTGCAACGGGAACTCGAGCGCTTGCGCGATCAACTCGCCAACGACGCCAACCAGCGCGCCAACCGCCAGCCAACCGGCGCACAACCCGGTAGCCGCACGCCCGGGCGGCCCGTCGCCGGCGGAACGCCCTCCGGCACCAACCCACCTCCCGACATACGCGGCACCCTCGACGATCTCGATCGTGCCCGGGAAGCCATCCACCGATCGCTTGCCTCCGAGACCGCCAATCGAGTCTCCGAAACCGCCTCCGATGCATTCCGGCAAGCAGCGGATGCCCTGCAGCAAGCGGCGGATCAGCTTCTTAAGGATCAGCGTGACTCACTGGCGGCGGGTTTGCGCAATGCAGAACGCCGGGCGAACGCCTTAGTCGAGGAACAGCGGCGCGTCCTCGAGCGCCGGCAAGCCTTGGAAAAGGAAGTCTTGGAGGCGTATCGCCAAGGCAGGTCGTATACCTACCGCCGCACCGACTTCGACGACGAAGCCCAAACCAAGCGACGCATGAGAGAGGATGTGGAGCGTGTCGCCACGGATGTGTCGAAACTCCGACAGCAACTCGCCCAGGGGTCGAACGAGAACAACGATCTGACGCGGTTGCTCGACCGTGCCTTGGACGATCTCGCCGACAGCCGAGTTGTCGACCAACTCACGATGGCGGCCGACTACTTCGAGATGGGTCGGCCGTTCTACAGCGCCAGTCGCGAACGAACGGTACACAACGCCCTCAACCGGCTGAGCAACCGACTCGGTAACGCCGTGGAACGATTCGAGAACGCCGGTGCCGATTCGGCTTCGCCCACAACGGTGGCCGATGTACAGGCTCTGCGTCGGCAGTTGACGGGACTTGGCGCCGGCGGCGACCCGCGAGCATTACGCGAGATCGCCAATGCCGCCTGGGATCTGGCGGAGGAAGTACTCGGTCCCGAGGGGGTTCTCGACCTTGCCGCGACGCGACGAGCCTACCGCGGACTCGGTGCGAGCGACGCCAATCGGGAACGGCTTTACCGGCTGACCCTCGCCGAACTCGACCAGATGGAGATCGCGCTCCGCAAGGTTGACGGCACGCCGGTCCGCGCCGAAGAGCCCGAAGAAGGCTACGACTCGGCGGCGGTGGCAGAGTATTTCCGCCAACTCAGTTCCGGCGGGTAGGGGCGTTCGCTCCGTGTCCGGGACGCGGACGTGCATGGAACACAGACCATAGGGGACGGGCTTGTCCCGTCCCGTTGCCGGAGAAACCGCACGTTCCGATGCGGGCGACGACAAGCGTCGCCCCTACGGTATGACCACGCTATTCATCGCGTTGCGGATTTGGGAAGCGGCCCCGCCACGCCGAACTACAGCCGCCCCACGTAGTCCAGGGTTTCCGATAGCGCCTTTTCGAACTTGCCGAATAGTTCGTCAACCTGGTTGTCGTCAATGATGAGCGGTGGACAGAACGCCATCGCATCGCCGAGGTTGCGCAGGATGAGGCCGTGTTCCAAAGCCCGGTTCAGGCAGTATGCGCCGACGCCGGCCGCCGCGGGGAACTGTGCCTTGGACTCCTTGTCGGCCACCATTTCGATGGCGCCGATCAGGCCGACGCCCCGCACATTCCCCACCAAAGGATGATCCTCGAACGAGCGCAGGCGTGCCTGGAAAATCTCGCCAACCCGTGCGGCGTGATGGAAGATCTCGCGTTCTTCCATCAGTTCCAGGTTGCGCAACGCCAACGCCGCGCAAACCGGGTGTCCAGTGTAGGTGAAGCCGTGGCCGAAGACGCCGACTTCGCGGCTTGCCTCGATGAACGGCTCGTACATGAACTCCGGGATCAAGGTGGCACTGATCGGCAGGTAGGCCGAGGACAGCGCCTTCGCCAGGCTCATCGTCGTCGGTTCGATGTCGAATGTGTCAGCACCGAATGGATTGCCGGTGCGTCCGAAACCGGTGACGACCTCGTCATCGATGAAGAACACCCGATGGCGTCGCAGGACCTCCTGGATCTTGGCAAAATAGCCCGACGGCGGTACGACCACGCCACCCGCACCCATGACCGGTTCGGCGATGAACGCGGCGATCGTCTCCGGTCCTTCCGACTCGATGAGATCGTCAAGGTTGTTGGCCAGCCGGGTCGTGAATTCCTCCTCCGTCTCGCCTTCACGCGCTTCGCGGTAGTAGAAGGGCGAATCCGTATGCAGGACATTCGGTATCGGCAGATCGAAGTGTTTGTGGAACGGCGGCAGGCCGGTGAGGCTGCCCGCCGCGACCGTGACGCCGTGGAAGCCGCCGCGACGCGAGATGATCTTCTTGCGTTCCGGTCGACCGATCAGATTGTGGTAGTACCACATGAGCTTGACCTGGGTGTCGTTGGCGTCGGAACCGGACAGACCGAAGTAGACGCGCCCGGCATCGAACGGCACCATCTCCTTCAACTTTTCGGCGAGCAGCACGCTCGGCTCATGCGTCTTGGCCGCAAATAGCTGCGAATACGAGAGCTTGCGAAGCTGCTCCGCCGCCGTATTGGCCAATTCCTCCTCGCCGTACCCGAGTGCCGTGCACCACAGGCCCGCCATGCCTTCGATGTATTGCTTGCCGCGGTTGTCCCACAGGTAGACACCCTTCGCACGGTCGTGGACCACGGGGCCGTCGCGATGGAAATCGGCGAGATTGGTGGTCGGATGAAGGACGTGGGCGAGATCGCGCGCCGCGATCGAACCCGGATCTATCTCGTTATGCAGAGAGTGGAGTGGATGGCTCACGTTGAGACTCCCAAGAGGCCGCGCCTAGCGCAAGCTCGCGGATACGATTCTTGGCACGGCAAAAACAAAAGGCGTGCCACCATAGGTGGCCCGCCCACATCCAAGGCGTTGGCGACGGGCGCCCCGATGGGCGCCCGCAGCCGGCTATTGCCTTAACGCCTTACCAGAACAGCCAACCTCGAAGGACCACGCCGTGATCAGGCTCGAAGCCGAGGCCTTCGCGACGGTCGACCTCGAACCTCAGGTCCATGTTCGCCGTGGTTCGCAGCCGCAGCCCCATCCGGTAGTCCCGGGTGCCGATGTCGGACACGCCTGCAGCGACGTACGGTACGAGGACGCTGCGACCTCCTGGAGCATTGAGGCCATAGCCAAGTTCGGCGTCATAGCGAGCGCCGATGCGCCGAGCCAGACTTCGCTCGCCGCGGTTGACCAAGGCCGCCGCGTCGTAGCGCGACCACATCGCGTCGACACCGCTCGCCACCTCGCCCCAGGCCGAGCGCAGGTTGAATGTCACGCCCTGGCCGCTGGCGTTGGGATGGACGACAACCGACGCCCCCAGGCCCCACTCTTCGTATTCGCTTTCGGAATGGGCCAGGAGCGCTCGCGCATTGAGCTGCAGCGAGACCCGTCGGCTGGCATCGGCGAAGCGCAGGCCACCGCCGATTTCGACACCCGCCCCGGTTTCGGCGTCGCCGCCGTCGTAGCGCAGACCTGCCTCGAAGATCGGCGTAAACAGACCGCCGCCGTCGAGTTCCGTCGTGTTGCTACCCTGCAGCGCCAGCCTCACGCGGCTGGCATCGGCATCCACCGAATCCAAGCCCGGCGCGCCGTCCGCCGACATGTTGGCGATGAAGACGTCCGACTTCACTTCAAGGCCGAAGTCGCCCAACGCGCCCTGCAAGGGTCCGCGGAACCCGGCCGCACCCATCGTCATTTCGATGTCGGTGTCGATCGCGGCTCCACCGCCGCCATTGGTCAACGTCAGGTCACCCGATCCGGTACCGACCAAGCCCCAGATCGACGTGCACTCGTTGAGGTTCACCCGTACATAGGGGTGGAACATCGTCAGCGAGCTATCCACGGTACCGCCGGCCAAGCCGGATCCGGACCCCGCGAATTCGCCGTCGCCCTGGCTATGCGACATTCCGATTCCGAACACGGTCTCGCCCGTCTCGAAGTCGACACCCACGGTTCCGGTGGTCACGTCGCCGTCATGCGACAGCGCCCCATCGTCGCCACTAAAGCTGGTCGTCGCGCCACGTCCCCACAGTGCGAACGAGTCGCCGGGGTTCGAGCCCGCTGCCGAGAAATGGAACGAACTGCGCGCCAGCAGGTTGCCGAAGCCGTTGTTCCGTGTCCCTACCCAGGGGCCTTGCGTTCCGCCACCCCAAGCCTGATCGAACCCGGGGTTGGATCCTCGATCAACGACCGGGTTGAACAGCGGATCGCCGGTCGCTCCGGGACGCTGTCCGGCCATCGAAAGCCGCGAAGGACCGCCCCAGACCACGTCCGTTGCACCCACTTCGTAGCCGCCCAACCGAAGCTGTGCGACCGTGGCGTCCACCGGCTCGCCGGTCAGGCGCCCACCGACGGCATCCACTACGTGGCTTGCCACCGTTCGGCCGAACCGGGCCAACCAGGCCTGGACGACCGACTCGGCGTCGTCGTCGGTGATCGTGCCGGTAGCCGAAGCGTCGGCCAGCGTCGAGTTGGACGAACCGCTAAGCGTCACCATGAAGGTCTCTACGCCCTCGTAGCGGTCATCGGCCATGATAGCGACCGAGATCGTCATGCTCGTCTCGCCGGGTGCGAAGGTCAAGCTTCCGCTGGAGTTTGCGTAGTCCTCTCCAGCCGTGGCGCTACCGTTCGAAGTTGCCCAACCAACCGTCGCGGGAAGCGCAGTGGGTCCCATCTTGGTAACCGTGAACGTCATCTGGCCCGCGCTCTCGGATGCGGTGGAGTCGCCGATCGCCAAGGTCGGGGGCGGATCGTCGTCGGTGATCGTGCCAATTGCCGACCCATCATCGATCGTTGAGTACATCGCGCCGCTCAGCTCCACGGAGAACATCTCCTCCGCTTCGTGGACATCGTCGGCGATGACCGTCACGGCAACCGCAGTGCTCGTCTCGCCAGGAGCGATCTCGAGCGTCCCGGTGGCGGTCTCGTAGTCCTCGCCGGGCATTGCGGTGCCTGCCGCCGTCGCGTAGTCAGCGGACACCGGCAAGCCGCTCGGCGCACTTAGGGTCACGCCAAACATCAACTGGCCGGCCGCTTCGTTGCCGCTCGCATCGGCGATCGATACCGTCGGCGTCTCGTCGTCGTCCTCGATCGTGCCCGTGGCTTCGCCGTCCGCGATAGACGCGTAGGCGGCGTTGCTCAGCATCACCATGAACATCTCGTTCCGCTCGTCGAGGGCGTCATCGATCATGGTCACGTTGACCATCATCTCCGTTTCGCCCACCGCGAACTCCACCATACCGCTGCCGGACATGTAGTCCACGTCCGCCATCGCCATGTCATACATGTCGCCAGCGGCGGAGTCGCCCGTTGCCCACGCGACGCTGGTCGGTAGGCCGCTGGGTGCGTCCAGGGTAACCATGAACGTCAGGTCACCCGATGCTTCCGCCCCGCTCGCGTCGGCAATCGACACGCCAGGCGCATCGTCGTCGTCCATGATCGTGCCGGTCGCCATGCCGTCGCCGACCATGGCGTAGCTCGCGTTGCTAAGCATCACGGCGAAGACCTCATCGTGCTCGTCGATGGCATCGTCCATCACGGCCACGGTCACCATCATCTCGGTCTCGCCCGGGGCGAAGTCCAGCGCACCGCCTGCCGACATGTAGTCGACGTCAGCCATCGCCATGCCATACATGTCGTCCGGCGTCTCCATGTCGCCCGTCGCCCAGTCCACGCTGATCGGCAGTGCACTCGGCGCATCCAGGCTTACCGCGAAAGTCACCTCGCCGGCAGCTTCCAGGGCACCCGCGTCCGCAATCGATACGGACGGAGCGGCATCGTCGTCTTCGATGGTGCCGGTTGCCACCCCGTCACCCATCGTCGCGTACGCTGGATTGCTCAGTGTCACGGAGAAGACCTCGTCGTGCTCGTCGAGCATGTCGTCCAGGACCGAGACGGTAACCGTCATCTCGGTCTCGCCAGGCGCAAACGCCACTGTCCCGCTGCCCTCCATGTAGTCGACATCGACCGTGGCCATGCCGTACATGTCGTCCGGCGTCTCCATGTCGCCCGTCGCCCAGTCCACGCTGATCGGCAGTGCGCTCGGGGCGTCCAGAGTGACCTCGAAGGTCAGCGCGCCATCGGCTTCCGCAGCGTTCGCGTCAGCGACCGACACGGACGGCGGGTCGTCATCGTCCACAATGGTGCCGGTGGCCATTCCATCGTCGATCGTCGCGTAGCTCGCGTCGCTGAGCATCACCGCGAACATCTCGTCGTGCTCGTCGAGGGCGTCGTCAATGACCGTGACGGTCACCGTCATCTCGGTTTCGCCCGGTGCGAACTCAGTCGTGCCGGTACCCCGGGTGTAGTCGACGTCGACCATGGCCATGCCATACATGTCGTCGGGCGTCTCCATATCCCCGGTTGCCCATTCCACGCCGATCGGCAGGCCGCTCGGAGCGCTCAGGGTCACGGCGAAGGTCACTTCACCGTCCATCTCCGCAGCGCTGCCGTCGGCAATCGACACAGTCGGCGGATCATCGTTGTCCATGATCGTACCGGTCGCCATGCCGTCCCCGACCATCACGTAGTCGGCCATTTGCGGCGTCAGCATCACGCCGAACACCTCGTCGTGCTCGTCGAGCATGTCGTCGGTCACGGTGACGGTAACCATCCCCGCGACCGGTCCGGCCATGCCAGCTGCTTCCGGCACGAAATCGACCGTGGTTCCGGCACCAATGGCCGTGTAGTCCACGTCGGCAGCCGCCATACCGTACGGGTCGTCCGGCGTCTCCACGTCGCCCGTCATCACGTCCAAGACGATGGGCAGGCCACTGGGCGCGTCGAGCGCGACGGCGAAGACCAGATCTTCACTCTCGTCGCCACTCATGTCGGCGATCATCACCGAGGGCGGCTCGTCGTCGTCCTGGATCGTACCGGTCGCCATCTCGCCTTCGGCTATTGTCACGTAGTCCGGCATCTGCGTACTGATCGAGACCACGAACGTTTCATCGTGCTCGTCGAGCATGTCGTCGGTGACCGGTATGGACACGGTGTGCTCAGTCTCGCCCATCACGCCGGATGCGGCCGGATCGGCAGGCATGAAGACCACGGAACCGCTCATTGCCACATAGTCGGTGTCCGCGACCGCCTTGTCGTACATCCCGGCGGACTCGTCATTCCCGGTGGCCCAGTCAACCGTGATCTCCTTGCCGCTGGAATTGTCCAAGCTGATCGTGAATATGATCTCCTCGGATCCTTCGTCAGCCGTCGCAGCCGCGATCGTGGCGGTCGGCGGATCGTCGTCGTCCATGACGGTCGTCATGGCCACGTTGCCGGGTGCATCGACCGGTCGATAGCCCGGTGCGAACATGTCGACCACTTCCGCCGTGATCGTGCTGCTGTATTCGTCGAGCATGTCGTCGTCGGTCGTGACGGTCAGCTGTGCCACCTCTTGGCCAGGCTCGAAGTACACCGTCATGGGTGCTTCGCTAATGGTCGCTCCCGATTCCGTGACCGACACCATCACCGTCACGTCGAGGGTCGTTTGGAGCCCCTCCGCACCGCCCAGGGGCCTGAAGAGCCGGTTCAGCGTGAACACAACGTCGTCACCCTCGGTCGCCGTCTGGGCGTCCGCGGCGATCGAAATCTCGATATCCGGGCCGATCGGTGTCGCTGAAGTCGTAGCCACGGCACCGCCGCCAGCGGCGTTCAAGGCGCGCACCTCGAACATGTAGGGCGGACCGTCGAGCGTGCCGTCATCCAAGACGCGGCGGTTATCCAGGTTCATAACGACGTGCTGCCGCATTCCATCGGCTGTCATCCACTCGCCACCGTCGACGCGGACTTCATAGCCCGTGATCGCACTGCCACCATCGCTAGCAGGCGCCAGCCAGGTCAGGGTCACCATGTGGTCGCCCGGTGTCGGCTCTAGCGCTAACGGAGCGCTCGGGAGGTTCGGGTCGACATCGCCATCACCGTCGCCATCACCGTCGCCATCACCGTCGCCGTCGCCGTCTCCATCCCCATCACCGCCGGGGCCGTCGTTGTCGACAACTGTCACGTGGCCGAACTTCGAGTCGAAGAGGCCTGGGAGGTAGCCCCTCCCATTCACTATTTCCACAGTGATGACGCTGTCGTCTTCGACCATGTCGTCGTCATCGGTAGGTATAAGTAGCTCGGCGCTGGATGATCCCGCACCGAACTCAACGGTCATCGGCAGTTCACCCATGATCGATTCGCCCGTCTCCGTGACTTCCACACTCACGGTCAGGGCATCCATGGACACGGTTTCGTTGCGGAAGAGAGCGAAAGAGGCAGGGTCGCCTTCCATGACCCGCACGTTCGCAGCCATGTTGAACCAAACCCGGTGCTCGGCGGTTAGATCTTCGTCGCCATCGCCGTCGCCGTCGCCATCACC
>JAGWBM010000001.1:31686-51888 GCA_021295895.1 Pseudomonadales bacterium
CGCCATCACCGTCGCCGTCGCCATCACCGTCGCCGTCGCCATCACCGTCGCCGTCGCCATCACCGTCGCCGTCGCCATCGCCACCGGCCTCATCGTTGTCGGTGACAAGGACCTCGCCGTCAACATCCGCTTGATCGCGAAGTTCGTAGCCGGTGCCGGCCATCAAGGTCAGCGTTACGGTGCTGTCGGGCTCGTCCATGTCATCGTCGTCCGTCGGGACGTTGAAGTCTGTGCACCGAAAACTGGTATCGGCCCCGTCGAAGGGCAAACTGGTGGGCGCGGGACTTGTCACCATGTCCCCGGTCTCCGTCACCGCGAAGTTGACGGTCAGGTCCTCCGTCTGGCTGCCGCCCCGGCATACTCTGAAGGAGGCATCCTCCCCTTCCTCGGCGGTTCCCACCCCCATGTTGATGTAAAGGAATGGCGCGTTCTGGGCACTCGCGCTTGCGCCCCAAGCCAATGCGCCAAGAGCAGAGGCCGCACCGAGGGCTCGGAGACAGCCATGCAACAGGCGCGACCCAACGCTGAAACGCCCACTGCCTGTCACATTCGCCGGGGAGTTATTCATGTTCATGCCCTCCTTAGGGCTTTCGCTTATTTCAGTCATGTTGCAGGTCAACCATGTATCTGGGGGTGCGGGTACGGGGTTTGCCTCTGGCATGTTCCGGTAGCTTGAACGGGTGGCCAGCACATGCCGAGCACGCACCGGCGACGGCACCCAATGTCAAAACCATCCAGCGCCAAAAGTCGCCAATGAAGACCACTCCTCCGCCACAATCCGATTGTAGCACGATGCGCCTGTCCTCCTAGTGCGCCGACACCCGCCCACGGCTAGGGCGTCGCTGCCGCCAGCATCGGCGAAAAACTAACAGACACCTTGCAACGCAGCAAGCCCAAGATGCTCATTCGGACGGTCACTTGGGCGTAGGCCGCACACCAGATCAGCTCATTTCGCCGATTACCCCATGCTCTCAGACTAAGACAGTCGAAACGTCGTTCACCCTAGCTCATCCAGCACGCTTCCCAACACCGCCGCGATGATCTCGATCTCCTCCTCCTTTACGACGAGCGGCGGCGCCACGGCGACGATATCGCCGGTGGCCCTGACCAGGACGCCGCGGTCGAAAGCGGCCTCAAAGGCCTCGCTTCCCCGCGCCCCGACCGCACCATCCCGAGGTGCAAATTCGACGGCCCCGGCGAGACCGATGTTGCGCACATCGATCACGTTCGGCTTGTCCGCCAGGGCGTGCAGCGCCTCCTCGAGTACAGGTTCGAGATCCCTCGCGCGGTCGAACAGTCCCTCCGCTTCATAAACATCGAGCGCCGCCATCGCCGCCGCGCTGGCCAGCGGGTGACCCGAGTAGGTATAGCCGTGGAACAACTCGATGGCGTCCGGGGCGTTGTCGACGACCGTGTCCCGGATCTCCTCGCGGGTGAGCACCGCGCCCATCGGAACCGCGCCGCTCGTGATGCCCTTGGCCACCGCGATGATGTCCGGAACAACGCCGAAGCGCTCCGCGCCAAATGCGGCCCCAAGGCGGCCAAACGCCGTGATCACTTCATCGAAGATGAGCAGGATGCCATGCCTCAAGGTGATCTCCCGGAGCCGTTCCAGGTAGCCCACCGGCGGCACAAGAACGCCTGCCGACCCGGCGAAGGGTTCGACGATGACCGCGGCGATGGTCGACGCGTGATTGACCGCGACAATGCGCTCCAGCTCGTCGGCCAAGTGGGCGCCCCACGTTGGCTGCCCCCGGCTGAACGCCTGGTGTTCGAGGTCGTAGGTCTGGGGCAGATGGACGACACCCGGCAGGAGCGTCCCGAATGCCTTGCGGTTGTTGCCGATTCCCCCAACGCTCATGCCGCCGAAACCGGCGCCGTGATAGCCGCGCTCCCGTCCGACGAAACGCGTCCGCGAGGGCTCGCCCCGAGCGTGGTGATAGGCCGAGGCGATCTTCAACGCCGTGTCGACGGACTCGGACCCAGAGTTCGTGAAAAACACGGCGTCGAGATCCGCCGGCGCCATGGCGGCCAACCGTTCAGCCAATCGGAATACCGTCGGATGGCCCACCTGGAATGCCGTCGCGTAGTCCAGTTCGGCGGCCTGATTCCGGATCGCCTCGACGATGCGCGGGTGGCTGTGGCCGGCATTGCAGCACCACAGGCCCGACATGCCATCGAGCAACTCGCGACCGTCGTCGGTTCGATAGCGAGTGCCGGATGCCGAGACGACGAGCCGCGGATTGGTCTTGAAGGCGCGGTTCGCCGTGAACGGCAACCAGTAGGGGCCGAGGTCCAGTTCGTTGTGCAGACGTCTCACGGCATTGCCTCCACCGGGCGCGACGATGGGTCAGATTATGTCCGCGGGTTCCAGCTTGAACTCTTCGATTACCTGGTCGGCGTAGTCGATACGGCCGGTAATCTCCGCAGGGTCTCCGTGGCATAGGCGCAGACACGCCTCGGCCATGTGCTCCACCGGCGTCACGCGATCCTTGTTGGACTCGTTGATCAGTTTGTGGTGCACGACGCCCGGCGTCGCCACCAGACCCGGCGAGATAACGTTCACCGCCACGCCCGTACCGTATGCCTCCTGCGCCAGTCCCGTGGTGAATCGTTCCAAGGCCGCCTTGCACATGCCGTAGACGGTGCCGCCGTGGCCACCCGGCGCCTTGGCATTGGGGTGGATCGCCGCGTGGGAGGAGATGTTAAGGATCCAGCCCGCCTCGCGTTCCAGCATCGACGGCAGGCAAAGTTGGGCAAGCTCGAAGGGCCCCCAGACCTGCACGTCCATCATGATGCGAAAGCGTTTTTCCGCGAACCGTGTGACGGGCATGAACCACGTGACCGCCGCGTTGTTGACGAGGATGTCGACCGGTCCGTAGGCAGCTTCGGTGGCGGTGATCAGACTGTGCCGGTCTTCCTCTCTGGACAGGTCGGCCTTGACCGCCGTTGCTTCCCCGCCCGCGTCGCGGATCGCCCGCACGGTCTCGTTGATCGAACCCGGCAGGAAGTGGTCCTCGGGATCGACCGAACGTGCCGATACAACTACCTTCGCACCCTCCATCGCGTAGCGCTTGGCGATCGCTTCGCCAATGCCGCGGCTTGCACCGGTCACTACGGCCACCTGGCCGGCAAGAAGACCGTTGGGGTTGATCGTCGGCATTTTCGGTGTCCTCGGTAAGCAGAGGCGAGGATAATAGCTCACTAACCCGTGTAGCACCGCCGCAGCCGGCTTCCCAACCGCGTCAACAGTTCATAGCTTATCGTTCCCGCCCAGGCGGCGGTTTCGTCGATTCCCACCGTGCGCCCGAAGATCTCCACCCAGTCGCCAAGTGCAATGACACTGTCGACGCCCGAGGCATCGACATGAAGCAGGTCCATCGACACGCGGCCCACAACCGGCAGTCGATGACCCCGGAGGGCAACCCGGGCGTCGCGGGATAACCCTCGCGGGATCCCGTCCGCGTAGCCAGCGCCCAGCACGGCGATTCGCGTCGCCTGTTCCGTGGTGTATGTGCTCCCGTAGCCGATCGGCTGTCCCTTGGCGACCATCCGCAACGCGACGACCCGCGCCTCCAAGGTCGCGACCGGCGACATCGGATTCGGTCGCCTCGAGAAGGGATTGCCGCCGTATAGCGCGATACCGGTACGGACGATATCGGATCCGATTCCGGCGAGCGCTCCTGCCGAGTTCGCGAGACTGCCAAGGGCGTTGGGAAACAACGAACGGATAGTCTCGAAGCGGTCAACCTGGTGTTTGTTCAACGGCTGGTCCGGATCATCCGCACAGGCGAGGTGGGAAAGCACCAAGCCGACGTTGAATCCATCGAACATCGACACCGAAAACGTCCCGTGGTCAAACCCAAGTCGATGCATTCCCGTATCGACGTGAACGGCAACGGGCGTCTCCCGGTGTTCCGCCCACCGTCCTAACTGCGTTTCGTCGTTTATCACCGGCGTCAACCCATGCCGCACCATGACGGCCGCACTCCCGGCATCCACCGGCCCCGACAACACGAAGACGTTCGAATCGCGGCTCGCGGACCGGACCACGATCCCTTCCGCCTCCGTGGCCACGAAAAAGTCCCGACAACCCTCCCGGGCAAGTGCCTCGACGACGCGAACCGCACCCAATCCGTAAGCGTCCGCCTTGACCACGGCCGCCGTCCGTTCACCGACATCGGCGATTCGGCGGTAGTTCTCCCGTAGTGCGCGCAAATCAACCGTTAGTCGCGCAAGGCCCGCCTCAGAATAGCCGCCATGGACGTGTTCAGTCACGGTGCGCCAAAGCCACAATCACTAATGATAGTGGAGACATCCAGTCTCTCACGCCACCACAACGGCCCCGCAACCAATCCATCCGCGTCGAAACATCCAGCGAAAAACGCGAGCTTCAACGGTTCGCCGGAAACGAAACGTCTATTGAACCCTTCGTTGGTCGACACACCCACCCAGATTCCATCACCTGTTTCAGCCAAGAATTTATCTGCGAATTCACCGTCACGAAATCCAACGAAATTCCCGCCTTCGTCGAATTCCATCGCGAAAATAGCATTTTTCAAAGCCAGACCTTCGTTGGTTGCCAATATGCGACGACCGTCGATCTCAATTGTCGGCCCGGCAGTCTTGAATAAGATTTCCGAACCAATTTCCAAGCGGATCTCTGGAAGGCTTTGGGTAATCGTCGCCGCTGATTCCTCGTCGAGCGTAAACCAAGGACTGTTCGAACGGAGCAAGGAAGCCCCCATGTTGTGCTGCAGCCAACCCTCGAAACCGAGAAAATCCATCATCGTCGGCATAACGTCATAATGTGTTCCTTTTCGCGCAACGTTGATCGGTTCTATATCGGGTCCCCACACCGAAAACCGCAGCCTTCGCGCATCCGCATGACTTCGCAGCGTGCTGAAAAGCTCATTGCGGTGCGCGAGGTGATCCGAAAAAAGCGCAACGACGACATTTTCGTAGCGTGAACGTACATCTTCTATGAAACTGCTGAGCAATCGGTCCGAGCATCGTATCGCGAATTCCATGTCCGACGCTTCCCGACCGCGCTCCGGGCAACTTCCCGACGGCAAACCCGACGGATGATGCGTGTCCAGAGTCAGCAACGTCAATGCGAACGGCGAAACGCCGTCAGCCAGGGCATCGAGTTTGCGCAACGCGAATTCGAACAGCGTATCGTCGTGGACTCCCCATCCTGAACGGTAATCCGGATCCTCGAGGAGGGGTAGAAGATCCGTGGCGCCACTGAGTTCGGCGAATCCATGCGCGGCCAGGAACTTCCCCTTCCCCGCAAATCCCAAGGGTGCGCCGCCCATGAATACGGTTCGATATCCGTGCGCGGCGAGTATATCCCCCAGGCATGCTTGGCCGGGCAACGGGGCATCCACGTTCGGCAGCACGGTATTCAGGTGTTCCCAAGGCATCGGGGACCGAAGCGGTAGTGCGCACATGGCCCCCACCATTCCGGCGATGGTAGAACCGGTATTGTCGACTTCCCGCATGTTTTCGAAACTCGCGCCCTTTCTCGCCAAGGCGGTGAGGTACGGCGTCAAGTCGTCGCCGAAAATATCCCGTCGGCTGTAGGTTGCTTCCAGGGATTCGGCGAAGATCAACACCAGGCTCTTGGGGTCTTGAAGCGCTTCCGGCGCGATCTCAACTGTACTGGTAGCGGGTTCCCGGGTCGAGGGCTGCGGGTCGCCTGACGCAAGTAGGAAGGAGGCGAACGACAAGAGCGGGGCGTAGGCGGTGATCGCGGCGATCCCAACAAGGGCCATGAACCGCTTGGGGACGCGATCCGCCCAACGCGGTCTGCGCCAGCCGAGGAAAAACGGAACAGCGCAAAGCCCTAGCCAATAGACCCAGGCACCGAAAAAGACAAGCGCATAGGCTTGCCTCGCGATCGCGAACGTTTCGCCGTCGAGGTGGTAGAAGAACTGCGTGTTGAAGCCGACCCCCTGGACGTATAACGAAGCGGCAAACAGAAGGTTGGCGAACGACGTGACGCCGTTGACGACAAATGCCGTCAACCGGTGCCAACCGCCGAGATTCCACAACCACAACGCGAGGGCGGCCACCGCCACACCCGACAACAGCCAATAAGCGTAGGCGAGATTGAAGGAAACCCCAAGGGCGATGGGTGCAACGTACAGCGCGCAGTATGCGGCGGGGATCACAGCCGTAGACGCCCGCATCCTCCGTTCCTATTCCGCGGTATCGGGATCCCCGTCTGCCACCGGAGAGCCGGTCTCGACGTAGCGCGCCAGGCGCAGAAGCTGGCCCAGCTGGACGCGATCGACTGGTTCGGCCAACGCCGGGGCGCGTTTGCCACCAACCACGTAGCGATAGGACAGTTTCGTACGTCCTTCCTGTTCCGTGAGATCGAACGACATGCTGCCGGTAACGCCGAGGGTCTGCAGCGGCCCAAGGCCACCTTGCAGGCGTAATCGCTTGCCGGGGTGCCAGTAATCCACGCGCATGTGGACGACGAAACTCATTCCACGGACGTCCAGGTCCTCGCACCGACAGATCCCGTCGAGTTCTAGATTCGACGCATCGCCCGTGTAGGTGTGGGCCGGATCCCACCACTCGCCGATCTCATCGGTCAGAGCCTCGAAGACCCTTGCCGGGGTCGCATCGATCTCGATGACGTGCGTCGAGACGAAACCGTCCTCATCGACTTCGGCAACCTCCCCGAAGACCGGCGTGGCGAGCAAAAGAAAACCCGCGATTGCACTTCTCATCTGTCGGCTTCCGTCGTGGCAGGTCCAGATTGTTGCATGGAAGTCTCCACCCCGGGCCCCGGGCCGCGGACGTGCAGGGAACAAAGTGTCGTAGTGGACGGGCTTGTCCCTCCCGTGTCGAGCCAGCCGGCACGTCCGGCGCAGGCGACCGCGCGCCCCGGCGGGCGCGTTAGCATCGCCCCTACGCAGCCAACGCAGCGTCGGTTAAGCTAAACCCCGCACGTGGCCGATTGGGGAGGACGGGATGGCAAACGACGGAGCGCGACTGCGCGAGAGTCTCGGTCATCCAGTGATCGACGCGGACGGTCACTGGCTCGAATACGGACCGGTGGTGGGCGACGCGATGCGCAAGATCGGCGGCGATGCGGCGGCGCGCGCGATGCAAATCAACGGTGGCCGAGTACGACGTTCGCTCGGCATGACGCCCGCCGAACGGCGTCGCGAGAACGTCGCCCAGGAGGCGTTCTGGGGAGCACCCACGAAGAACACGCGGGATCGCGCCACGGCCATGATGCCTAGGCTGCTCTACGAACGCCTGGATGAATTCGGCATCGACTTCGCAATCCTGTTCCCGACCATGGGGCTCGGCCTGCCCCGGGTCAACGACGTCGAGGCACGGATCGCCGCGTGCCGCGCATTCAATATCTATCAAGCCGAACTGTTCGAGCCGCTCAAGGATCGGATCACGCCCGCCGCGGTAATCCCGATGCACCACCCCGACGAAGCCGTCGCCGAACTCGAACACGCCGTCGGCGAACTGGGTCTCAAGGCCGTGATGCTCAACAGCATGATCGACCGCCCCATCGCCAAGGTCGCCGAAGAACGGCCCGATGCCGCCGACCTCGCGGTCTGGTACGACGTCATCGGCCTCGACAGCGCCCACGACTACGATCCCGTTTGGAAGAAGTGCCGCGAACTCGGCGCTTCGCCGACCTTCCACCGCGGTTCCCGAGGACGGGCGTTCCGCATGTCGCCGTCGAACTTCTGCTACAACCACATCGGCCACTTCGCGGCCGCGTCGGAAGCCGTGTGCAAGGCCATCTTCCTAGGCGGCGTCACGCGCCGTTTCCCGGAACTCAACTTCGCCTTCCTGGAGGGCGGCGTCGGTTTCGCCTGCCTGCTTTACGCGGATCTCATCGGCCACTGGCACATCCGCAACCGTGACGCCTTGGAGGACGTGAACCCGGCCAATCTCGACCCCGAGATGCTGATTTCGCTCGCCGAGCGGTACGCGCCGCCGGAGATGATCGACGCGATACGTGCGGGCAGCGGCATCAGCACAAACAGCAGCGCCCGCACCACCGGTGGGATCGACGAACTCGACGACTACGCTGCATGCGGAATCGACTCGACCGAAGACTTCAAGACGCTGTTCGTCGAACCGTTCTATTTCGGCTGCGAGGCGGACGACTCGAGCAACGCCTGGGCCTTCAACCGGTCGTGTAACCCGGGCGGGGCGGAAATCAAGACCCTGTTCGGTTCGGACATCGGCCACTTCGACGTGCAGGACATGTCTCAGGTGCTGACCGAGGCCTACGAGTTGGTGGAGGACGAACGCATCGACGCCGACGGATTCCGCCGGTTCGTGTTCGAAAACCCGGTGCATTTCTGGGGCAAGACGAACCCCGCCTTCTTCGACGGGACGCGGGTGGCGCGAGAAGCCCGCTCGCTGCTCGACGCGTAACGACACGACCCGAGCCAGTTCCTCAAATGCGCGGGGTGCCGTCGGGACGCGGACGTGCACGGAACACCGAACCGTAGGGAACGGGCTTGTACCGTCCCCTTCGCGAGGCAAACGGGGTGTTCGGCACGGGCGACCGCGCGCCCTTGGGGCGCGTTAGGGTCGGCCCGACGACCAGTTTCACCATGCGATTCAATGGGTTGCGGAATTTTCCACGCGAGACGCGACCGCTTCGCGGTCGCCCCGAGAATTCGCTACGCGAATTCTCCCGGCATCGAGCGCCGCTGACTACCAGTGTTTCATGTAAGGACGGCGTGTGTGGGGTGGAGGCGAAGACGACGCACAGCGGCGCGACGTGTACTTCGCGGGCGAAGCGCCAGCCTGGCTTTGGAGCGCTCAGCGCGGGTAGACGATGAACTCCAGGAGATTCCCGTCCGGGTCGCGGACGTAGGTGCTCGTGCCCGTTTCGCCGCGGCCACCCACCCGGGGCGCGGGCCCTTCGACGATCGTTAGGTCGAGCCGGGTGAGAATCTGGGCAAGTTCGTCGGTCGTACCGTCCCAGACGAAGCAGAAATCACCACAACCCGGTTTCGCGGCTCGACCCCGCAGCGTGAACTTCGACGAACGCCACGCGTTCGGACCATGGAAGTTGATCTTGTTGGCACCGAACATCACCGAGTACAAAAGCGGCGGCTGTACTTCCCCCACCTCGAAGCCGAGCGCGGCATAGAAATGCAGCATCGCGTCGACATCGTCGATCGGAATGGCGACGTGATCGAGAGCGGCTATCGACATGGATGAACCCCTTGCGAGCAACAAATTGGCAAAGGGTGAATCATCCCGCGTGCCAGTCAAGGGCAAGGATCCGGTCCTCTCGCCCTGCCCCGCGACACGATTCCGGGGTTGAGCGTCGGGCGACGAGGCTTCATGGTTCGCCCTTTGGATTGGCAACTGGGCTCGCCGTTGAAACAACAACCCTTGACCGGCATCACCGTCCTCGACCTCGGGCAGATCTACAACGGACCCTACTGCGGCTACCTGCTGGCCATGGCCGGTGCGCGGGTCATCAAGGTCGAACCGCCCGGCGGCGAAGCCATGCGCGGTCGCGCCGATCCTCCCTTGAGCTATCCGTTCATGATGCTCAACGGCAACAAGGAGACGGTGACGTTGAATCTCAAGTCGGATGCCGGCCGCGAGATGCTACGCAATCTGGCCCGCCATGCCGACGTCCTGCTCGAGAACTTCGCGCCAGGCACCCTCGACCGCCACGGTGTCGGCGCCGACGCGCTGACGGCAATCAACCCCCGCCTGGTCTACGCGGCGGGGACGGGCTTCGGCCGCACGGGTCCACATCGCGACTACCGGGCAATGGACATCACCGTCCAAGCCATGACCGGTGTCATGTCCGTCACGGGTCACGACGGCGAACCGCCGCTCAAAGCCGGTCCCGCCCTCTGTGACATCCTGGGGGGTGTCCACCTCTACGCCGCCATCACGACGGCACTCGTGCGCCGCGAGCGTACCGGTCGCGGTGCCGTACTCGACGTTGCCATGCAGGACGCGGTCTTCCCGTCGCTGACCTCCGCCCTCGGCGCGTGGTACGTATCAGGCGGCCAGTCGCGGCGAACGGGCAACCATCACCACGCCTGGGCGGTGGCGCCTTACAACGTCTATGCCGCCGGCGATGGCCACGTCGCGATAATCTGCGTTCGGGAACGGCACTGGCTCGCCTTGCTCGACGCCATGGGCAAACCCGAACTGGCGGACGACCCACGCTTCACGGACAGGGCAACGCGGGCCCTAAACATGGTGGCCACCGACGCCGTCGTCGAGGCATGGACATCGACTCTTTCCAGGGTCGACGTATTCGAGGTCTGCCAGCAGCACCAAGTGCCCTGCGCGCCGGTACAATCCCTCGCAGACGTCCTGAACGACCCTCATCTACTCGAGCGCGGCGCACTTGCCAAAGTTGCCCACGAGCACTACGGAGAGGTCGCTTTGCCGAGCACGCCACTACGCTTCAAGGATGTCGATCCGCCCGCCGTGTCGCTGCCGCGAAATGCCGGGGCGGACAACCTGCAGGTCTATGGGGAGTTGCTCGGACTGTCGGCGGACGACGTGGCCTCGCTGGTGGACGCTGGCGCGATCTGACCCGCGTAGCGTTCGAAGAATGGCGCGCCCGCAGGGACTCGAACCCCGAACCCCCAGGTTCGAAGCCTGGTACTCTATCCAGTTGAGCTACGGGCGCTGAGCGGCGGATTGTACGCCCCGCCGTAGATCCCGGCCAGCGCGCCCCGCCGAGGTGATTGCTGCGAACTCGGGATCCCCCGCGCCAAACATCAGCAACTCACCAAGCCAGGGCGTCGGCCCCGCAAGCCTTTCGAAAACGGTTTCGAGTTCTACTGTCCCGATCTAGGCGCCGCGCTCGCCAAGACACTGTCGCGATGGAACCAGAATCCACGCTCGACGCATGTGGCGGCTGATACAATTTTCGGAGCGGCATTCGGGGACCTGGCCTCGTTCACCACGCCGACCAGGCGAGGACAATCACGACATGACATGCGAATTCGACACCGTCGAAGATGCGATCGCGGCCATTGCTGCCGGCGACCTCGTGGTCGTTGTCGACGATGACGACCGCGAGAACGAGGGCGACCTCATCATGGCGGCGGCGAAGGCGTCGTCGGACAAGATCGGGTTCATGGTCCGCCACACTAGCGGACTCCTGTGCGCCTCCATCACCGAGGATCAAGCGAAGCGGCTGCATCTCGATCCCATGGTGGCGCGCAACGAAGCGCCGCTGGCCACTGCCTACACCGTAACGGTCGACTACAAGGTCGGGCTTACAACCGGAATTTCCGCCGATGAACGCGCCAACACGGTCCAGGCATTGGCGAGCAACAATACGGCGGCCGACGACTTCGCCCGACCCGGCCACGTCCTGCCATTGGTATCGCGCCAAGGCGGCGTATTGGTCCGCTCCGGCCACACCGAGGCCGCGGTCGACTTGGCGCACGCTGCCGGGATGCCACCCGTGGGCGTGCTGGCGGAGATCGTCAATGACGACGGCAACCCCAAGAAACTCTCGGAACTGTGCGAGTTCGCCGCCGAATTCGGCCTCAAGATCATCTCCATCGCGGACCTCATCGCCTACCGCCAGCGACGCGAAGAACTGGTAATTCGCACACGCGAGTTTGACGTTGAAACCGCCGTGGGGCGTGCGCGGGGCCATGCCTACCGCACCCGGTTCGAAGACGCGGAACACCTTGCGCTGGTGTTCGGCAACATGAAGGCCGGCGACGACGTGGTTGTACGCATCCATCGCGAGAAGCTGATCGAGGATCTTTTCGGTTCGCAAACGCGGCACGAGGAGAGCCTGCTCGAAGCATCGCTCAACCGCCTCGGGGAACTCGGCGGCATCTTGATCTACCTGCGCAGCGGCTTCGCCGGCGTACCTCTCGACACCCTGGCGGGTGGGGACGACAGCCGGGCCGGGGTGCGCAACCGCGACTGGCTGGAGATTGGCGTGGGCGCACAGATCCTGCGCAATCTCGGGGTGTCCAGGCTACGCATTCTCGCGGGTCGGGAAGTGGACTTCGTCGGCCTCGAAGGCTTCGGCCTGACCGTGGTCGCCACCGATCTGTTGTGACCCGCATCGGCATAACCCTGGGCGACCCGGCCGGCATCGGCCCGGAGGTGGCCGTCAAAGCCCTGAATGCAACCGGCCGGCCATCCGCCGACTATGTCCTCTACGGCCCCGCGTGGGCACTCGATCTCGGTGCCGACCAGGCCGGCCTATCCATACCCGACGACTGCGACCTGGTGGATGTCGACGTACCCCGCGCCGCCGACTTTCAGGTCGGCACGGTCGCGGCTGCCTGCGGCGAAGCAAGCGTCGCCGCTGTGGAACGCTGCGCCCGGGATGCGATCGCCGGAGACGTCGCCGCGATGATGACCTGTCCGTTGCACAAGGAGGCAATCCACGCCGCGGGCTACGTCGACGACATCGGGCACCAGGAGATTCTCGCCCGGCTGACCGGGGCGACCACCACGGCAACGATGCTGATGACACCGGGTCTGCGCGTGGTGCACCTGTCGACGCACAAGTCGCTGATCGAGGCGGGTCGATTCGTCACCCGCGCGAACGTCCTCGACAAGCTTCGCCTGTGCCACGACTCCCTCAACGCCTGGGGGTTGGTCAATCCGCGCATCGCGGTCGCTGCACTCAACCCGCACGGCGGCGAGGGCGGACTGCTCGGCCGCGAAGAGATCGACGAGATCGTGCCGGCTGTCGCCGAAGCCCGGGCACTGGACATCGACGCCACCGGGCCTCTTCCGGCGGACTCGATATTCAACCGTGCGATCGTCGGCGAATTCGACGTTGTGCTGGCGATGTATCACGACCAGGGCCACATCGCGATCAAGGTGCACAACTTCCACGAGAGCGTGACGGCGACCTTGGGAATCCCGCTGATACGCACCTCCGTCGACCACGGCACGGCTTTCGACATCGCCGGCGAAGGGATCGCAGACGCTACCGGAGCCATCGCCGCCCTTCGCGCCGCCGTGGCGTTGGCGGAAGGGACGTTCGGGCAGTAGCACCGGACCGATACACATACCGGAGGGAGTGCTTGCTGGCGCACCCCGCCGCTTGGCACACTGACGTTCGCGACGCCATTCGAGAAACCCGATGAAAGCAGCCGTGTTCCGCGCCGTTAACACCCGCATGGATGTCGAAGAGATCCAGATCGACAAACCCGGCCCGCGGGAAGTGCTGATCCGCACGGCTGCGGCCGGTGTCTGTCACTCGGACATGCATTTCTTCAACGGCACCTACCCCGGCACGGTGCCCTGCGTGCTCGGTCACGAGTCGGCAGGAGTCGTCGAGGAAGTCGGCTCCGCGGTGCGCTACGTGAAACCCGGCGATCACGTGATCACCTGCCTGTCCGTGTTCTGCGGACATTGCGAGTACTGCCTGACCGGCCATATGTCGCTGTGCGAGGAACCAGAAGTCAGACGGGGTGCCACCGACGCGCCGCGGTTGGCCAAGGAAGGCACGCCGCTCAGCCAATTCGCCAACCTCGGCTCTTTCGCTGAACAGATGCTGGTCCACGAACACTCGGTCGTGAAGATCCGCGACGACATGCCGATGGACCGGGCGGCTTTGATCGGCTGCGGCGTAACCACGGGCGTCGGCGCTGTCATTCACACCGCCGACGTGGAACCCGGCGCCACCGTCGCCGTTATCGGCTGCGGCGGCGTGGGCCTTTCCTGCATCAACGGTGCGGCCATCGCCGGCGCATCCCGGGTCATCGCCGTAGACACGGTGTCGTCGAAGCTTCAACTGGCCGGCAATTTCGGGGCGACCGATGTCGTGAACGCATCCGATGGGGACCCCGTCGCCCAGGTCCGCGAAATCACCGGCGGCGGGGTACACTACTCCTTCGAAGCCATCGGGTTGAAGGTCACCGCCGAGCAGGCGTTCCGCATGGTCCGCCCCGGCGGCACGGCGACCATCATCGGCATGATTCCACCGGGTGAGATGGTGTCCCTGCACGGTCCCGACTTCCTCTCCGAGAAAAAGATCCAAGGTTCGATGATGGGCTCCAACCGGTTCCGGGTGGACATGCCCCGGTTCGTGGAGTTCTACCTCCAAGGACGCCTGCACCTCGACGAGATGATCTCCCAACGCCTCGATCTCGCCGACGTGACCGACGCCTTGCAGGCGCTAGACACGGGCGAGGTGGCGCGCAGCGTTATCGTCTTCGACGCCTAAGACAGTAATCTGCCGGGGCACGGGCATGGACTACTTTCGGATCGACGGAGCCCAACCGCTCGCCGGCGTTATCGCGCCGATGGGCAACAAGAACTCCGCCCTGCCGCTGCTCGCGGCCTCGGTGCTCACCGACGAACCCCTGATCATCGGCAACGTCCCGGATATCGGCGACGTGCGCACGAAACTCTCGCTGCTGGGGAGCCTTGGGATCGACGCCTGCTTCGAGAACAACACCTGCACCCTGCACGCCGCGGGAGTCCGGGACGAGCAGCCCGATCCCGGGTTGAGCAGCCGCATCCGCACCGCCGTGCTGCTGGCCGGGCCGATGCTGGCACGTTTCGGCAGGGTCAAGATCTTCCGTCCTGGCGGTGATCGCATCGGTCGTCGTCGACTGGACACCCACCTCCTGGCGCTGCAGGCCCTTGGTGCGGAGATCGACATCGAACCCGATCACTACGTCCTGTGGACACGGGGTTTCAAGGGCTGCGACCTGTTCCTCGACGAAATGAGCGTCACCGGCACCGAACAGGCGCTGCTTGCCGCCGTGCTCGCCGAGGGCACCACCTACATCTCCAACGCCGCCATGGAGCCCCACGTCCAGGACGTGTGCCGCTGCCTGAATGCGATGGGCGCGAAGATCTCCGGCATCGGCACCCACGACCTCACCATCGAAGGCGTGGCGGCTCTTCACGGGGCGCATTTCGACATCGGTCCGGACTACATGGAGGTCGGTTCGTTGATCGGGCTAGCCGCCGCCACCGGCTCGGGCGTTCGGCTCGTGGGTGCGGCACCCAAGGACCACCGAATGACGCGAATCATGTACGGTCGGCTGGGCATCGGTTGGGAAGACGATGGCGACGACATCGTCGTACCGGCAACCCAGGAACTGACGGTCATGCCGGATTTCGACGGGGCCGTGCCCAAGATCGACGACATGCCCTGGCCCGGTTTCCCGCCCGACTTGATCAGCATCGCGCTCGTGGTCGCCACCCAATGTCGGGGAACCGTGTTGATCCACCAGAAGATGTTCGACCGGCGCCTGGTTTTCGTCGACCGTCTGATCGACATGGGTGCCGGCATCGTGCTTTGCGACCCGCACCGAGCCCTGGTCATGGGCCCCACCCGCCTGCACGGCGAACGCCTCGTGTCGCCGGACATCCGCGCGGGCATGGCGCTGGTGATCGCCGCGCTGTGTGCCGAGGGTACGAGCACCATCCACAACGTGGACCAGATCGACCGCGGCTACGAGCGACTGGATATCAGGCTCGGCGAACTCGGCGCCCGAATCGAGCGGCTCAGCGAGTGAACGCGACCGCTTTGCGGTCGCCCGAGAATTCGCTGCGCGAATTCTCAAAAGGCGACCCCCGGGCGCGCCACCGAGGCACTCGACAGCCAAGCGACAAACGGAGCATTTCATGGAAGCGCTAATGGAGGATGTCTACCGCATCCTGCCCACCAAGGTTACGCCGACGAAGTACTCGAGCCTGTTCGCGGTCCGCCCCGAAGGCAATCTGCTGTTCTCCTGTCTCGGCGGCCACAGCAGTATCGAAGGCAGTTTCGATGACATGGACGATCTGGGCGGCGTCGCGCTGCACCTCCTAGGCGACATGCACTTCGCCGCCCGCTACAACGACGATGTCGACGCGCGGTTCGGCGTTACGACCATGTGTAGCGATGTCGAAGGGCCCGACGTCCGGCGCAAGGTCAAGAATGTCGTCACTTTCCCGTTCGAACGTCACACGCTCGTGCCCGGGGTCGAAGTGATCCCGACGCCCGGCCACCGGCCCGGCGCCGTGTCGTACCTCGTGGACGTCGGTGGGCGGCGCTGTCTCTTCGCCGGCGATTCGATCTACCACTCCGGGGACAAGTGGATGTGTCCGGTGAGCAAGAAGAACCGCAAGACGATGCTGGCGACGTTGGACATGTTGACGGGTGTCGACTTCGACGCGCTGCTCGCGAACACGGGCGCGAACAACCCTGTCTGCTACGTCGAGGTCGACGAAGCAACGCGGACCGAGTTCATCGCCGGACTGAAGAGCCGCCTGTAGGGGGAGACCCTCGCGGTCGTCCGCGTTTACACCCGACTCCCGTCCGATCTGACCGCCGCCCGATAGCCATGCTACCCGGCGTCGATCAACCGGAACCGCACACCGCAGACATCCACCTCGTCATCCGATACGTAGGCGTCGCGTTGCTTGGCGGCGGCCAGGATGCGGTCCCGATCCGCCACCTTGAGGTCGAGCCCACCGAGACCGTAACCGCGACCGTCGGTGGCCTCCACGAAGCGGACGTCGACGTTGTTGAGCGCCATGTGCAGGGTTGCACCATCGCGACTCACGGGAAGGCCGGCGACCTTGCCCCACAGTTCGGCGAGGCCAACGGGGTCCGGCCCCTGCAACTCCACCGCCGCGTAGTCGACGGTCACCGACTGGTCGACCTTGTCCTCCCACTGCACGCCGCCGGCCGGATGCCAATTGCCGTTGAAGTCGTTGACCTCATCCCAATCGATCTCGAAGAACGCCGCCTTCATGTCGCCCGGGTGTATCTGGCAGATGTTGAAGTTCTCCCGGTCGACCTCCCACGCGATGCGAACGCCGTTGTCGAGAGCACGTTGGCGGACCGCCTGCTGGTTCGCGCTGGAGTCCGCCTGGCAGATCACCATGTAGCCGCCGTCGCCGTTGCGCCGGTCGAGGTAGCGGCCGGCCGCCGTGTTCGCCTCGACCGGCGCGACGACCTCGAGGAAATTGCGCCCAATGGGCAGCAGGGTGTTGACGAGGCCAAACTGGCCAACGCCCGGATCGACGAAACACCGTTGAATTCCGAACACCTGTTCGAGGTCGTCGATGGCGCTGTCGAGTTCGCAGGCAACCAGGCAGATCTGGCGCAGTTGTATGGTCATGATGATCACTCCTTCCCGGGCGCGCGTTGCAAACGCGCGCGGCTATGATCGGTCCTATGAGCCAACAATGCCAACCGCGGTTCGCCGTCACGCGTATCGGCCTCGCGCTGCTGGCCGTGCTGGCGCTGCCGGCGACTGCTCGCGAGTACGTCTTGGAGTATGGGGTCGGCCTACCCAATCAGACGGGTTATCTACAAACGCCCGCCGGCGGCATGCCGGGAACGGCGAGTTCAAAGCGACCGACCTTGGCGGAGATCGGCCTCGACGGCGGTCGCTACCGTTGGCTTGGCGCGGGTGTCGACTTCGGCCACGAGGCCGGCACGGACCGGGCCGCCATGCCGTTCCATCTACGCTTCTACGCTCGCTACACGACCATTGGCGACGACGCCACGACCACCCTCGCCGAAGCGTTCACGATTCGCGGGGGCGTCTTCGAGGTCGGCGACTCGGTTCGTTCCCGAGTCTCCTTCGACGGCTTGACCCTGGCGCTCACCGCCGCGTTCGAACTCGCTCCCCGACTGACGGCCGAAATTGGTCCGGAGATCGGCTGGACCGCCTTCGACTTCACGATGACGGGGGAGCGCCATCGATCGGAGCGCTCCTACCACGTCACGACATTCGGGTTGGTCGGCGCCCTCAACAAGGAACTCGGAAACGGTTGGCATATCGGCGCGAGGCTCGCCGCGTCGCCAGCCATCGAGGGCACCGGTAGCCGTTACACGGCCGAGACGCGGGTCGGCCGTGATCTATCGGAGAACCTGGGCGTCTCGGTGGGCGCCTCTCTCGAGGAGTTCCGCTACGACGATGGACACAAACAGGACCTGCCGAACCGGCTCAAGGTGACGCGTCGCGTCATACCAACGCTGGCGGCGCGGATACGCTTCTAGCGGACAACTCGCCAGGGCGAGGGAGGGCGATGTCTACGCGGCGAGATACTCCTTGCAGCCGCTGGCCGTGAGCACGGCATCCAACGCCGCATCGCCCCCGACCTCCGCGTACTTCGCCTTCAAAGCCCCCAAGCTCCGGGCGTGGTACTTCTGCGGCTTCTGGGTCCAGCGCTTGCCCTTGAGCGTCACGTCGAATTCGTCCGCACCATCCGCGATAGCCGCGGCATTGGCGACGTCCCATGGCAGGAATACGCCCGCCACCTGGTCTTCCAGGATCGGTAGCAACGACGACTCAAGTGCCGCCCAGTCCTCGAACTCGCCCAAGCTCGCCGGGTTGAGCATGCGGTCTATCCAAGCGACCACGTTCGCGACGCCGGCCACCAAGGCGCCGGCGGTGGGGTCGCGACCCGCTTCGTAGATCTGTCCCCAAAGGCCGAAGTCGCCCAAAGACGGCCGGGCACCGAAAAGGTAGGGACGCGACGCCAAGTGCACATCCAGGAGCGGCAGCACGTCCGCGAAGCTCTGCTCGATCTGGGGTGCCGTCACCTCGTTGGAGCCCACGAACCAGACCCGTGGGACCATGCGTTCGCGAATGGTTTGGGCGGCGGCATCGATCTCGTCGGCGGGGGCGTTCGCGGCGAAGCGACGCGACACCGCAACCTGATCGATCTCCCGCGCCCATCGCATGTGGAACATCCACTTGTTGCCCCATTCGTCGCCGAACTCTTCAAGCAGGGCGGAGACGAAAGGCGACACCCGGCCGGCCGGGTGAATGCTCGGCTCCGGGAACTTCGCCTCCATCGCTTCGATGATGGGCGTCGAATCCTGGATACCCGCGTCCTCTGGCGTCACGACAAGGGGAATGAGCGGAAGCCGCGCGTGCCTGGCGAACAGGTCAGCTGCTTGGCGCCGGTCCCGCCACTCGTGGGGGATACCCTTGTAGCGAAAGTACGAACGCACCTTGACCGAGTAAGGCGACTCCTCCGAGCCGATAACGATGTACTTGGCGTTCATGGACGCCGGGTCAGCTAGCCGACCGTGTGCCGGTGAAATTCGCGCTGCCGAAAGCGCCGAGCTTCACGTTGCCGCTGATTGCGTCTCCGTCGGCCGATGCGCTGAACTCCAGGGTCATGGGCATGGGGCTGGTGATTGAGACCTTCCAACTACCGGTGTTGCCATCGACCGAGCCGTCCTTTATGTCCACGGTTCCCTGGGCACCCGACATCGTCCCCGAGAGGCTGTCGCCGTCCGTCTGCAGCGTAAGCGTCGCCTTCTGCTGCCCCATCGGCGTGTTGGTCACCGTCTCCCAGGTGCCGTCCAAATCGCTCATGTCCTTCTCCTAACTCCGCCTCGCGCGGGTTTTCGCGAATGATCGGGAAGTATGACAGAAGCGCCGGTTGCACCGATAGAGCAACGCCCGTGGAGTGCCTCGGTGCGATGGGAACCTCGCGCATGGGCGTATGATCGGAAGAGGTCTCCGGAAACCGAGGGAAAGGCATATGAATCGCCGAGAGCTGGTCCAGTCGGCCATCACAGCCGGCGTACTGTCCGGCCTACCTGTCAAGGCCGCCACCGAGTTGCCCAGGACGCCTCGGGACTACACCGGACCGTTCTATCCGAAGGGACCGCGAAACCCGAAGAACGATCTGATCGTCGGTGAACCGCGAGCCGAAATACTGCACTTGAGCGGTCGCGTTCTGGCGCCCAACGGGAGTCCACATCCCGGGGTTCTCGTCGATATCTGGCAGACGGACCCGAACGGTCGCTACAAACACCCACGCGACCGTGAACAAGACAACCTTATGGACGGGTTTCTGTATTGGGGCGAGGCACTGACGGACGCCGAGGCGCGCTTCCGATTCCGCACCTACGTGCCGGGTCGCTACGCGGCACGGCCGGCACAGCACATCCACTACAAGGTTTGGCAGGACCGTAAGGAACTCCTGACAAGCCAGATCTACTTCGACGAACTCGGCGGTGCCCGCGGACTTGCCCGGTCGGAGAGGGCCGCCGCGCTACAGACCGTGAGTCTCGAACGCATCGACGACAACAGCGTCGCCGCCGGACTCGATATCGTGATCTGAGCGCGCCGAGGCCACCCGGTCGGCCGACCTACCCGGGCCGTGCCGCGGACGCGAAGGGAACGATGGGACCGTCGGGGATCCGTGCGCGAAATCCCTCGGCACCAACGTCGGCCAGAACGTGATCGACAACTG
>JAGWBM010000001.1:51947-99520 GCA_021295895.1 Pseudomonadales bacterium
CGAGCCGTCCAAGAGCGATTCCAAGCGTTGTTCGAAATGCAACCTGCGTGCAAACATCAGCGCCGCTCAAGCAATCTAGCCGCGCCGGGTTCCGATTCCGCCGCGGTGACCGCCGCGCATGGAGTCGGCGCATAGCGAAAAGCGAAGGCGCGTCCTTTGGACGCGGCCGACCCGGCTATGGGGCGCTTCCATGAACAAATGCCGTAGGGAGCCTACGACCGCGGCATTTATTTCATGGACAGGTCGGAGTGGCTGGGCCGGAGGCGAACCCGGCACATAGCAAAGCGAAGTGCCGAGCCGGCTATGGGGCGCTGTTCCCGCCACGTCGACCCATCGAGCATCTAGAAGGAGGCCTCATAAGATGCACTGATCGAACGGTTCGCGTACCGTGGCGAACCGCTGCCGAATGTCACCACGTTGCGGATCGCATCCAGCGCGTCGACAAGAGCCCAATCCTCGCCCCTGAAGCGTTCGTGCCGCAGTCGAAAGACCAACGCACTCCGCTCACGCCATTGATATCGCGCGTGGACATCGACGGAGGTGTGGTTCGAAACCAGGTCCGGAAACGGCAGCGACTCTCCCGCCAGTTCGGTCGCGTAGGCTCCCGCGCCCAGTGATCGAACGTAGTCGACCGACAGTTCCACGACGCCGTCGAATAGCTCCCCCACGTCGAGACTGATTCCCGCCGTGTCCACCGCGTCAACCGTGGAGTACCGCCAATCGGATCCTCGGAAACCAACCTGACCGGCCGTCGCGGCGTTGATCTCCTGCTCGAGATAGAACGCCGCGATGGATACATTGGGCAGCGGCGCATAGGCCACATCGACACCCCGTGTGCAGTTCCCGTCTCGTTGCAGGCCCAACGCGGATTCGGGGTAGGCGTTGCTGCGGCACTCGGCGACGAGTTCGACGAACGCACCGATTCCGTCCAGTTCGTAGCCGACTCTTGCGAGCCACGTCCGCTGGTCGCGTGCGGCGTGGTGGTACCGCCGCGTCAGTGGGTTGTTGCTCGTCGTGGACCGGAACTCGGACGCCCTCCGTTCCGCTTCGGCGAACGCAAACTTGGCTCGGATTCCACGCCAGCCGTTGACGCCGAGTTCAATCCGGTGCCGACGCTCCTCATTCGCAGCCACCTCGGCGGGGGCACGGCGAATGCGATTCGAGTCGGCATAGAAGCCAAGTCCGACCCTGGGCGCGACCCGGTACGTCACGCCGAGCGCCGTCGTCGACCGCTCCACGTCAAACGGCCGGCTGGTTACCGCACCAGCCATGAATGCATCGCCGCGTACGGGCCTCAAGGTCAACGTGGCGGTTTGGTTGTCCCGCTCGCGATGCCGGTGCCCAACGATCAGACGCAGCCGGTCGGTGGGCCGAGCGAGCAGTTTGAACGAGCCGGCAAACGACCGGACGCGCCCGTCGAGACGGTTTGCCGGGAGTGGGTCGAGGGCGAGCCGCGTGTTCGTCGTGTACGGCTCGAAGACGTCGTCCTGGCGGGCTTCACCCCAGGTCAGGGTGGCGTGGGCCGCGACGCGGCGGCCGAGCGCCATTCTTGAGACCAGCGACAGCGAACGGGCGTCGTTGTCCGGAGCCAGCGCTTTCCGACCCCGTAGCACGGACGGTCCCCGCCAGGGATTCTGCCAGTCGAGCGCACCGCGCCGGTTGCGAAACCTCGTGTTGCGCAACTCCGCGGCCAACGTGAAGGCGGCCCGTTCAACCCCGGCACTCGTCGTGAGTTCTTCCGTCAGCAACGCCACGGGCTTCGGCAGGCCGGTCGACTGGTAGAGGAAGTCCGCGAAGGTCTCAGCGGTGCCGGACTTCGTCTCCCGCGAATAGCCGGCCTGCACCCACCACTCGGGGCGCGGGTCCACCCGCACCCGGGCCGACGTCCTGCGGCGCTCCGTGCCATGGTTGAAGCGAGTGGCCTCCCCGAGTCCGGTCATTCGCGCCGTGTCGAACGTCCCCTGCCAGTCGCCCGGCAACGTCAGTGTCGAAACGCCTGCGAACGGCGTCACGCCGTCTACCGAGATGTTGCGCGGTATCTCGCGACGGTCGAGACGCGCCTTGACTCGTCCGCCTTCGACCCCGACAACCACGGTACGGGAGTCGAGTCCCAGTCGACGCGCGACAACCTCGGTCATCCGGCCGTTGTCGTCCCGCCGCCGATAGCGGAGGTCCATATCCGCGCGCGCCCCGGCTTCGGCCAATCCGCTGTCGCGGCCGAACCGCGCACTGGGTTCAGCGACGTGGACAGCCCCCACGGTCCAAGTCGCTTCCTTGGCCGACGCCATCTCGAACGGGCACAGGCGGCAGCGCCAGCGGTCGGTGTTCACCTTGGCGTAATTCGGTTCGAACAAGCGCTCCGCAGCGGCGCCATTCATCGCAACGGCGAGGGTTGCGGTTACCCAGGCCGCGCTAACCATCGCCCCGCACTTCATCGTCGAAACAGGTTGCCCGAAGGATGGTTGGAGCCGTGGACCTCGGCGTGGCAGTTGAGACACGCCTTGGCGAGCAGAAACTCCGACGTGGGCCGCGGCGGCAACTGCTCGGGAACCTGGGCAAAGCTACGGTGCCCGACGGACGAGTGGCAGGCCTGGCAAAGCTGAGGCGGCCTGCGCACGAGGAGCGCGGGCTGATTGGACCCGTGCGGCGAGTGACAGATCGTGCAGTCCTCCACGACCGGCGGGTGCTCCCAGAGATGCGGCCCGCGCAGTTCCGCGTGGCACGTGAAGCAGGTCTCGTTGGCGGTGGCCCTGACGTTCAGTTTGTCGTTGTCCGTGCCGTGCGGATCGTGGCAGTCACGACACACGAGTTGGCCATCGCGCAGAGGGTGGGCCGACCGCTTCAACACGTCGGCCGCAACCGAGCGGTGGCAACCCCAGCAGGTTTCGTTCTGTCCAGACATCGTTCGGACCGCATCGGTTGCGGCGTGGATACGGTGGCAGTCGGCACACGCCATATCGGCCCGTTCATGCGCGCTCCCCTCCCAACGGGTGCGTTCATAGGTCCGATGACATTGCAGACATAGGTTGTTCTGCAAAGACGCCTCCGCGTTGCCCCGATCACCGAAATTCAGGATCGGCTCGCGAGCCGCACCGTCCGGGAGGATCTGCCGTCCGTGGTCGCCGACGGGGCCGTGACATGCCTCGCATTGCAGGCCGGCCGGCGGTTCGCCAGCTTCATTCATCATGAATGGTGAACCGTCGACTTGGGGATGCCCGTGCACGGTGAAGAACACGTCGAGGGTCGGGAATGGCTCTTCTTCGTCGTGGCAACCTAAGCACGTGTCGGCACCCCGCCGCGAGTAGTCGCCCGCCGCAAGCTTGTCGAGGAGGGTGTCGTGCGCTTGTTCCATAGCGCCGGCAAGCACAGCGACGAAGAGACACTGCGGTACGCAAAGCCAACCCAACACGGCCGCGCGCCTCGACGGCTCGGTGTTCAGCACCAGCCTCCGCCGGAATTGGCTTGCGCGGTAAATCCAACACACTCCCGCGCATCTCGCGAGCCTCGCCGGCTCAACCATCGAAAAAAACCGATGCCGCCACCCACGTCTCGATTGTAGCCAAGTGCCGCCCGGATGATGTAGCACGACGGCGTTGCCGCTGCTAAAGTCCGTGATCGGAAGGGAACATGAACCGGTTCCATAAGATTCTGTGGCGGACGCTGGTGGCGGCTGCGACCGGCGGCGGCTTGGTTGTGTCCCTCGCGGCGGAACCGGACCAACGAACCGGCAGCGCCTGGCCCTCCGACGCCGACGGGCCAAAGGCCTGGCAAGTCACCCAGCCTTTTCCGCTGACCGCCCCAGCGGATCCTGGCCCCTGGCCACGTTCGATGCCGGCGCATCACGGTGTCCGCGATACGCTCTTTGCCTCCACGCCGAGCTCGGCCAACGCGGTGTTGATGTGTCCCGTCCCGTCGTCAGGGTCTCGACAAGGCGACTCGGGGCCGCTGGTCCAGACACATGCGAACCCGAAGTCGCTGGCGTCGGGCTCCGCCTCCGTGGAACAGTCGCCAGCAGGTACTCGAGACACCGGATTCGCCCACCAGTTGTCATCCTCGGTGCAGGCGAGCCCGCGGCACGTTGTCGCCGCAAGCGCGACCACTTCGGCCGATGCGATTGCGACCCATCGCGTGCCGCTCTTTCCGTCCGCATCGGACGACTTCCGTGAAGGCTTCGTGCGGGTCATCAACCATTCCGCTATGGGCGGCGAAGTGCGCATCATGGCGGTCGACGACGACGGCCACGTTCAAGGGCCGATCACGCTCGACATCGGCGCCCGCGCGACGGTGCACTTCAACTCCGGCGACCTTGAGCAGGGCAACGCCGCCAAGGGACTCGCCGGCCGTGCGGGTGCCGGGATCGGAGATTGGCGGCTGACGCTGGAAAGCGACCGCGACATCGAAGTGCTGGGTTACGTGCGCACCGCCGACGGCTTCCTGACGGCAATGCACGATGTCGTCGGGTTCGTGGACGGCGTGCATCGGGTGCCCACCTTCAATCCGGCGAGCAACGACGACCAGGTGAGCCGACTGCGAATCGTGAACCCCGGGGCCACGCAAGCCGCAGTGACGATTCGCGGCATCGACGACCTCGGCTACTCGCCCGACGGCGTCGTGCGGATCGACATCCCGCCACGTGCCGCGCGGACGCCCGACGCCCGGCAATTGGAATCCGGCACCAACGACTGGGATGGACTCGGCGATGGCACCGGCAAGTGGCGTCTCTCCGTCGAGTCGGAACAGCCGATCGAGGTGCTGAACCTGCTCGAGAGTCCGACCCGTCACTTGTCCAATCTCTCCACGACACCCGCCAACGTGTACGACGACATCCACACGGTGCCGTTTTTCCCGGCGGCGGGAGGCGAGCGGCAGGGATTCGTTCGGGTCATCAACCACGCCGATGAGCCGGGCGATATTCGCATCCGGGCATTCGACGACTCCGACTGGGACTACGGCGAGATCACGTTGCCACTCCAAGCCAACGCGGTGGCGCACTTCAACTCCGACGACCTCGAGACCGGCAATCCTTCAAAGGGCCTTTCCGGCGGAGTCGGGTCAGGACAAGGCGACTGGCGACTGGCACTAACAAGCGACCTCGAAATCGAGGTGCTGGCATACGTCCGAACGACCGACGGGTTCCTTACGGCGATGCACGATGTCGCACCAAGCATCGGCGTCCGACACCGGGTCGCGCTGTTCAATCCCGGCAGCAACCAAGACCAGGTAAGTCAACTGCGTCTCGTCAACGTCGGCGCCCAGTCGACCGAGATCGTCATTACGGGCATCGACGGGGACGGCGTCGCGCCAAACGGCGATGTGCGGCTAACCGTGCCGGGCGGGCAATCCCGGACAATCACCGCGCGGCAACTGGAGTCAGGCGCTCAGTGGCTTGAAGGAGCCCTGGGCGACGGTCAGGGCAAATGGCAACTCAATGTCCGCTCCGAGCAGCCGATCATGGTGATGAGCCTGCTCGCAAGCCCCACCGGTCATTTGACCAACCTGTCCACCGCCCCCGCACGCGGCGCCAATGCAACGTCGACAGAGGTGTTCGAGGCCTTGATCGCCGCGCCGGTTCTGGAGTCGAAGTGCGTCAACTGCCATGTTGAAGGCGGCGCATCCGGCACCACCCGCCTAGTGTTCGTCCCGACCGCGAATTCCGACCACCGCGCCTTGAACTTGGAGGCCATCAAGAATTTCGTCGCCACGGTGGAAGACGGCGCCGCGCTTCTTCTCGAGAAGATCCAGGGCATCGGTCACGGCGGCGGCGAGCAGGTGGCGAGCGGCTCAGAGGACTTTGAGAACGTCACCAGGTTCCTCGAGGTGCTGCGCCGCGAGGCGGCGGCGGTCTCGGCGTCGGCCGAGTCGCTTTTCGATGCGGTCGCCATGGCTTCCCCACGCACGGTGCTGCGCCGGGCAGCGTTGCTCTTCGCGGGCCGGACACCCACCGCGGCCGAGTACGAGTTCATCGAGCCTGGCACGGACGACGTGCTGCGCGTGGCGATTCGAAACCTGATGACGGGGCCGCGATTTCACGAGTTCCTACTCCGGGCGGCGAACGATCGCCTGCTTACGGACCGGTACGTAGCCGAAAACACATTGGAAAACCGGGGCCACTTCTTTCACTTCGACAACAAGTACTACCGACTCCGCGGCGCCGCGGTACACAACGGGGCACACCGGGAATTCAACGACTGGCACAACGCCGTCCAGTACGGGGTAGGCCGGGCACCGCTGGAATTGATCGCCCACATCGCGGAGAACGACCTGCCCTACACCGAGGTGCTCACCGCGGACTACGTCATGGCGAACCGGTTGGCCAGGGAGTCGTACACCGGCAAGGGCGCCTTGGATCATCCGGATGATGTCCACGACTTCCGGCCGACTGAGATCACGGACTACCTCACCCATACAGCCGGTTATCGCGCCAGGTTCGAGCCCAACATCGGTCTTCGGATCCTCTCCCCGGGGGAGGGCAAAACGGCGATCCCCCACGCCGGTGTTCTCAATACCCTGGTGTTCCTCAAGCGCTACCCGACCACCGCCACCAACCGCAATCGGGCCAGAGCCCGCTGGACCTACTACCACTTCCTAGGCGTCGACATCGAGAACGCCGCATCGCGAACAACGGACCCGGTCGCGCTCGCGGATACCAACAACCCGACAATGAAGAACGCCAACTGCACGGTATGCCATACCGTTCTCGATCCGGCGGCGGGCGCGTTCCAGAACTACGGCGATATCGGGCTATACCGCGACGAACCGGGCGGACTGGACTCCCTGGACGGGTTCTACAAGAACCCGGTCGGCGAAGAGTTCGAAATCGAGGCCGCGTCGTACGAGGATCGGCAGACCGTCTCTGCCGCCGTTCAGCTAGGCGGCGAAAGCCGGGTGTATATCGCCTTCACCAACGACTACTGGCAGGACGGAACCGATATCGACCGCAACCTACGACTCGACACCCTTGAACTTCGCGACGCTCAGGGCAGCGTCGTGTTCGAGGCCGACCTCGCGACCTTGGACGATCAAGACTGCGGCGCAGCGGCCGCTACGGAAGATGGCGGCGAGGCGGACCACTGGGTCATCCTGACCGGATGCGGCGTGCGCGTCGACGTCGAGATTCCGGCGGCTGGCACCTACGAGGCGGCGGTCACCGCCTGGGCGGACCAAGCCGGTGACGAGTTGGCCAAACTCGGGATCGCTGCAACGCCCTACCGGCGCGGCGACACGTGGTATCGCGACATGCGCGAACCCGGCTTCGGCGGCGAGTCGTTGGACGACTCGGGCCGAGGCCTGCAGTGGCTCGCCAAGCACATCGCCGAGGATCCGCGTTTCGCGGAAGCCACCGTGAAGTTCTGGTGGCCGGCGATCATGGGCCGCGACGTGGTCGAGCCGCCGCAGGATGAGCAAGATGCCGACTTCGATGCCCTGCTGCTCGCCGCCAGCGCCCAAGCCGCCGACGTGCGCGCCCTTGCGGAGAACTTCCGAGACGGTTTCGACGACGGCGATCCCTATAACCTGAAGGACCTGTTGGTGGCGATCGCGCTCTCCGACTGGTTCCGCGCAGAGGCCACGAACGGCGAGTCGTCTGCCATCCAGCACGCTGCACTGGCCCACGCCGGTGCTAGCCGTTTGCTTACCCCGGAGGAACTGGCCCACAAGACCGACACGATCACCGGATTCCAATGGGGCCGGTGGGAGCACCCGAGCGCCCGACCCTTCCGCCAGCAGACCAATGCCCTCGCCGATGTGCAGGCGTACCGCCTCCTCTACGGCGGCATCGACTCGAACGGCATCACCGACCGATCCCGGGACTTGACGTCCATTATGGCGGGCGTTGCAAGAACCCACGCCACGGAATCGAGTTGTCCCATCGTGTTCCGCGAGTTCTACCTGTTGCCCGATGGAGACCGGCGCTTGTTCGGCGGCATCCACAAGAACGTCTCGCCCGTGGCGGAGACCGGCGAATCCTTCTCGATCGAGGCCGAGTCCTTCGACGAACGGGAGACGCTCGTGGTGAGCGGTCATCTACCCGCAGGAACGAGTACCGCGTGGCTGTCGTTCCCCAACGACTACTACAACGAAGGCACCGGTTCGGATCGCAACGTGCGCCTGGACGCCCTGGAGGTCGTCGACTCGAACGGCGCCACCGTCGCTCGAGTCGAGTTCGAGGATCTCGAGGATGGCTGCGGCTCCAGCGAGAGCAGCGACGGATCGGAGGAAGCGGACCACCGCGCGCTATGGCAGCCCTGCGAATTGCGAATCCCATTGGAGATCCCGTCAAGCGGCTTGCATGACGTGAAGGTCGTCGCCTGGGCGGACCGGGCCGGTGGCCAATTGCCGTTCCTCGACGTCGCTGTCGAATCGAACACGGAGACGTCCGCGGGTTCACGCGCCATCCGCACCAAGCTCGTCGAGCTCTACGACAAGCTTCTCGGTGTCGATGTCAGCGCCGAATCGCAAGACGTTGAAGCTGCGTACCGACTGTTCGTCGACGTCTGGGAACGACGCCGCGCGACGGACAACAACTGGTTCTTCGACACCGCCTGCAACTGGGGTTCGGACATCCGCTACTTCGATGGCATTGCCGACGACGTGCTCGTGAGGCACGACCGGGACTGGGGAAGCTATTACGCTTGGAACTGGCCCCGTGTGAACCAAATCCTGAACGTCGAAGCCGCCCCGTACGACAGCGCCGCAGTGGTGCGCAGTTGGAGCGTCGTGCTGGCATACCTCTTGATGGACTACCGGTACCTGTACCTGTGAGAGGACGCCCTAACCGATGAACCGAAGATCTATCCTGAAAGGCATGCTCGGGGCGACAGGTGCGTCAGCGATGGGCTTCCGATTGCCATTGGCGAACGCCGCGCACCACGAGGGCAGATTCTACGTATTCGTCCAGGCCAACGGGGGCTGGGACCCCACGAGCTTCTGCGACCCGAAGGCGAACGTCCCAGGGGAACCCGTTATCAACAGCTGGGCGCGACAGGGGGAGATCCAGGAAGCGGGCAACATCCCCTACGCGCCATTCGCCAACAACGAGGCGTTCTTCGAGAAGTACTTCGAACGCATGCTGGTCATCAACGGCGTCGACGCGCAAACGAATTCACACACCGTGGGCGTCGTTCACAACTGGAGCGGACGCACGTCCGAGGGCTATCCCACCGCCACCGCCCTCCTCGCGGCCCACTACGCCCCTGATCTGTCGGTTCCCTATCTGAGCTTTGGTGGTTATTCCGAAACCGGTGGGGTCGCCCGGTTCACGCGGATGAACAATCCCAACTTGCTGCGCAACGTCGCGACCCCGCAAATTCCTCATTGGAACGCCGACCTACGCTATTTCAGCGAAGCGGATTGGGCTGCGCTGGAATCCCGTCGAGCCATGACGGCGCAAAGGCTCGCCAACCGCAGCGACCTGCTGCCGACCCAAGCGCGCAACCGCGAGTATTACCGGTCGGCATTCAACGCCGCCGACGGTTTGGCGGCGTACGCGGCGGCACTGCCGCCCAACGACCAACTCGAGCAACCCGAGACCTACGCCGGCGCCAACTACAACTACTACAGCGACCTGCGACGCCAAGCACAGCTCACGGTTCTCGCCTTCAAGACCGGCGTCGCCGTCAGCGCGGATCTCTGGCTAGGCGGCTTCGACACCCATGCCTACCACGACCGTGACCACAACTGGCTGCTTGGCAACTTGACCGACTCCGTGGACTTTCTCTGGGACTACGCCGAGGAGCACGGCGTCGCCGACCGCCTGGTGGTGGTGATGGGTTCCGACTTCGGGCGCACCAATGCCTACAACGCGAAATACGGCAAGGACCACTGGCCCATCGGCAGCTACGTCGTCATGGAGAAGAACCAGTCGTGGACGAACCGCGTCATCGGCGAAACGGACGAGCGTCACTTCGCCCAGCGGATCAACCCCGCCACCCTCGAACGGGACGACCGGGAAGGCACGATCATCTACCCAAAACACGTCCACAAGGCACTGCGCCGCTACCTCGGGATCGAGCACACCCCCGGCGCGTTGCGCTTCCCGTTCAACACCACCGAAGACTTCCCGTTCTTCACCTAGGGCATCCCCGGATGGAACCAACGCGAATGGGAGCATCGCGACCGGACGCGGTTGTTTCCTGCGAGTTTCCACCCCGGCGACGGGCCGCGCACGTGCGGGGAACAAGACGGTCGAATGCGAGCAATGGGGAAGACGCCGTAGGGGACGGGCTTGTCCCGTCCCGTTGCCGAGGCAATCGGGGTGGTCGGCACGGGCGACCACAAGGGTCGCCCCTGCGGCCGGTTTCACAATGCGATTCAACGGGTTGTGGATTTGTTCCATACGAGACGCGACCGCTTTGCGGTCGCCCCGAGATCTCGCTGCGCGAAATCTCCCGGCGGCGAGGCGTCGCCAACCGCCAGGCAACAAACGACGCGTTTGCTTCATGGGAGGTCGGGGTGGCCGGGCCGGAGGCGGCGCACAGCGGGCGCGAGGTGTACTTCGCGGGCGAAGCACCGACCCGGCAATGGGGCGCTCGCATGGCGCGACGGTGTTGCGTCGGCTTCACGCTCTTTATCGCCTGTTGCCTCGCGCCAGATCTCGCCGCCGAAACCGGCGAGGAAATCGCCGATCGGCTATGCGTCGACTGCCATGGCGAGTTCGGCCGCAGCGAAACCAAGGACATTCCCTCCATCGGCGGCTTTTCGGAGTTCGCCATCATGGACCTGCTGGAGAGCTATCGATTCGGGTTCCGCAAGGCCCGCACCATCACCCTCGACGACGGGTCCGAGAACGACATGCAGCAGATCGTCGACTCATTGTCGGACGACGAGATCGAAGCGGTGGCGGTCTACTACTCGGAGCAGGAATGGCGACCCCACGAACAGCCGTTCGATGCCGAACTTGCGCGCCGAGGCGCGGCGATCCATTCCCGGAAATGCGGCAAGTGCCACCCCAAGGGTGGCAGCGTACCGGACGCCGACCACGCACTACTCGCCGGGCAGTGGCGCGACTACCTAGCCGGCGAGTTGCAGAACTTCACGAGCGGCGAACGGCGGATGGCCGACAAGATGAAGATGAAGTTCGACACGCTGTCCGAATACGACAAGGACGCGTTGCTAGAGCTATACGTCAGCGCAGGCCGATACTAGGAGAGCCCCAGCGCGCCCTGGCGGGCGCGTTGGAAGCTTCGCTAACGCGAAACTGCTGGGCGGCGGAGGTACAGGGGGGCGTCCCGGCTAGTTCTGCCAGTGCCGCTGGCCGGGTGCCGGCGGCGTCTCGGGTCCGCCCGCGAAGCACTGCGCCACGGCCATCCACCGGGTCGCGGTCTCGCCAACCACATCGAGGTCCGTATCCCCGATGTTCCGCCCTTGCGTCACCACGTGGCAGAACTCCACCGCGTCGCCTTCGACCTTGTTGGTTGCGCTCGCCTCGTTCCACTCCCAAATCTCGCCGGACGGCGCGGTTAACCGCACATACGGCATGTCCTCGGGAATCGGCTCCCGGCGATTGACAAAGGTCCACCCGAAGGTCCGCACACCGATCACGGCGATGTTCTTGATGCGGTCGGTATTGACCCGCGGTTGTCGGAGCAGGTCGTAGATATCCTGACCGTGGGACCAGGTCTCCATCTGGCGTGCCGTCGCGAACATCCGTGCGCCCATATCGGGTCCGAACCACGGTACGCGCATGGACGGATCGACCGCCGCTAGCTTGTCGCATAGCTCACCCAGGTAGCCGTGCCACCGCTCGCCGAGATCCGGACCCTCGGGAATGTCCGATGGGTTTGCCGCAGCACCACCAATCCAGATGGCGCGCTCACCAGCCCGGACCATGCCGCGGAATCGATCCGGTTGCTCAACGGCGAGCGTCGCGACGAGATCGGTCGTGTGCAGGTGCGCGATGACATCGTTCACCGTCCAGTTCTTGAACGGCGTCGGGCGGTTCCAATCCGCGGGGTCCAAGGTTCGAACGAGCTTGTAGAGTTCTTCGCCTTCCTCGCGCAAGTCCTGGGCCTGCTGCATCGTTGCCTCCTCACAGATAGCGATTGGACGCGGGCTCGAAAGCCGCACCAAGCAACCGAGTGTACGCGAACGCTCGATCGATGAGGGCGATGTTGGGTTCGTGGTCGACGCCTTCGGCGGGTCACGGGGAACCGTTGCTTGGGAACGGCGTTCGTGGCAAGACAGGCCACCGCTTCGGCCACGATATGCGGTTGTCAGTTCCGCCGTGCGCGCCTACAATGCGCCGCTCGCGCGATTGGGGTACCGATTGCGCCCCTTGACGGTCGGGGCCGAACGGGCCGACCACCGTGGATGTTTTGGAGATTTGATGGCCACGATCAGCCAGCTAGTGCGGAAACCGCGCAAGCGTCGGATCGAGAAGAACCGGGTGCCGGCTCTGCAGGGTAGCCCGCAGAAGCGGGGTACTTGCACGCGGGTGTATACCACCACGCCGAAGAAGCCGAACTCGGCCTTGCGGAAGGTTTGCCGGGTGCGTCTAACCAACGGCTACGAGGTCAATTCCTACATCGGTGGTGAAGGCCACAACCTCCAGGAACACTCCGTCGTCCTGATTCGGGGCGGCCGCGTCAAGGATCTTCCCGGTGTGCGCTATCACACCATCCGCGGCACGCTCGATACATCGGGCGTTGCAGACCGTCGGCAGCGCCGGTCCAAGTACGGTACCAAGAGGCCTAAATAGCCGCACGAACCTATCCGTCCTAGTAAGGCCGCCCGAGGTGGCGGATTGACCTGAAGCAAGTTCCTTGGCCTGCTCCAAGGCGACTGAAGGAGACCCAACAAAGATGCCCAGACGCAAAGTCGTCGCGAAACGCGAGATTCTTCCCGATCCCAAGTACCACAATCAGACGGTTGCGAAGTTCATCAACCACGTCATGGTCAATGGCAAGAAGCCGGTGGCCGAGGGGATCGTCTACGGCGCTCTCACACGCATCGAGGATCGCGACCACCGCGACCCCATCGAGACCTTCGACAAGGCCCTCGAGGCCGTCGCACCTTTCGTCGAGGTAAAGTCCCGGCGGGTGGGGGGTGCCACCTACCAGGTGCCGGTGGATGTGCGCCCTTCTCGGCGTCAGGCACTGGCCATGCGATGGCTTGTGGACAGCGCCCGGGGCCGCAGCGAAAAGTCAATGGCGGCGCGCTTGGCCGGTGAATTGGTCGACGCTGCGGAGGGCCGCGGCTCGGCCGTCCGGCGCCGGGAGGAGACCCACCGCATGGCCGAGGCCAACAAGGCGTTTTCGCATTTCCGCTACTAACGCACTCCGGCAACACCTATCGAAAGTTGACGCGGGCACGAGACGAACGCCCGCATTGAGGACTTAAGAGAAAGATGGCTCGCAGCACCCCTATTGGCCGCTACCGCAACATCGGCATCGTCGCCCACGTCGACGCGGGCAAGACGACCACCACCGAGCGCGTGCTGTTCTACACCGGCCTCTCCCACAAGATCGGCGAGGTCCACGACGGCGCTGCCGTCATGGACTGGATGGAGCAGGAACAGGAGCGTGGTATCACGATCACGTCCGCCGCGACCACGTGCTTCTGGCAGGGCATGAACCAGCAGTACGACCAGCATCGCATCAACATCATCGACACGCCGGGTCACGTCGACTTCACCATTGAGGTCGAGCGCTCGTTGCGCGTGCTCGACGGTGCCGTCGTCGTGTTCTGCGGTACGGCAGGCGTTGAGCCGCAATCCGAGACCGTCTGGCGCCAGGCAAACCGCTACGGGGTTCCGCGCATCGTGTTCGTCAACAAGATGGACCGGGACGGTGCCGATTTCCTCCGCGTCGTGGACCAGATCCGCGAACGCCTGGGGTCCACCCCGGTGGTCATGCAGCTTGCCATCGGATCCGAAAAGGACTTCAAGGGCGTCGTCGACTTGGTGCGGATGAAAGCGATCTACTGGAACGAGGACGACCAGGGCCTTTCGTACACGGTGGAAGACATCCCCGAGGATCTCGTGGATGAGGCCGAGCACTGGCGCGAGGAACTCGTCGAATCGGCGGCCGAGGCCAACGAGGAATTGATGGAGAAGTACCTCGACGACAGCGAACTGACCGAGGACGAAATCCGCGACGGCATCAGGACGCGCACGTTGAGGAATGAAATCGTACCGGCATTGTGCGGATCCGCGTTCAAGAACAAGGGCGTCCAGGCTATGCTCGACGCGGTCATCGACTACCTGCCGGCACCGCCCGAGGTAAAAGCCATCGAAGGCGTGCTCCCGGATGGCGAGACTCGCGCCGAACGGAAAGCCGACGACAACGAGCCCTTCGCGGCGCTGGCGTTCAAGATCGCCACCGACCCGTTCGTGGGTACCCTGACCTTCTTCCGGGTCTATTCCGGCGTGCTGAGTTCCGGCGACCAGATCTTCAACGCCACCCGCGACAGGCGCGAGCGCGTGGGCCGGATGGTCCAATTGCACTCGAACAGCCGGAACGAGATCAAGGAAGTCCGCGCCGGAGACATCGCTGCGGCCATCGGCCTCAAGGACACGACGACCGGCGACACGCTCTGCGATAGCAGCAACTTGATCACCCTGGAGCGCATGGACTTTCCCGATCCGGTGATTTCGGTGGCCGTCGAGCCGAAGTCCGTCGCCGATCAGGAGAAGATGTCCACCGCACTCGGTAAGCTGGCCCAGGAAGACCCGTCGTTCGCCGTGGAGACCGACCAGGAATCCGGCCAGACCATCATTTCGGGTATGGGGGAACTGCACCTCGACATCCTGGTCGAGCGCATGCGGCGCGAGTTCGGCGTCGAGGCCAACATCGGCAAGCCGCAGGTCGCCTACCGGGAGACCATCCGTTCGTCGATCGACCAGGAAGCCAAGTACATCCGCCAGACCGGCGGCCGTGGCCAATACGGCCATGTCTGGGTGAAACTCGAGCCGACCTATGGCGAAGAAGACGCCCCGAACTTCGAGTTCGTCGATGCCATCGCCGGGGGCGTGGTACCCCGCGAGTACATCCCCGCTGTAGCAAAGGGCCTAGAGGAGCAGATGTCGAACGGCGTAATCGCCGGCTATCCGCTGATCAACGTCCGGGCAACGCTGCACGACGGTTCCTTCCACGAGGTCGACTCCAGCGAGATGGCGTTCAAGATCGCCGGTTCCATGGCGATGCGCGAAGGCGCCGTGCGCGCGAATCCCGTGCTACTCGAACCCATCATGTCCGTGGAAGTCGTCACGCCAGAGGACTACATGGGCGATGTCGTGGGCGATATCAACCGGCGGCGGGGCATGATCGACGGCATGGACGAGAACCCGGCCGGCAAGATCATTCGGGCTTTCGTGCCGCTTGCGGAGATGTTCGGCTACTCCACCGACCTGCGTTCTGCGACCCAGGGTCGAGCGACTTTCACGATGGAGTTCGCGCGCTATGCCGAGGTGCCGGACAACATCGCCCAAGGGATCATCAGAAAGTCATGACAACGACCGACATCATCGGGGGGCGATAGGGATCTGATTTGACGGCACCTCGGGCGCGGCGAAACGGCGTTGTAACCCAACGCCTAGATGCGTAGAATCCGCGCTCCGTTTTTGAGAGCGGGCAATCTCAAGCTAGCGTTTTGGCGTTTACAAACGTCAACAAAAACAAGAGTTTGCCGAGCTGACGAATTCCCGGGAAGACAGTGGTTCAAAACCAGCGCATACGCATTTGCTTGAAAGCCTTCGACCATCGGCTGATCGACGTGTCGACGGAGGAGATCGTCGACACGGCGAGACGCACCGGCGCGCAGGTTCGCGGTCCGATTCCTCTGCCCACCCGAAAGGAACGCTACACCGTGCTGATCTCGCCGTTCGTGCACAAGGACGCACGCGACCAGTACGAGATTCGAACCCACAAACGGCTGCTCGACATCGTCGTGCCAACCGGCAACGACAAGACCGTCGACGCGCTGATGAAGCTCGACCTCGCCTCCGGCGTGGACGTGCAGATCAGCGTCCCGCGGTCAGCCTGACGAACCCTCTCTTCGATCGGATTGACTAGGTAAGGCGGACGAAATGGCCATCGGGGTCATCGGAACGAAGAGCGGCATGACGCGGGTTTTCACCGAAGCGGGTGAATCCGTTCCCGTCACCGTTATCGTGGCCACGCCCAACCGGGTCACACAGGTGAAGACCGAAGCCACCGACGGCTATCACGCGGTGCAGGTGACGGCCGGCCAGGCGAGTGCCAACCACGTGAATCGGCCCCAGGCGGGTCACTATGCGAAGGCGGGGACGGAAGCCGGCCGGGGCCTTTGGGAATTCCGGCTCGCCGAGGCGCCTGGGGAGGACATCAAGCCCGGTGCCGAACTCGATGTCGGCCAATTCGAGAAGGGGCAAGTCGTCGACGTCGCGGGGGTAAGCAAGGGCAAATCCTTCGCGGGTGTGGTCAAACGTTGGAACTTCCGCACCCAAGACAGCACCCACGGTAATTCCCTCTCCCACCGTGCGCCCGGCTCAATCGGTCAGTGCCAAACCCCGGGCAGGGTGTTCAAGGGGAAGAAAATGGCTGGTCACTTGGGCAACAGCCGGGTTACCACGCAGAACCTCACGATCGTCGACATCCTCCCCGAGCAGAACCTTATTCTCGTCAAGGGGGCCGTTCCCGGCGCCCCAGGCGCCGATGTGTGCATCAAACCGGCCACAAAACGGAGGCAAGGATGAGCCTCTCGGTGGCTTCGGCAGAAGGCGAGGCGGTGCAGGTCTCGGAAGCGGCTTTCGGTCGGGAGTTCAACGAGCCCCTGGTACACCAGGCCGTGGTGGCTTGGCTTGCGGGCGCGCGCAGCGGCAGCAAGGCACAGAAGTCCCGTTCCGACGCCCGTGGTGGAGGACGTAAACCTTGGCGGCAGAAGCGTACCGGGCGCGCCCGGGCGGGTTCCATTCGGAGCCCAATCTGGGTGGGTGGCGGTCGCACGTTCGCCGCGAGGCCGGCGGATCATTCGCAGAAGCTGAATCGCAAGATGTACCAGGGTGCGATCCGCTGTATTTTTTCGGAACTCGTCCGCCAGAACCGCCTCGTCGTCATCTCCTCTCCCTCGGCCTCCCTCTCCCTCGACTCTCCCAAGACCAAGCTCCTCGCCAACCGACTCAAGGAACTCGGGATTCAAGACGTTCTTATCCTGACGGTCGAGTCCGACCGGAACTTGGAACTGGCAGCCCGCAACCTGCCCGATGTCGAGGTGCGGAACGTCGCCCACATCGATCCGGTTTGCCTGCTTGCCCACGAAAAAGTGCTCGCCACCCTCCCCGCCCTGAAGGTCGTCGAGGAACGATTGTCGTGAGCTTGCGACCCGAAGAACGCCTCTACGCCGTGCTGATCGAACCCCATATCACGGAGAAGGTCACCGACCTTGGCGAGTCGAGCAACCAATACGCCTTCAAGGTCGCCAAAGACGCCACCAAGCGCGAAATCAAGGCGGCGGTCGAGACCCTGTTCAACGTCAAGGTCGCCAATGTCACCACGTTGAACGTCAAGGGCAAGCCCAAGCGGACTTTTCGCGGCTCGATGACCAAGCTCGCCAGCTGGAAGAAGGCGTATATCCGCCTCGCCGATGGAGAAAACCTGGACTACATGGCGGTGGAGAGCTAGATGCCCGTCGTGAAAGCCAAGCCCACCTCCCCCGGACGCCGCTTCGTCGTGACAGTGGTCGATCCGTCGTTGCACAAGGGATCGCCATACAAGCCCCTTATCGAGAAACAGAGCCACACCGGCGGTCGCAATACGGCGGGTCGGATCACGACGCGACACCGCGGCGGCGGCCACAAGCAGCACTATCGAAAGATCGACTTCAAACGCGACAAGGACGGCGTCCGGGCGACGGTCGCCCGCGTCGAGTACGACCCGAATCGCACCGCGAACATCGCGCTTTTGAAATACGCCGACGGCGAGTACCGCTATATCGTGGCACCCCGGAACCTGAGGAGCGGTGACCAGGTGATGTCCGGTTCGACCGCTCCGATCCGACCGGGAAACGCCATGCCGTTGCGCAACGTACCCGTCGGTAGCGTGGTCCATTGCGTGGAACTCAAGCCCGGCAAGGGCGCGCAGTTGGCGCGCAGCGCCGGGTCATCCTGTCAGTTCGTCGCGCGGGAAGGCTCGCACGCCTTGCTTCGGCTCCGCTCGGGGGAAATGCGTCAGGTACCCGTCGAATGCCGTGCCACCCTGGGCGAAGTCGGCAATAGCGAACACAACCTGCGTTCGCTGGGCAAGGCCGGCGCCAATCGATGGCGCGGCATACGCCCGACGGTGCGGGGTGTTGCCATGAACCCGGTGGACCATCCCCATGGCGGTGGGGAAGGTAAGTCCTCCGGGGGTCGTCATCCCGTATCGCCGACGGGTGTGCCCACCAAGGGCTTCAAGACGCGCAACAATAAACGGACGGATCGACTCATCGTTCGTCGGCGCGGCGGGTCTAGGAGGTAAGAAGGATGCCGAGGGCGTTGCGAAAAGGTCCGTTCGTGGACCTGCACCTGATGCGCAAGGTCAGCGAAGCCGCGGCCAACAAGGACCGGCGGCCCATTCGCACCTGGTCGAGACGATCCATGGTCGTGCCCGACATGGTGGGACTCACCATCGCCGTCCATAACGGACGGCAGCATGTTCCGGTTTTCGTATCCGAGGACATGGTGGGCCACAAGCTCGGCGAATTCGCGCCGACCCGGACGTTTCGTGGCCACGCTGCCGACCGCAAGGCGCGGCGCTGATCACGGCCTATCGTAGAGCCAAGTCGGTGAACAACATGGAAGTAAGTGCTACGGCCAAGCGACTGCCCATTTCGCCACGCAAGATCCGCCTGGTCGCTGACCAGGTGCGCGGCAAGGAAGTCGGCGTGGCGCTGGACTTCCTGCACTACAGCACGCAAAAGGGCGCGACGCTCGTGCGCAAGGTCTTGGAATCAGCCATCGCGAACGCAGAGAACAATGAAGGCGCAGACATCGACGAACTCAAGGTGTCGAGCATCTACGTCAACGAGGGGCGAACCATGAAGCGCGGCAGACCGCGGGCCAGGGGCCGCATCGACCGGATATTCAAGCGCACCAGCCACGTAACCGTGACGGTGACGGACGACTAGGGCGGATTAGCATGGGACAAAAAGTCAGCCCCACGGGCCTGCGCCTCGGCATCATCAAGAACCACAACTCCGTGTGGTACGCGACGAAGAAGGACTACGCCGGCTACCTGCTGAACGACCTCGAGGTCCGCGAGTACATCGCCACGCGATTGGCGGCCGCGTCCGTCAGTCGGATCGAAATCGAGCGTTTGGCCCAGACCGCGCGGATCACGGTTCACACGGCGCGACCGGGGATCGTGATCGGCAAGAAAGGTGAAGACGTCGAGCGCCTGCGCGCCGAGGTGACGCGAAAGATGGGCGTTCCCGTGCACATCAATGTCGAGGAGATCCGCAAGCCGGAGGTCGACGCGCTGCTTGTCGCGCAGAACGTGGCCCAGCAACTCGAACGGCGGGTACGTCACCAACGCGCCATGCGGCGAGCGATGCAGAACGCCATGCGCCTTGGCGCAAAGGGCATCAAGGTGCGGGTCGCGGGAAGGCTCAACGGCAACGATATCGCACGCGCCGAAGTCTACGCCGAGGGCCGTGTGCCCCTGCACACGCTGCGTGCCGACATCGACTACGCCACTGCCGAGGCCATGACGACCTACGGGATCATTGGCATCAAGGTCTGGATCTTCAAGGGCGAAGTGCTCGGTGACGAACCGGAGAACCGCGACGTCGCGGTTGCCCGCTGAGAAGCGGCAGGACGGAACGGGTCTTAGAGAAACATGCTGCAGCCAAAGCGAACCAAATTCCGAAAACAGCAAAAGGGCCGCAACCGCGGCCTGGCGCAACGTGGCAACCGGGTCAGCTTCGGCGAATACGGCCTGAAGGCAACCGGCCGCGGACGCATGACGGCTCGGCAGATCGAGGCCGGTCGTCGCGCCATGACGCGGCATGTACGTCGCGGCGGCAAGGTCTGGATTCGCGTGTTCCCGGACAAGCCGATTACCAAGAAACCGCTCGAGGTGCGTCAGGGCAAGGGCAAGGGCGGCGTCGAGTACTGGGTCGCCCAGGTGCAGCCTGGCCGCATCCTCTACGAGATGGAGGGCGTTGGCGAGCACGTCGCCCGCGATGCGCTTGCGCTCGCGGCAGCCAAGCTGCCCTTCCCCACGGCGTTCGTCAAACGGTCGCCGTTCTGATGAACGGGAGCGCGATGTGAAGACGGAGGAACTGAAGGATCTGCGAGCCCAGACCCTCGAAGAGCTGGGAGACGAGATCGTGCGACTGCGCAAGGAACAGTTCCAACTGCGCATGCAACGTGCCAGCGAACTGCTGCCGCAAACGCACCTGCTCACGCGCGCCCGGCGAGACATCGCGCGTGTAAAGACACTGATCCGGGAGAAGGCAAGTGCCTGACGAACCCACGGGCACACCCGTACAGGACGACGAGGCGGCATCCGCCGAAGCGAACGATGAAGCCCTCGCCACCGATGTCTCTGCCGATGAGGCTCTTGAGACAGGCGGCGAACCGTCTGCACGCGAGAGCACCGGCGTGGTGGTGTCCAACAAGGCCGACAAGACCATCACCGTGCTGGTGGAACGTCGCGTGAAGCATCCCGTGTACGGCAAGTTCATCCGCCGTTCCACCAAGGTTGCCGCCCACGACGAGGCCAACACATGCAACGAAGGCGACGTCGTCACCATCGTCGAGACGCGCCCGATTTCGAAGACCAAGTCGTGGACGCTCACGCGAGTCGTGGAACGGTACCGCGAAACCGCGACGCTCGGCCCGGACGAGCCAGCCGCGTAGCGGCGCTGGAGCGTTGAGGAGCGCAAACGATGATTCAAGCCCAGACCATGCTCGACATCGCCGACAACAGCGGGGCTCGCCGCGTGCAGTGCATCAAGGTACTCGGCGGTTCCCGGCGACGCTATGCGGGCATCGGCGATGTCGTCAAGGTGACCGTCAAGGAAGCCATCCCGCGCGGGCGGGTCCGCAAGGGGCAAGTCATGAACGCCGTCGTGGTACGAACCAAGCACGGCGTCCGTCGCGCGGACGGTTCGCTGATCCGTTTCGATCAGAATGCTGCCGTGCTGTTGACGGCGGGACTGCAACCGGTCGGAACGCGGATTTTCGGGCCCGTTACGCGGGAATTGCGCAGTGAACGCTTCATGCGGATTGCTTCGCTCGCGCCTGAAGTGCTCTAGCAGAAGCGGACGTACTCGACATGCGGAAGGTAAGAAAGCAGGACGAAGTCGTCGTCATCGCGGGACGCGATAGGGGCAAACGCGGCGAGATATTGGAGATCGTGTCCAAGGACAAGCTGCTTGTGTCGGGAATCAACCTGGTGAAGAAGCATACCCGGGCCAACCCGGTTAATAACGACCCGGGCGGAATCAAGGACATCGAAGCACCGATCGCGGCGTCCAACGTCGCACTGGTCAATCCCGAGACCGACAAGGCCGACCGCGTGGGCATCCGCGAAGAGGAAGGCAAAAGGGTGCGCTACTTCAAATCCACCAACACGCTCGTGGACGAGGACGAGTGACCGTGTCGGACTTGAGAACAAGGTACCTGGAAGACATCCGGCCCGCCCTGGTTGAACAGTTCAACTACACCTCGGTCATGGGAGCACCTCAGCTCGCCAAGGTTACGCTCAACATGGGTTTGGGCGACGCCGTCGGGGATCGCAAGACCATGGATGCGGCGGTATCGAACCTGGCGCTGATAGCCGGGCAACAGCCCGTCGTCACAAAGGCCAGGAAGTCCGAGGCGGGCTTCAAGATCCGCGAAGGTTTCCCGGTCGGTTGCAAGGTCACGCTGCGTCGGAAGCGGATGTACGAGTTTGTCGAGCGTCTCATCGGCATCGCCATTCCTCGCATGCGCGACTTCCGCGGCCTGAACCCACGTTCGTTCGATGGCCGCGGCAACTTCTCGATGGGGATCGCCGAGCAGATCGTCTTTCCGGAAATCGACTACGACCGGATCGACAAAATCCGTGGTCTGGACGTGATCGTCACGACGACGGCGAAGACGGACGAAGAAGGCCTTGCGCTGCTCAAGGGCTTCGAATTCCCCTTCCGAAACTGACCGCCACGCCCAACGCCTAAGGGAGAAGAGAGAGTCAATGGCAAAGATTTCCGTTATCGAGCGCGAAAAGAAGCGTCAGAAGATCGTCGCGAAGTACGCGGGGAAACGGGCGGCCTTGAAGAAGGTGATCGGCGACCGCGACGCATCGGACGCCGAGCGCTGGCAAGCCCAGCAGCAACTGCAGAAGTTGCCGCGCAACGCCTCCCCGGTCCGACTCCGCAACCGTTGCGACCAAACCGGACGACCCAGGGGCGTCTATCGAAAGTTTGGCTTGGGTCGCAACAAGCTGCGCGAGGCGGCGAACCGCGGTGACATTCCCGGGCTCGTCAAGGCGAGCTGGTAGGCGGTGAACCGATCATGAGCATGCAGGATCCCATCGCCGATCTCCTGACACGAATCAGAAATGCCCAACGAGCGCACCATGAATCGGTCTCCCTACCGAGTTCCAAGTTGAAGACAGCGGTCTGCAAGGTGCTGCGCGACGAGGGCTACATCGGCACCTACAACGTCAGCGAGGGCACGAAGCCCTTGCTCAGCATTTCCCTGCGCTACGTCGATGGCGAACCCGTGATTGCCGACATCGGCCGGGTTAGCCGCCCGGGGCTGCGCATCTACAAGCCCAGCGACGAACTGCCCCTCGTCCGTGGCGGTTTGGGAATCGCCGTCGTCAGCACGAACTTTGGCGTCATGACCGACCGTGCGGCCCGGCGTGCCGGCGTGGGCGGCGAAGTTCTCTGCACGGTCTTCTAGCCATGTCCAGAATCGCGAACAGTCCCATACAAGTGCCCGACGGCGTCGAAGTCGACGTCGGCGGCGGCGACGTGACGGTGGTTACGGCCAAGGGGACCAAGGGTTCACTGTCCATTGACGTAGCGCCCGAGGTGGAAGTCAAGCGAGAGGACAACGTCGTCATGTTTGCCCCGCGCAGTGCCAGCCGAACCGCCAAGGCGCTCGCCGGTACGACCCGGTCACTGGTCAACAGCATGGTCGTCGGCGTCTCCGAAGGCTTCGAGAAGCGGCTCGAACTTCAGGGCGTCGGTTACCGTGCCCAAGCCCGGGGTCGACGATTGAACTTGCAACTCGGCTTCTCGCACCCCATAGATTACGAACTGCCAGAAGGCATCGAGGTTCAAACCACGAGCCAGACCGAGATTGTCGTCAGCGGCATCGACAAACAGCTCGTGGGACAGGTTGCCGCGGAAATCCGCGGGTTTCGGCCACCCGAACCCTACAAGGGCAAGGGCGTGCGCTATCGGAACGAACGCGTGCGACGCAAGGAAGGCAAGAAGAAGTGACGCAGCGCTCTCTGAAACACAGCACGACGGGCCGCGCTAGGAAGGTCAACCGCCTGAAGCGCGCCAAGCGAACGCGGCTCACGATCCGCGAATCGAATACGCTGCGACTGACGGTGCACCGAACGCCGCGCCACATGTACGCGCAGGTGATCGGCACCGAAGACGGCGGCGACCGCGTCCTAGTGCAGGCTTCGACCCTGGATAAGGCGTTGCAGAACGGCAACGGCGGCAATGTCGATGCGGCGAGCGCCGTCGGCACCCTTGTCGCCGAACGGGCCATGGCGGCCGGCGTGCGCAAAGTGGCGTTCGACCGCTCGGGTTACAAGTACCACGGCCGCGTCAAGGCCTTGGCAGAGGCGGCACGCGCCGGCGGATTGGAGTTCTAGCAAAACATGGCTTATTCCGAAGAGATCAAGGAAGAGGGCCTCGTCGAGAAGGTCGTCCACATCAACTTCGTCGTGAAGGTGGTCAAAGGCGGACGCCAGCGCGGGGTCACGGCGCTGGTCGCCGTCGGCGACACCGAGGGCCGCGTCGGATTCGGGCGCGGCAAGGCCCGGGAAACGCCCATGGCGATCCAAAAGGCCAACGAAGCGGCGCGCCGCAACATGGTCGACGTCGAGTTGAACGGCACGACGATCTGGTACCCCGTCAAGGAGAGCTTCGGCGCGTCCACCATCTACATGCAGCCGGCCTCCGAGGGCACGGGCATCATCGCCGGTGACAAGATGCGCGCCGTGTTGGAATGCGCTGGCGTTAGGAACGTCCTCGCCAAGTGCTACGGATCTACGAACCCCGTCAACGTGGTGACGGCAACGTTCCGCGCGCTCACACGAATGAAGTCGCCCCAACTGATTGCCGCGAAACGCGGCAAGACGGTCGAGGAGATCACCGCTTAGCGGCGGGTCGAGGGTTGAGAGGCTGACAACGTGGCGAAGAAGACCGTGAAGATCAAACTCTTGAGGTCGCCCTCCGGAAGGCTCCCCAAGCACCGGGCGTGCCTGGCCGGACTCGGCCTACGCCGTGTCGGCTCGGTGAGCGAGTTGGAGGACACGCCCGCAGTACGCGGCATGATCGACAGGGTCGCGTATCTCCTCGAGGTGGAGAGCAATAGATGACGACTCGGCTGAACAACATCGGCCCGGCGCCGGGCAGCAAGCGGTCGAAGAAACGCGTCGGTCGCGGCATCGCCGCCGGTGGAGGCAAGACCGCGGGCCGAGGCCACAAGGGCCAGCGTTCGCGCTCCGGCGGCAACGTAAGGCCAGGCTTCGAAGGCGGCCAACTGCCACTGCAGAAACGCATTCCGGCGTTCGGTTTCCGGTCGCGCATCGCCTTGAAGACCGCCGAGGTGCGGACATCCGAACTTGCCGGGGCGGCCCGCGACGGCATCGTCGATCTCGACGCCCTCAAAGCGGCTGGCATCGTGTCGAAACGCGTGGCACGAGCCCGGGTATTCCTCTCCGGTGCCGTGTCCGGGGCGATCGAGGTCCGGGGTCTGCCCGTTAGCAAGGGCGCTCGCGCCGCCATCGAGAAGGCAGGAGGCAAGGTCAACTAGTGGCGACGGCGGCGCCGGCCATTACCGGAGCAAGAAGCGGGGGACTGTCCGAGCTACGCTCGCGGCTGCTGTTCGTCCTGTTCGCACTCCTGGTGTACCGGATCGGCACCCACATCCCGGTACCCGGCATCAACCCCGATCAGCTGCGCAACCTTTTCGATGCGAACCAGGGCGGCATACTGGACATCTTCAACATGTTCTCGGGCGGGGCGCTGGAGCGGATGAGCATCCTGGCGCTCGGGGTCATGCCATACATCACGTCGAGCATCATCATGAACCTGTTGACGATGATGTACCCAACGCTGAGCCAGTTGCGCAAGGAAGGCCAGGCAGGCCGTCGCAAGATCACCAAGTACACCCGCTACGGCACGTTGTTGATCGCCCTTATCCAAGGCTCCGCGCTGACCGGCACGCTTGCCGGGCAAGGTCTCGCGTTCACCGCGACCTGGGACTTCTACCTCGTTGCCATCGTCACCTTGGTGACGGGGGCATTGTTCATGATGTGGCTCGGTGAGCAGATCAACGAGCGCGGCGTCGGCAACGGCATATCGCTGCTGATCTTCGCGGGCATCGTATCGGGATTTCCCGGTGCGGTCGGCCAATCCTTCGAAGCAGCGCGGCAGGGCGACATCAACATCCTGGTACTCGGCGCCGTCGCGGCCATCGGTATCGCCATCGTCGGATTCGTCGTCTTCGTGGAGAGCGGCCAACGCCGAATCACGGTCAACTACGCCAGACGCCAACAGGGCCGTCGCATGTACCAGCCGCAGAGCCATCCGCTGCCGTTCAAGATCAACATGGCAGGCGTGATCCCCGCGATTTTCGCATCCAGCCTGCTGCTCGCCCCAGCGTCCATGGCGCAGTGGTTCGGCCAAGCACCCAACATGTCTTGGCTGCAGGACGTGGCGTTGGTCCTTTCGCCCGGACAACCGCTCTATATCCTGTTGTTCGCCGGGGGCATCATTTTCTTCAGCTTCTTCTACACCGCACTGATGCGCGACCCGAAGGAGCTAGCCGACGACCTGAAGCGGCAGGGTGCCTACATTCCCGGCATCCGGCCTGGTCGGCAAACGGCGGACTATCTGGACGACGTGATCACCCGCTTGACGTTCTTCGGATCGATCTACGTCGCCGTGGTTTGCCTGTTGCCGGAGTTCATGGTCGTGTTCTTCAACATCACGTTGCAGTTGGGCGGCACGGCCCTGCTGATCGTGGTGGTCGTGTCCATGGACTTCATGTCGCAAGTGCAGGAACACATGATGTCGAGCCAATACGCGAAGCTCATGGAGAAGTCCAATCTGCGCAGCTACGGTCGCGGCGGACGCGCCAGGACCGGGCGACGGGGCAGCTCGGTACCCCAAAGGCGAAGGTAGGAGTTCGAGGCGAACCTCGAGTCCCCGACAGGGCGGCACCAGGTAAGGATGTACAATGAAAGTCAGGGCATCGGTCAAGAAAATCTGCCGCAACTGCAAGATCGTTCGGCGCAAGGGTGTCGTGCGCGTCATTTGCCGCACGGAACCACGGCACAAGCAGCGTCAGGGTTGAGTGCGGCCGGCAAACGGTCGCGCGACGGAGACTAGGCAAATTCGGGACGGGACAACCCCGTCCCCTACAGGAGAAACAGTGGCACGAATCGCGGGCATCAATATCCCAGACAACAAGCACGCGGAGATCTCTCTCACCTACATTTTCGGGGTCGGTCGCTCGAGTGCGCGCAGGATGTGCGACGCGGTCGGCGTGAATCCAACCGCCCGTATCGGCGAACTCGGGGAAGACGATCTCGACAAGCTACGCGCGGAAGTTTCCAAGGTGGCCATCGAAGGGGATCTCCGTCGCGAGACGCAATTGAACGTCAAACGGCTCATGGATCTCGGCTGCTATCGGGGTATGCGGCACCGCCGGGGACTGCCGGTACACGGTCAGCGCACCCACACCAACGCGCGAACCCGGAAGGGTCCGCCCCGCTTGATCAGAAAATAGCCCGCACTTGCCAACGAAGGGAGACGGAATAGGCCAACATGGCGACAGCAACCACGACGAGGAGCCGCAAGGGCCGACGCATTGTCACAGATGGCGTCGCGCACGTGCATGCCTCGTTCAACAACACGATCATCACCATCACGGACCGGCAGGGTAACGCGCTGTGCTGGGCAACGGCGGGCGGGTCCGGATACCGGGGCTCGCGGAAGAGCACGCCGTTCGCCGCACAGGTGGCATCGGAACGCGCGGCAAACAGTGCCATGGAACAGTACGGCATGAAGAGTGTCGACGTGTTCGTCAAGGGGCCCGGCCCCGGGCGCGAGTCGGCGGTCCGCGCAATGAACGCCGCCGGTTTGAAGATCAACAGCATCTCGGATGTCACGCCGATTCCCCACAACGGCTGCCGTCCTCCGAAACGTCGGCGGGTCTGACAAATGGCTAGATATCTGGGACCGAAACTGAAGCTCTCGCGACGCGAGGGTACGGATTTGTTCTTGAAGAGCGGCATCCGGCCGCTCGACTCGAAATGCCGGGCGGACACGATTCCCGGCGAGCATGGTGCCGCGCGACGCCAGAAGGTCAAGGACTTTGCCGTACAACTTAGGGAGAAGCAGAAAGTGCGCCGCTTCTACGGCGTGCTGGAAAAGCAGTTCCGCAACTACTACAAGAAGGCCGATCGGCAGAAAGGCGCGACCGGCGAGAACCTGCTCCGTCTCCTGGAACGCAGGCTGGACAATGTCGTCTACCGGATGGGTTACGGCTGCACGCGCGCGGAGAGTCGCCAACTGGTTTCGCATCGGGCCATCGTCGTCAACGGTTCCGTGGTCAACATTCCGTCCTACCAGGTCACGCCCGAAGACGCCGTCGCCGTTCGCGAGTCCAAGCGAACACAACTCAGGATACGACAAGCCCTCGAACTTGCCAGCCAACGCGGCCCGGTCGAGTGGATCGACGTCGACCCCGACAAGATGGAAGGGATCTACAAGCGCGATCCCGACCGTTCGGAGCTACCCGGCGAGATCAACGAGAACCTGATCGTCGAGTTGTACTCCAAGTAACCGTTTTTTCGCGGAGGAAATCCATGCCACAGTCGGCAACCGAGTTTCTCACTCCTCGACACATCGACGTCGACGAGGTGAGCGACACCCATGCCCGGGTGACGCTGGAACCGCTTGAGCGTGGCTTCGGCCACACTCTTGGCAACACCCTGCGGCGCATCCTGCTGTCGTCCATGCCCGGTGCGGCGATCACGGAAGTCCAGATTCGTGGCGTGGAGCACGAATACACCGCCATGGACGGTGTACAAGAGGATGTGATCGACATCCTGTTGAATCTCAAGGGCGTTGCCGTTCGCCTGCCCGGCGGCGACGCCGCGACCATTCGACTGACCAAAAACGGTCCGGGAGAGGTCATGGCAGGCGACTTCCAACTCACCGGCGATGTGGAAATCGCGAACCCAGATCACGTCATCTGCACCCTGAACGAGAACGGTAGCATCGAGTTGGAAGCCAAGGTCACCCGGGGCCGGGGTTACCAGCCCGTGGAGTACAAGACCGAAGAGGAAGAGGAAACCCGACCAATCGGTGTCCTTCGTCTCGACGCCAGTTACAGCCCGATGCGACGGGTCGCGTACACGGTGGAGAGCGCTCGGGTCGAACAACGCACCGACCTAGACAAGCTCATTCTCGACATCGAGTCCAACGGTACGATCGACCCGGAGCAGGCGATCCGTCGCGCCGCTACCATTCTGCAGCAGCAACTGGCGGTGTTCGTCGACTTCGACAAGGAAGGCGAGACAACCGTCGAGGAAGAAAAGGACGAGGTAGATCCGATACTGCTACGTCCCGTTGACGATCTCGAACTGACGGTTCGCTCGGCGAACTGCCTAAAGGCGGAACACATCTACTACATCGGAGACCTGATCCAGCGCACCGAGGTCGAGTTGCTAAAGACGCCGAACCTCGGCCGCAAGTCGCTCACCGAGATCAAGGATGTACTCGCGTCCCGGGGCCTTGGTCTCGGCATGCGGATCGAGAAGTGGCCGCCCGCGAGCCTGCGCGAAGGAGTGTCCTGACGGACCTTGAGAAGGACGACTGACCGTGAGACATCGAAAGAGCGGACGACAACTGAACCGCACCAGCGCGCATCGAAAGGCGATGTTCGCCAACATGTCCGCATCGCTTTTCGAGCACGAAGTCATCAAGACGACCGTGCCCAAGGCGAAGGAGCTCCGGCGTGTAGCCGAGCCTTTGATTACCCTCGCCAAGAACGACAGCGTCGCCAATCGGCGCCTTGCCTTTAGCCGACTACGCAGCAAGGCGGCCGTCGGCAAGCTCTTCTCGGAACTCGGGCCCCGCTACGAAGACCGGCCCGGCGGTTACACGCGGATCTTGAGAGCCGGCTTCCGGCAAGGCGATGCCGCGCCGATGGCCTACATCGAATTGGTCGGCCGGGAACTCGAGGACGACGAAGAGGACCTCGAAGAAGAGGAATAGCGCTGGCGCGGGTTCGTCTCGACGGGCCGCCGCAAGGGCGGCCCCTACGACGCACGGGGGACCGTTCGTTAGCTATAGCTAGGGAGGACCGGCGTAGGGTTCGAGTTCATAGCGACACGGCTGCTCCATCAATCTCGGGTCATCCTGCTCCTCGAGGATCGCAAGGAGGCGGGCCTCCATCAGACCCCGCACGTTCGCGTATCGAGGATCCTCGGCCACGTTGTTCATGTAGTCCGGGTCTTCGTTGAGATCGTAGAGTTCCTCCCGCGGTCGCTTCCCGAAAGCCAAGTCGTATAGCGGCTCGACATCGAGTTCCTCGCGGTGATGGATCATCCATGCCTTGGTCGGACTGGCGTCGAAGTCCGCGTAGGCCGCGAAGGTGTTCGAGGCAAGCGTCGGGTAGTCGGGTGCCTGCGCTCGAGGGTCGTCGAGTCCCTTGGGGTCGCCCATCGGCCAACGATCCGGCTCGAAGTTGACGATATAGATGAAATCCTTCGTCCGTAGTGACCGCTGCGGATACGGCAGATGGCCTTCACGGGCAAACGCGACATGACGCTCCCGACCCGTGACGACGCAATCGCGGGAAGCGTCAACCTGGCCGCTGCCGGGGGCTTCAAGGATCGGTATGAGGCTCCTGCCCGTCATGCTGTCGGGGATGTTGATGCCGCCGGCTTCGCAAAACGTCGGCCCCAAGTCCATCAGGTTCACGAAGTCGTCGACGACCCGGCCCGCGCGGGTACGCTCGGGCCACCGCACCGCCAGGGCAACTTCGCAGCCGATGTCGTACAAGTTGCACTTGGCCCGCGGCATGCCGGGGATGCCGTGATCGCCGCTAACCACGACCAGTGTGTTGTCCCACTCGCCGATGGCGACTAGCTCTTCGCACAGAATGCCCAAGCCCTTGTCGAGGGCCTGACACTCGCCGAGATAGTCGGCGGCGTCTTCCCGGATTTCGTGTACATCCGGCAGAAATCCCGGCAACCTGCCCTCCAGAGCATCCGGCTCGATCCCCCACAACGCCTTTCCGGAACCGCGTTCCCACGTTCGGTGGGTATTCGTCGGTCCCCACCAATAGCAGAACGGCCGATCATTCGCTCGCGCGGCGAGGAACGCGCGAAAGTTCTCCCGAGTCTCGTCGTAAAGCGCCTGCTTCGCACCTTCGGTACCGAGCGTCGCCGCGTTGGCCGTGACCCAATGCGAGAACTGATTGAAGTCCCGACCGGCCGGCTCGTAGCGCGTGCGGGCTGCACCGATCGGTGCATTGAGGGTCCTTCCCGGGCTCCAAACCTTGTACTGGTAGCCGACGAAATAGCCGTTCTTCTCCAGTTCGAGGGGAAACGTCGGAATTGTCTCGTCCCAAACCGCGCCCTGCAGGATCGCGCCGAGACCCGTCTGCCAGAAGTACTGGCCCGCCAGGATGGAACTGCGACAGGGGGTGCAGGATGGCGCGGGAACCAGGGCGTTCAGGAACAGCGCGCCCTCGGCGGCGATCCGGTCGAAGTTCGGGGTCTCGATCAGTTCGTTCAGGGATCCCGGGCCTTCGTGCTTGGCGTAGGCACGGGCGTAACGACCCCAATCGTCCGCAAAGGCAAAGAGAATGTTGGGTCGCATCAAACGCACGACCTACCCGATGGCGTGCCTGGCGCCAGGACCGAGCAGGCGTGCAGTCCGACTACGGGGTCGACCCGGTCGAAGCCGTATTGCGTCGCCAGCTTGTCGACCAACCGGGGCGTCACTTCCGCCACGGAACATCCACCCGTCAACGCGGCCATCGTCGTCACGCCGGTGCCCATCAGGCCGCACGGAACGATGCGGGCGTATGGCGTCAGATCCACATCGACGTTGAGGCTCAAGCCGTGGTAGCTGTATCCACGGCGTACCCGCAACCCCAACGCCGCGATCTTGTCCCGACCCACGTAAACGCCCGGCGCGTCCGGACGGCCCGCCGCAGCGATACCGTAGTCGGCGAGCAACGCGACTATGCTGGCTTCGATGTTGCGAACCAGGGTACGCACACTCAAGCCCAACCGTCTCAGGTCGAACATCAGGTAGCCCACGATTTGGCCGGGGCCGTGATAGGTCACCTGGCCGCCGCGGTCGCTCTGAACGACGGGAATGTCACCTGGCGCCAGCAGGAATTCCTCCCGCCCCGCTTGGCCCTGCGTGAACACCGGTGCATGCTCGGTAAGCCACAATTCATCCGCGGTTGTTTCACCTCGGGCATCGGTGAACGTGCGCATCGCCCGAAACACCTTCTCGTAGGCGGTGTCGCACCCGAGATTCCTGACAACAAGACGTGTCACTGGTCTGCATCACCCATAAGCGCGCCTCATGGCTGCGGCGCTTCGCACTCGCTGTGCGCCGACGCCGCCTCCGGCCCAGCCACTCCGACCGATGATAGTGCCAGTGTGCCGCGTCCGAAATAACATGACATCGTCCGCGCCGAACAACCAACCGGGTGGCTTGGCTTAGTACTCGTTTTGAGGGCGGCACATCCTCGCTATAGGGTCACGGCTATTCGGAATCGGAACCCTAGTTAGGACTCCGTTGGCGCATCGGTATCCAGCGGTACATCGGGGTCCGTCGGCGCATCGGCTTTCGGCGATGTGCCGGGGTTCGGCGCTTTCTCTTCGTCGGAATCGGAGAACAGGCCACTCACAAACCGCTCCAGGTCGTCACCCCGGCGCGAGAAAAACCCGGCCTCGGGAACCGCCGTCTGGGCCAGCAGACTACGCTCGGCCAAGACCTCATCGTCGAGTGTGACCCGAACCACGCCCAACGTATCACCCTCGGCAATGGGCGCCTCGATGCCGTCCGGGATGTCGAGAACGGCGCTGAGATCATCGTAGCGACCACGGGGTACGGTTATGCGGATCGGTGCGTCGATGCCCACAGTCACTTCCTCTACCGTCCCGTACCATACCCTCGGCGTGGCGAGCGGTTCCCCGCCACCGTAGAGATCGTGGGTCTCAAAATACCGAAAACCGTAGGCAAGGAGCTTTTGGGTATCGCGCAGTCGATCCTCGTCGTTCTCGGACCCCATGACGGCGGCGATCAAGCGCGTTCCTTCGCGAAGCGCAGCAGCAACCAAGCAATAGCCAGCCGCCTCGGTCATACCCGTCTTGACGCCATCCACGGATTTGTCGCGCCACAGCAACCGGTTGCGGTTCACCTGCGGACGTTCGATCTCGCCGTATTGGAACGACTTCTCCGAATACATGCGATAGTGATCCGGAAATCGCTCGATGAGCGCGGCCGACAGGATGGCCATGTCCTTGGCTGAGGAGTAGTGGCCGTCGTCGGGCAGTCCCGACGCGTTCACGAACCGGGACGCGGTCATCCCGAGATCCTTCGCATGCATATTCATCATGTCCGCGAACGCGTCTTCGGCGCCGGCTATGTATTCCGCAACCGCAACGCTTGCGTCGTTGCCGGAGACGATGATGATCCCCCGCAATAGATCGTTCAGCGAAACCTCAGTTCCCTCGCGGACGAACATCTTCGAACCACTGGTGCGCCATGCCTTGACGCTTATGGGCACTTGGTCGTCGAGGGCGATGCGTCCAGCCGACAACTCCGCAGCCGCCACGAAACTCGTCATGATCTTGGTGAGACTCGCCGGCGGCAACGGCTCGTCGCTGTCGCGCTCGGCCAGCACCGTTCGTGTTTGACCGTCCATGAGGATATAGCTCTTGGCGGAAATCGAAGGCGGATCCGGGACGATGGCGGGTGCGCCTTGAACGGTCGCGGTTACCAAGATGACCACCGTGGCCGCAACCGTTCGTATTCTGCGCGCAGACGCGGATGTACTCATGGCTTACTCCTGAATCGACTGTTCCTGATTGGCTGCTTCCACTGGCTCACGGCGTCGCGGTGGCCGAATGGGCAACCGGAGAAACGCCCCGGGACCAAGGCGGGTATGCCGTCTCGGTAAGAATGACCGGCCTCGGCCGATCCGCGAAGACAAGCAAGGACTGTAGTCGTTCCGCTGCTTCGAATGTTGCGAACGGCCCGATCCGCACGGCGAAGGTGTCCTCCACCCGCACGACGAACGCGTTCCTGGACGTCAGGGCAGTGACTTCGTCCCGCGCACCACGTGCACTGGACGCGTTGGCGTAGATGCCTGTATCCACGAAGAACCGCGCGACGCGCGACGCACGTCGTTCGTCAGCCGCCGACGTTGCCGCCAGCGATTCGACACGTACCCGCGCCGTGCCCGTTCGCTCGAAACCAAGCTTCACGGCGGCGGCATAGGAAAGGTCGATGATCCGCTCCGGGTGGAAAGGTCCACGGTCGTTGATCCGGACGATCGAACTCTTGCCATTGTGCAGGTTGGTAACACGCGCATATGTGGGTATGGGCAAACTGCGGTGCGCCGCTGTCAATTCGTACATGTCGTAGGGCTCCCCGCTCGACGTGGTTCGACCGTGGAACTTCGTGCCGTACCAAGACGCCCGTCCGACCTGGTCGTAACCCGCTGCGCTATCCATGACCTGGTAGTGCTTGCCGAAAACCACGTAAGGGTTGTTGCCGCGCCGGCTCTTGGGATCGTTGCGCACGACGGGATCGGGCAAGTTGGCCAGCGACGGCGGCGGCGCGGCCGGTGCCGAGTCCTTGATGATGACCGGGTCACTGGCCACCACCTTGGGTTCGGGCTCAACGGAAGCCGGTGTCGGAGCGGTGGCGCAACCGCCGACGACCACGGCCACGAGCGCTGCACCGCACGGGAAACGCCCGGCCAATTGCCGGACCCGCCAACGCACCGGCATGCGCGACCGGGATCCATCCCGTGCCATGCGACGAGGAACCGTCACTGTCGACTCGCGCCCTCGAAGCCCGACCGGATTGCTTCGCTCAACTGCAATACCGCGAGCGCGTACATTGCACTTCGGTTGTACCGGGTGATCACGTAGAAATCGTGTCGTGCCAGCCAGTACTCCCGGCTCGCCGCCAACTCCATCGTGAACAAGGCTGCCTTTTCCGCATCTTCAATCGCGTTCGGCACAACGGCACCCCGCTTCCGCAGTTCGCTCACGGTATGCGTGAGTTCCAGACCGGTATCGGCAAGCTCGAGTACCCGATCATCGCCAATCTCGACCCGGACGGCCGCCGGTTCTTCGCCCTTCCACCCGTGCCGTGCGAAGTAGTTGGCGACGCTGCCGATCGCATCCGTTTTGTTCGACCAGATGTCGCGACGGCCATCGCCGTCGAAGTCGACCGCGTAGTTTCGGTAGCTCGACGAGATGAACTGTCCGTAGCCCATGGCGCCTGCGTACGAACCCACGGGGGCGAAGGGATCCTTGTCCTCCTCCCGGACCAAGAGTAGGAATTCGGTCAACTCGCTTTTGAAGAACGCGGCCCGTCGCGGGTAGTCGAACGCCAGGGTCGCCAGCGCGTCGATGACGCGGTGACTGCCGAGAATTCGACCGTAGAAAGTCTCCACGCCGATGATGGCGACCACGATTTCAGCCGGTACGCCGTAGCGATCCCTCGCGGCGTCGAGGGCTTCCCGATGTGTTTTCCAAAACTCGACACCCCCGGCGGTGCGCTTGTCCGTGAGGAAGATCCCCCGGTATTGGTGCCAAGCCAGTGCCTTCTCGGCGGGTCTCGAGATCTTGCGGATCACCTCGGCGCTTTTTTCGGCACCCGTGAACACGTCGACCAGCCAATCCCTGTGGAAACCGTGTTCGGACACGAGCCCGTCGATATAGTCAACGACCTCCGCCCGGGTCGAGTAGTCGGCCCGTACGCACCCGGCGGGGAAGGCGAGAACCGCAGCGAGGATCGCACGGCACGCCAGGGAGCGAATTCCGGACTGTTCCATTGCCGGTAGCACCTATCGAGGTCCTCCTTTACCAGTGCTTCTACTAGCGCGTCTCCGGAGTACCGGAGTCGTCCTCGACGGGCTGCCGCTAGCGGCGAATCCGACGACCTCCTAGTCTACTTGAACAAACGCCGGCGTTGTGACGGCAACAACGCCCCCTTGCTACCGGTTCCCATGCGCATAGATGGACATGACGATGCCGAAACCGAGCGACAGCGTTACCGCCGACGTGCCTCCATAGCTGACCAAGGGAAGCGGTACACCGACCACCGGCAGAAGCCCGGATACCATGCCGACGTTGACGAACACATAGGCGAAGAACACCAAGGTCAGACCACCAGCAGCCAATCGTCCGAACGTGTCCTGGGCTTCGGTTGCCATCAGCATGGCACGGGCCACCACGAGCAGGTAGAGAACCAGGAGCAAGGTGATGCCCACCAACCCGAGTTCCTCACCGATCACCGCAATGATGAAGTCCGTTTGGCTCTCGGGCAGGAAATCGAGCTGGCTCTGGGTACCGTTGAACAGATCCTTCCCCGAGAACCCGCCTGAGCCGATGGCGGCCTTCGATTGAATGATGTTCCAGCCGGCATCCTGAGGTTGTCGCTCCGGATCGAGAAATGTCAGCACTCGCCCTTTCTGGTAAGGGGTCATGACGAACCAAAGCGCCGGGGACGCAAGGGCGGCCAGCACTGTCATTCCACCCACGACACGCCAGCGAATGCCCGACATGACGATCACCGCAACACCGCCCGCCGCCACCATCACCCCCGTGCCCAGGTCGGGTTGCGGCACGATCAGCGCGGTCGGCAAGATGCAAAGCGCAAGGGCCACCAGCACGTGGCGGATGCGCGGCGGCAGCGGCCGTGCGTGGAAGTACCAGGCAATCGCCAGCGGAGCCGCCAGTTTCATCAACTCGGAAGGCTGGAAGCTCGGAAGTCCCGGAAGATCGAGCCAACGTTGCGAACCCTTCGCGGTCGTGCCGAAGAGCAGCACGGCAATCAACAGCACGATTCCAAGAAGGTAGATCGCCGGAGCCCAACGCAGGTAGACCCGGGGGTTCAGTTGCGCGGCAACGACCATCACCGCGAAAGCGGCCCCGATGCGCAGCACCTGGCTGGCGAGCGTCCCGAGATCCCTGTGCGACGCGCTGTAGAGGACCAGCAAACCGAAAGCAACGATTGAACCGAGTCCAAGCAGCAGCCAGGGGTCGAGACGCAGCCGGGTCAGCGCGCGCCCCGGGACACCGCCGATAGGGAGTGTGTGCGCGTAGTCCGAGGGCACCGTTCAATTCCCCGGGGGCCGACCCGACTCGCTGGCCAACGCCATGGATTCGGAAGTGCCCCAGGGCAGAGCCGACTCCACCTCCGGCGCAGCCACGCCGACCTCGCGTGAAACAACCGCGTCCGGTCGCGATGCTCCCGGTCGCACTTGGTCCGTCGAAGGCGACGACGACGCCAGTGCCGGCAACAGGTAGTGGTCGATGACCTCTCTTGCTACCGGCCCCGCCACGGAGCTGCCGCTGCCGCCGTTCTCAACGAGCACGCAAACGGCAATCCGGGGCTCGTCTACCGGGGCGAAGGCGATAAACCACGCGTGCTTGCGGCTGAATTCGTCAAGCTCCTCTTCGTCGTACTCCTCGCCCTGGGCGATTCCCACCACCTGGGCCGTTCCGGATTTGCCGGCCATTCGGTACGCGATGTCCTGACCGATATATGCCCAAGCCGTACCGTTTTGCCGGTAGCCCTGGTTGCCCCTATGCACGACGGCTTCCATGGCTTCGACCATCTTCTGCCAGTCATCGGCGCCAAGCCCCGTGCCCCCGGCACCGAGTCCGACCACCTGGGATTGTTCCTCGCCACCCTCGAACTCGGATAGATCCGCATCATTGCCGAGCAGCATCCGTGGTCGGACCACCCGGCCCCGGTTGGCGATGATCGCGGCGACGGTCGCGAGTTGCAGCGGCGTGGCGAGCAAGTCGCCCTGACCTATCGACAGGTTCAGGTTGTCGCCCGGGTACCAGCCTTCGCCCCGGGCACCCATCTTCCACTCGCTGTCCGGCAGCAATCCGGGAGCGGCGTCCGCCACGTCGATGGACAAGACGCGTCCGTAGCCAAGCTGCGCGGCGAAACGCGGCAACGCGTCCACCGGCAACTTGGCCCCGAGGTCGTAGAAATAAACGTTGGAGGAACGGTAGATCGCCCTGTGCAGGTCGACCACCCCTTGGCCGCCGGTATTGGACTTAGTCCAGCTCCAGTCCCGGAAAACCCTGCGGCTGTTGGGAAGCCGGTATTCGCCATTGTCGACGATCGTGCGCTCCCAATCGGTGACCCCCGCGGCCAACGCAGCGAGACCCACGACGGGTTTGAAGGTGGAACCGGGCGCATAGCGGCCATTCGTAGCACGGTTGAACAGCGGTTTCCTCGGCGAGTTGGCCAACTCGTCGTATACCGTTGGATCCACTCCGGTGACGAACAGGTTGGGATCGTAGCCCGGCTCGCTCGCCATGGCGAGAATGCCGCCTGAACGCGGATCAATGGCCACCACCGCCCCGCGACGATCGCCAAGGGCCTGCGCAGCGGCCACCTGCAGCGACGAGTCAAGATGCAAGGTGAGGTTCTCGCCCGGGATCGGCGGATTCCGGTCAAGTTCGCGTTGCTCCCGGCCATGGGCATCGACCTCGACCTGTCGCGAGCCCGGTTCGCCGTGCAGCGAGTGCTCGTAGAAGGCCTCGATGCCACGCCTTCCGACGAACTGGGTGCGGCTGTAGCGCCGCCGGTCCAGTCGCCGGATGTCCTCGGGTGTCTTGCGCCGGACGGACCCGACCGCGTGGGCCATTACCTCGCCGTAGGGGTAGTGTCGAACCGTGTCCGGTTTGACCTGGACACCGGTCAGACGGTGACGGTTGACCTCGATGACGGCGCGTTCCTCGGGGGAGATGTGCAGCTTGACCCGGATGGGCGAGTGCGGATAGCTCTCGCTCGCCAGCGTGTGGAACGCCTCGATCTCTTCGTCCGATAGCTCGACCAACGCGCCGATCTCGGACAGCGTGGCGTCTACGTCCTCGGTAAGTTCCGGGATTACGAAAACCGAGAACACGGGCACATTGTCGGCCAAGAGGTCGCCCCCGCGATCATAGATTCGACCCCGCGGCGGCGGTACGCCGAACATTTGGATGCGGTTGTCCTCCGATATCGTGCGGTACTCGTCGTGCTTGAACACCGTAAGCCACACCATGCGGGCGATCAGCACGCAGCACATCACCGCAACCACCAAGAACACCACCAAGGTACGCGACGCGAAGTCGCGGCGTTCCTGGTCGACGTCTTTCAGTTGCGCACGCTGTCGAGCACGGTCGCGATTGAACACGTCCTTGGCAGCATTCCAACCAGGAATAGTCCGAATCATCAGACCTGCACCTTGGTCCGGGCCGTACTCATCGGTGGTACGGATGACCCGCGAGAATCATGGCCGCTCGATACAACTGTTCGGCAAGCACGACCCTGACCAGAAGATGGGGCAAAGTCAGATTGGACAACGACAGCACGTGGTTCGCTCGTTGCCGTGCCTGCGGTCCCAATCCTTCGACACCGCCCACAAGAAAGGCGACATCGCGACCCTGCATCCGCCACTCGGCCATGAGGGCCGCTAGGTCTTCGCTCGAGACCGCCGTTCCGCACCGGTCCAGCGCGACCAGCATCTCCCGTTCGCGCACGGCGTCGAGCAGTCGTTGCTCGTTGGTCTGTCCGCGCCGCGCCGACACGACGACCAGTTCGAGCTTCTCCAAGGACAATCGATGAGCGTATTCGGAAAACCCTTCGTCGATCCATCCTGGCGCTTTTCCAACCGTGAGGATTCTGAGCTTCAATGGCTCAACGACCCGTCTTGAGCACCGGCCTTGGATGCGGACGCTTGCCCCACGGACTGTTCCGGTTGCTCCCAAAGGCGTTCCAAATCGTAGAAGCGACGTGCTTCGGTACTCATGACGTGGACAACGACATCGGCAAGATCGATCAGTACCCAGTCGTTCTGTTCACGACCTTCCGTGCCGAGTATTTCGGCCCCGCTTCGCTTCGCCGCCACTAGAACGTTGTCGACAATCGCCTTGACGTGACGGTTGGACGTTCCCGTTACGATCACCATCGTATCGGTCAACTCGGTCAGCTCGGACACGTCCAACGCCACCGGATCGACGCCCTTGCGGTCGTCAACCGCGGCCACGACGAGCGCCGCCAAAAGCCTCGCGGGCCCGGTGTCTGGCCCCGCCTCCCAACTCCCGACGCCTTTGTCGGCCTTGCGTCGGTTCGAACCGTCGCGAGGCTGACCAACCCCTGGGTCGTTCAATTCACTGGTCTTGACGGCATCGCTCCTTAAGGCTGGGCCCGCCCGCGTTCGCCTCCGCAGGACCGGTACAGACCTCGTCGCCAAATATATGTCCACACATCGGACGGTAGCAACGCCCTCGCATCGCCGCCTTCAGCCACGATCCGACGCACTTCGCTTGCGGAAACGTCGAGCATGGCGTTGCGCAGGCAGAAAAGGCCACCGCATGGGCGCTCGACGAGATCCGAAACCTTGTCGACGATCTCGAAACCCCGGGGTACGAATGGCACGGACCGATCGTGGCCGGGTCGGTCCAGAACGACGAAGTGGCAGAGCGTGGCTAGTTCACCCGCGCGATGCCAGGATGGGACGTCGGCCAGCGCGTCCCGGCCAATCAACCAGACCAACGGCTCCGTGCCACGGAGTTCGCTGAGCGAGTCGACCGTGTACGACGGACCCGGCCGGACGATTTCCAGGTCGGATGCCAGCAGGTCGGGAGTTCGCCGCGTTGCGAGGCGCAACATTTGCCACCGGTCGTCGATGCCCGCCAGGGGGTCGGCGCGATGCCCGGGCCGGGCCGCCAGCAACAACGTGACGTTCGGGATAGCCAGGGCCGCTTGGGCACGCCGGGCCGCATGGAGATGGCCGAGATGAACCGGGTCAAACGTGCCACCGAGAATCGCCTTCACACCGCCGTCAACCCTTCAACTTCGTGATGAGACGTCTGATCTCGACCAAGCGTTCCCTAGGCGATTGCATCTGAAGCAGGCTTTGCCGGGTCTCGGCTTCCAACGGCAGGAGCTCCGCCAGCCGCCAGCTAACCGACCGCGCATCGTCGTAGTCGATTTCAAGATCGAGTTTCTCGATCATCGGGTGCTTGACGAGTACGCGAAGCGTGTCGACAAGCGAAGAAAACTCCTCTCCCAACTGGCTGTGCGGCTCCTCGGCAAGGAAGTCAACCTCGGCCATCACCAGGTGATCGGGCGCTTCCCACGATCGTTCAATACGGAACTTGTCGCTGCCCATACAGACAATGCCCAACACGCCGTTGGCAAGCTGGCTGAAGTCAACGATCCGGGCGTAGGTGCCGATGTTGAACAACGACGGCGGACCTGACCCGGCGAACGTCTCCGTGCCTTCGCGGATCAGAACCACGCCAAAACCCGTGCGCGTTTTCATGCATCGCCCCACCAGGTCGAGGTAACGGGGTTCGAAGATCTGCAGGGGTAGCCGACCGCCGGTGAACAGTACGTGGCCTAGCGGAAACAGCGGAATCTGTCGACGATCGGGCATCGTCTCAACCATATCACCTCCATCGGACAAACGCCGAAGCCCCAAGCCCTAGCGCGACCCTGCGGTCGCGTTGGGAGTCGCTTGTCGCGAAACTTCCACGGCGCACGTCTAGCCCGGTTCAGGCGCGTGCAACTGGCGGCCAACGGCTTTCCACAACCGTACGCCGCACCCGTAGACTTCGATCATGGAACCGTCACTCAGTCTGCCGCAGATCGTCGTCCTGGCGCTCATCCAGGGGATCACCGAATTCCTGCCGGTTTCGAGTTCCGCGCATTTGATTCTTCCCGCTGCGCTAACCGACTGGCCCGACCAAGGAATCGCCTTCGACGTCGTTGTCCATCTCGGCACGCTTGTCGCCGTAACCGCGTACTTCCGCCGCGATCTAATGGGTTTCGCGCGGAGCGGGGTTTCGTTGGCGGTGCACCGCCGGTGGGACGACAACCTGGATCTATTGGCGAAAGTCGGCGTCGCCACACTCCCCATCGTCATCGTCGGCTTCTTCTTCAAGACCCCGATCGAGTCGCACCTGAGATCGACGACGGTCATCGCGGCGGCCACGATCGCGTTTGGCATCGCGCTGTGGCTCGCCGACCGGCATCGCGGCGAACGCATCACCCCAAGCTATCTTCAAGCCACGCTGATCGGCCTCGCGCAGGCCGTCGCACTGGTTCCGGGCACCTCGAGATCCGGAATCACGATCGCCGCAGCCCTGGCGCTGGGTCTTGCGCGTCCCGCCGCCGCGCGGTTCTCGTTCCTGCTGGCGATCCCGGCAATCGTCGGCGCCGCAATCTACACCGTGGTGGACGCCAGTCCCGATACGCCCCTGCCATGGATCGACCTAGGCTTGGGGTTCGCCCTTGCCGGCGCAAGCGCCTTCGCCTGCATCACCGTGTTCATCCGTTTTGTCGAACGCGTAGGCATGACGCCCTTCGTGATCTACCGCGTGGCGCTGGGTGTCGCCCTGCTGGCTCTCGCCTGACGATCTGTCGGCGCGAAGTGTCCGTCGCCCGGCACTACGAGTCTGTCATCTCCTTCGGCATCTCGACGTTCGAGCAGATCGAATCGCGCGAGCGGCCCGGCGAGCTCGCCGCAGGAGTGGCGTTTCGGCGATATCTCCAGATTGCGCACCGCTATCTCGAAGCCGCCGTCTTCTGGCGCGGCGGATGCGGGCGGAACGGTCGTGCACCCGCCCGCGAAGACCGCGAGGCCAGCCGCGCATAGGCTCGTAGAGGCAGGGCTTGTCCCCGCCCGCATGTTTCGACACGACTCGGTCACAACAGACACGGGACGCCACAAGGGCGTCCCCTACGTGTCTGTGGCGCAACCCCTAGAACGGAATGTCGTCCTCGAAATCGTCGGAGTCGGCAGCCGGCTTAGGCGATGACGGCGGAGGGCTGGGGCGAGTCTGGTCGCGTCCCTCGCGCTCGGACGAACCGCCACCTCGTTCGGGGTACCCGCCCCCGTCATCCGGCCGGCCAATACCTCCGCCACCGCCGCGGCTGTCGAGCATTTGCATCTCGTTGGCGACGACCTCGGTCGTGTAGTGGGTTTGACCGTCACGTTCCCAGGAGCGGGTCTGCAAGCGCCCTTCGATATAAACCTTCGAGCCACGGCGCAGATACTCGCCCGTGATTTCCGCCAGCCGGCCGAAACACACCACGCGATGCCACTCCGTCCGCTCTTGCTGCTCGTTCGTGGTCCGGTCACGCCACTGTTCCGAGGTAGCAATACTGAAATTCGTCACCGCGCGACCGTCCTGGGTGTACCGCACGTCCGGATCCCTGCCGAGATTGCCGATGAGAATGGCTTTGTTGACGCCCCGGGCCATGTCCGCTCCGCTACCAAGTGACTACGCAAAGAGTGTAAGCCCTTCGAGCCTGCGAACCATAGGGATATCGCCCAAAGCCGGTGTAAGCCATTGCCCCCGGCGACTGCGGCAAAACGTTCCTTCAAGGCAAGCGGCTATTGCCCGTAGAGCACCATCGGCGTAAGTTGGGGTGTTTTACTCGAAGGTGTCCGAACTTGGCGAAGCCACGCGCAAAGTCAAAGAAAATCAGCGCGTTGCCAGAGCCTGCGGGTAGCCATCGCCTCCACAACGGGACTTCGGAAACGCCCGGTCTAACGAATATCGCCGTACGCGGCGCGCGCACCCACAACCTCAAGAACGTCGATCTCGACATTCCCCGCGACAAGCTCGTCGTCATCACCGGCTTGTCCGGCTCCGGAAAGTCCTCGTTGGCCTTCGATACCCTCTATGCCGAGGGCCAGCGCCGCTATGTCGAGTCTCTGTCGGCCTACGCCCGACAGTTCCTGTCCATGATGGAAAAACCCGACGTCGACCACATCGAGGGCTTGTCCCCGGCGATCTCGATCGAACAGAAATCCACGTCCCACAACCCCCGTTCTACGGTCGGCACGATCACCGAGATCTATGACTACCTGCGGCTCCTGTTCGCGCGCGTCGGTGAACCGCGCTGTCCCGTTCATGGCCATCCCCTCGACGCACAGACCGTCAGCCAGATGGTCGACCAGGTAATCGCGGTACCGGAGGGACTGCGGATCATGGTCCTCGCACCGGTGATCCGAGACCGCAAGGGCGAGCATCAGCACGTATTCTCGGAACTCACCGCCAACGGCTTCATCCGCGCTCGCATCGACGGCATCGTCACCGACCTCGACCACCCGCCGGATCTCGATAAGAACAAGAAGCACACCATCGAAGCCGTGGTCGATCGCCTGCGGGTCCGTGACGATGCCCAGCAACGCTTGGCGGAGTCGTTCGAGACGGCGTTGCAGCTTGGCGAAGACGTCGCCGTGGTCAGCTTCCTGGATGCGGAGGACCGCGAAGACCTGACCTTCAGCGCCCGCTTCGCCTGCCCGGAGTGCGGCTACAGCATCAGCGAGCTCGAGCCGCGCATGTTCTCCTTCAACAACCCGGCGGGCGCGTGTACCGCCTGTGACGGCCTGGGGGTGAAACAGTATTTTGACCCCGACCTCGTGGTCGCCGACGCCGACCTCACCTTGGCAGAGGGCGCGATACGGGGCTGGGATAGGCGAAACGTCTACTACTTCCACATGCTCAAGTCGCTATCGCGACACTATGGCTTCGATATCGACCGACCCTACAAGCGGCTCAAGAAAGCGCACAAGGATGCGATTCTGTACGGCTCCGGAAACGAGCGCATCGACTTCAGCTACATCAACGACCGGGGCGACAAGATCGTCCGCCGGCATCGTTTCGAGGGCGTCATTCCCAACATGGACCGGCGCTATCGGGAGACCGAGTCAAGCATGGTGCGGGAGAGCCTCACCCGTTATCTCACGGTGCGTGCCTGCCCGGCCTGCAACGGCTCGCGTCTGAAGGAGGAGTCGCGCCACGTCTACATCGAGGGTGCAGCGCTACCGATGCTGACGAAAGGATCCGTGGAGGCCATCCTTGAACACTTCAATTCGATGAAGCTCACCGGCCAACGGGGCGAGATCGCCGAGAAGATCGTCAAGGAGATCCAGGCCCGCTTGCAGTTCCTGGTCGACGTAGGACTCAACTACCTGACCCTCGACCGCAGCGCCGAGACCCTGTCGGGCGGAGAAGCCCAACGCATCCGGCTCGCGAGCCAGATCGGTGCCGGCTTGGTGGGCGTCATGTACATCCTCGACGAACCCTCCATCGGTCTGCACCAACGTGACAACGCCCGGCTGCTGCGAACCCTCACCCATCTGCGCGACCTCGGCAACACCGTGATGGTGGTCGAGCACGACGAGGAAGCCATCCGCACCGCCGATCACGTCATCGACATCGGTCCGGGTGCCGGGGTACACGGCGGCGAGATCGTGGTCGCCGGTCCGCTCGACGACGTTCTCGAATGCGATCGGTCCATTACCGGCGAATACCTTGCCGGCAAACGCGCCATCGCGACCCCCGGCGTTCGGACACCGTGCGATGAGACGCGACTCCTGAAGTTGGTCAAGGCGAGCGGGAACAATCTTCGCGACGTGACCGTAGACATTCCCGTCGGGTTGCTCACCTGCGTCACAGGCGTTTCTGGATCCGGCAAGTCCACACTGGTCAACCAGACCCTCTACCCGATCACCGCGCGGGAACTGAACGGCGCCATTAGCGTCACCGCTCAGCCCTACGCCGACATCGAAGGCCTCGACAACCTGGACAAGGTGGTGGACATCGACCAGAGTCCCATCGGCCGGACGCCCCGATCCAATCCGGCCACCTACACCGGCTTGTTCACGCCCATTCGGGAACTGTTCGCGCAAACCCAGGAGTCTCGTGCCCGCGGCTACCGACCCGGTCGGTTCAGCTTCAACGTTCGGGGCGGGCGTTGCGAGGCCTGCCAAGGCGACGGCGTCATCAAGGTGGAGATGCACTTCCTGCCCGATATCTACGTACCCTGCGACGTTTGCAAGGGCAAGCGCTACAACCGCGAAACCCTCGAAGTGCGCTACAAGGGCAAGAACATCCACGAAGTCCTCGACATGACCATCGAGGAAGCTCACGAGTTCTTCGACGCCGTGCCCATGTTGAAGCGCAAGCTCACTACCCTCGTCGACGTGGGGCTCTCCTACGTGCGCCTCGGCCAAAGTGCCACCACGCTTTCCGGCGGCGAAGCACAACGCGTCAAGTTGTCCCGGGAACTCTCCAAGCGAAGCACTGGCAAAACGCTCTACATCCTGGACGAACCCACGACCGGACTGCACTTCCACGACATTTCACAACTGCTGGACGTGTTGCACCGGCTTCGCGACCAGGGCAACACCGTGGTCGTGATCGAGCACAACCTCGACGTGATCAAGACCGCCGACTGGGTTATCGACCTCGGACCCGAAGGCGGGGCCGGTGGCGGCGAACTGATCGCCGCGGGTACGCCGGAAGAGGTTGCAAAGGTTGGCGAATCCTACACGGGCCAGTTCCTCGCCAAGGTGCTCGACGCGTAGGCCCGAAACCCCGTAGCGACGCAAAGCCGGGCCGGCCGCGTCCGAAGGACGGGCGTTCGCCATTCGCTGTGCGCTCTGACGCGCCGTTTGCGGCGCGCCGACTCCGCCTCCGGCCCCGCCACTCCGACCTGTCCATGAAACCCAACGAGCCACAGGCACCGCCACACGCTTGCAGGATGCACGAGTTCATCCACATTCTCCCCACCCGGATCATTGCACAGAGGAGCAGCCGGTTGACGAGCAGGTCGGGCAGCCCGGATCCCTGGTCAGCTTGAACTTGCGCCATTCCATGCGTTTGGCATCGAGGTGCAGCACGTACCCGGCCAGGCTCTCCCCGACGCCCGCCACGATCTTCACCGCCTCCATCGCCTGGACGCTCCCGACGATGCCCACAAGCGGCGCCGCGACGCCGTTCTCGGCACAGTTCAGCGCCTCGTCCCCCGCATCGCCGTATAGGCAACGGTAGCAGGGCGCGCACTCGCGCCGAGGATCGATGACGGTGACCTGTCCCTCGAGGCGTATCGCCGCCCCGGATACCAACGGCGTCTTCGCCCGGACGCAGGCCTCGTTGATGGCGTAGCGTGCCGCGAAGTTGTCCGTTCCGTCGAGCACGACATCCGCTTCGGCAACCGCCCCGGCCAATGCGGCACCCTCCAATCTAGAGGCGACCCGCGCCACCCGCGTAGCCGGGTTGAGGGCGGCAATCCGTTCGGCGGCGGACTCGACCTTGGCCCGGCCCAGCGAGTCCTGATCGTGAATGATCTGACGTTGCAGGTTGGACACGTCCACCGTGTCGTGGTCCACGAGCGTCAGCGAGCCGACGCCGGAGGCGGCCAGGTAGAGCGCGGCAGGGGATCCGAGGCCGCCGAGGCCCACGACCAGTGCTCTGGCATCGAGTAGCGCTTGTTGTCCCGCGACATCGAATTCCGGCAGCATGATTTGCCGGCTGTAGCGGAGCAGTTGGTCGTCGTTCACGGTGCTGCCACGTCCGATTCGGCCAAGGATTCGTCGCCGCCGCCCGTTGGGGCGCTTTCAACGTGCCGAAAACCAACCGTCACCCTGGGCAGCCCTTCGAGATCGCGATGGCCTTGAACTCCGCGGTACCCGCTCTTCGCGAACAGACGCGCAACCGATTCCCCTTGGTCGTAGCCGTGCTCGATGCAGAGCCATCCACCGGTGACCAGGTGTTCAAATGCCTCGCCTACCAGCCGCTCGATGAACTCGAGACCGCCGTTGGGGCCGCCTAACAACGCACGCCGCGGTTCGAAACGAAGGTCGCCGCGCTGCAACCGGGCATCGCGGTCGTCGACGTACGGCGGATTGCTCACGATCACGTCGAACCGTCCGGCGAGTCCTTCGAAACAATCGGCTGTCCGCGCCTCCAGCCGCAAGCCGAGGCGATCCGCGTTGCGCCGACACAAGGCGACGCACGCCGGATCGATGTCCGTGGCGACAATCGTCGCATCGGGACGCTCGGCGGCGATTGCTAGCGCGATGGCGCCGCAGCCGGTTCCGAGATCTAGCACGCGCGATTTCCCGTGGATCAGCGGCAGCGCCGCCGCGACGAGAATCTCGGTCTCGGGCCGGGGAACGAGCACGTCCGGGGTAACCTCGAGATCGAGGGTCCAGAAGCCGCGCTCGCGCAGGATGTACGCGACGGGTTCGCCATGTCGGCGTCTGGCCACGGCGGAGGCCACCCGCTCGAAAGAGCCCGCGTCCACGACCCGTTCGCCAAACGCATACAGGTGACTACGCGGCACCCGGAGCGAAC
>JAGWBM010000001.1:99530-108728 GCA_021295895.1 Pseudomonadales bacterium
TCGCAGGCGTGCGTGCGCTACGCATCCCGCGATGGTGGCTGCAGCATCAAGCATGTCTGTCGACCTGTTCCAAGGTCCTCAACTCCTCCGCCTGGTGCTCCTGGACAAGCGGATCGATCAACTGGTCGAGACGGCCTTCGATGATCTCGTCGAGCTTGTAGAGCGTGAGTCCGACCCGGTGGTCGGTGACCCGGCCCTGGGGATAGTTGTAGGTACGGATGCGTTCCGAACGATCACCGCTGCCGACAAGTATCCGCCGGGTTTCCGCTTGCTCGGCCCTTTGCTCGCTACGGGCCGCGTCGAGCAACTTCGCCCGCAACAACCCCATCGCCCGGGCGCGGTTCTTGAGTTGCGACCGCTCGTCCTGGCACTCGACCACGATGCCGGTCGGCAGATGTGTCAACCGGACCGCCGAGTCGGTCTTGTTTACATGCTGCCCGCCCGCTCCCGAGGCACGGAACGTATCGACCCGAACGTCGGCCTTGTCGATCGCGTACTCCTCTATGGCCTCCTGCTCGGGCAGCACGGCAACGGTGCAGGCCGAGGTGTGGATGCGCCCCTGCGATTCGGTCTCCGGTACCCGTTGCACCCGATGGGCACCCGATTCGAACTTCAGGCGGCTGTAGACGCGTCTGCCCTCGACCTGCGCGATGATCTCCTTGTAGCCGCCGTGTTCGCCGGGCCGTTCGCTCAGTACGCCGACCGTCCAACCCAACTCCTCGGCATAGCGCGTGTACATACGGAAAAGGTCGCCGGCGAAGATCGCGGCCTCGTCGCCACCCGTACCGGCGCGGACCTCCAGGAAGACATTGCGCTCGTCGTCCGGATCCCGCGGGACCAACAACGCGCCGAGCCGCGCCTCGATGTCGTGCAGCTTGCTACGTAATCCGGCGATGTCCTCACGTGCGAGTTCGCGTATCGCGGCATCTTCATCCGACTCGAGCGCTTTCGCCTCATCGAGTTCCGTGCTTGTACGCTGGAAGTCGCGGTACGCGGCGATCACCGGTTCGAGTTCCGCGAATTCGCGGGAAAGCTCCACGTAACGCTGCCGGTCCGCGATCGTCTCGGCATCGGACAGCAGAACCGAGAGCTCCTCGTGGCGGTCCGCGACGGCAGCGAGCTTTGCCTGGATGGAGGTGGATAAGGCCATGTATGTATGCGGTCGTGGTCCGGGGATTCGGGTGGGCCGCTTATCCGACCTGCCCGCCAACGTTGCTATGATCACCGCGCCATGATAGCAAAGTTCACCCTGCGGCGTCCCTCAATGCGCCGGTTGTGTCTTCGTAAGATTCTGTTTTATTTCTTATTTTTATCATCCACACTGGTGGGATGCGCCACGATGCCTGCCCTTCCGGATGGTCTGACTGCCGACTTCCGGTTGCGCGGCAAGATCGGCGTGCGTGGCGGTCCAGGGAACGACGGTTTCTCGGCATCTTTCGATTGGCTACAGGCGGGCGACAGCTACGCGATCGAGCTTTGGGGGCCGTTCGGGCAGGGCCGAACGCACCTACGGGGTGACGGTGGCACCCTCACCATCACCGACGCCTCCGGTGCCACCCTCGTCGGCAAGCGTCCCGAGACCCTCATGGAGGAGCGGCTAGGCTGGTCGGCACCTGTCAGCGTGTTGGGCCATTGGGTGCGCGGACGACCGGCGCCAGACCATCCTGCGACGTTGCAGCAACGCGATGCCGAGGGCAACCTCGAACGCTTCGCCCAACTCGGCTGGATGATCGAGCTGTCGAGGTGGCGAGACCGCCAGTCCGTCCTCCTGCCCGGCAAGGTCGTAGCGCGCCAAAGCGGACGCCGCGTTACGGTAATTTGCCGGGAGTGGTTGTTCGAGAAACACCGCCAAATCACGGCGAAATGACACCCGAGAGCCGGTTAATCTGCGCGGCCGAGAGATCGAGCGGGGTACCGTGCGCTGGCAGCGCAACGACGGCTACTGAACGAAGGTCAAGGCCGACTTGCCACGCGATGCGCTCAACACACCCTAACAAATTGATATCATTGACTTAATCTGATCAGTTCTTCGGCCCGCCGCGACGGCTTGGAAGCCCCGTTCACGACTACCCTCGGCGTGCCGGCACCGACTTGCTCGCGCAGCCGTTGTGTCGCGACGGCAGACACAAAAGTATATCATTCGGTAACAAATCTCGGCACTTCTGCCGGGGCCCGAAATCAACCACACGGGGACCAATCATGCTGTTCAAGAAAACCCCTCTCGCAACCGCTGTCGCAGCGGTAACGGCCGGTTCGCTGGCCACGTTGCCGATAGCGTCAACCGCGATCGCCCAAGAGGCGGTCGAAGACACCTCCGGAGAAGTCGAGGAGGTCGTCGTCACGGGTTCGAGAATCCGCCGCGAAGTGGCGGACACGCCGAACCCAGTCACCATCCTCGACCGCGAGGAACTCGAACTGACAGGCATGGAGAATGTCGCGGATATCCTGCGGCACCAGACCTACAACAGCTTCGGGTCGTACCGCGAGCGATCCGGCTCCAGCTTCGGCCAGATCGCCCTGATCAGTCTGCGGGGTCTCGGCTCGGACCGCACGGCGGTCCTGGTCAACGGTCGACGAGTGCCCGGCAACCCGTTCACGGGTTCGGCGGCGGTGGACCTGAACTCGATCCCGCTGAGTGCCATCGAACGGATCGAGATCCTCTCGGACTCCGCATCAGCCGTTTACGGTGCCGATGCGTTGGGTGGCGTGGTCAACGTCATTCTGCGCGACGACTACGAGGGATTCGAGGTAGAGATCGGTACGGAGTTCCCGAGCCGGGAGGGCGCGTCCTCCGATCACTTCGAGATCCTTTTCGGCACCAGCGGCACCCGGTCAACGATGATGTTCACCGGGGAGTGGTGGCGGCGTGATCCCATCTTCGACGGTGATCGCGCCTACAGCGCGGTTCAGGTCAACGACCCCGGCGACGGGACGCTACCCGACTTGGGAGTCGACACCGTCGGCGTGTCGGGCGGCGGCAACACCGCTTTCCATCCCTGGTTCATCGCCGCTGCCTCGCTCGGCGAATGCTCCACGGATGTCTATGCGGGCGTGGTCGAAAACCCGTTCGGTATCCCCGGCACGGCGTGCGGTTTCGGCTACGCCGACATATCGGCCCAGACCGGCGGTCTCGACCGGACCAGTACGTATCTCAATGCGGTCTACGAGTGGCAGCCGGATCACAGCATCTACTTCGAGAACCGGTTCACCCGCATTGCGAGCTTCGGGCGCTACGCCCCGGCTGTCGGGTTCTTCTCGGTACCCGGCGACAGCCCGTACAATCCGTTCGACACGACCACAAGCTATCCGCTTCAGCCGGACGGCACACCCGCGCCATTCTCCATCTTCCACCGCTTCGTGGGCCATGGACCGCGGGACGACGATACCGAGCGCTACGAGCTCGACAATGTTCTCGGCCTGTCCGGATCGCTGGTCGACGGCGCGGTCAACTACGACGCCTACGCCCGCTACTACCGCTACGCCGCCTCCGAGGAAGGCGAAACCTATATCCTGCAGAGCCAGGTCGAATTGGAGGCCGAACTCGGCGAGTACGACCTGACCAATCCGCTCTCGCAGGATCCATCTCACCTGGCGGCACTGGGCCGCATGGCCGCGACGCTCTACCGCGACATTCTGACCGAATACACCGCAGCCGGTGTGTCGATCGACGGTCCCGGTCCCAACCTTCTCGCCGGACCCATCGGATGGGCTGCGGGGTGGGAGGTCGCGTCTTCCGATTACATGGACGACTACGACAGCTTCCGCGAGGCGGGCAACGTGCTGGGTTCGGCCGGCAACAGCGCGGCGGGCAGCCGCAGCAGGTGGGCGGGATTCGCCGAGGTTGCGATTCCGGTAACGGACAGCCTCGAGGTGACCGCCGCGGGCCGTTACGACAACTACGACGACTTCGGTACGGCGTTCTCGCCGCAGATTTCGGCACGGTTCCATCCCTGGGATCCGCTTGTGCTCAGGGTATCCGTCGGCGAGGGCTTCAAGGCTCCGAACCTTACGAACCTGTACCAATCCAGTTCGCAGTCGTTCAACGATCTGCGCGACCTGTACCGGTGCGAGGCTCTAGGCACCGATCCCTGTCCGCAGTTCCAAGTGGAGAACTACACCGGCGGCAATCCGGATCTCACCGCGGAGACCTCGGAGTCCATCAACGTGGGCTTTATCGTGGAGCCGATCGATGGTCTATCGGTTTCCTTCGATACCTTCCAGGTCGAGATCGAGGATGTGGTACAGCAACTGGGCCTGGCGACGATAAACCGACTGGAGCAAGCCGGAGTGGCGCTTCCGACCGGCGTCGTCGTGACGCGCGGCGCGCCCACCGAGCCAGGCGATCCCGGGCGGATAATCTCCATCAACAACGTGTTCGCCAATCTCGCCGTGCGCGAGATTACGGGCGTCGACATGCGGTTGCACTACGAACTGGACCTGCCGATCGGGGCGATGGCCCTCGACGTCGAGGCGAACAAGCTGCTGGGGTACGAATTGACTTCGGCACCGACGGAAGACCCCGTCGACGTACTCGACGATGACCTGACTCCCGACCGGCGAGCCACGGTGAGGGTGCGGTGGGGTCGAGACAACATGACGGCCAATCTGACCTGGCGCTTCGTCGGGGCCAACGGCGGCTACTCGTCGTACCACACGACCGACCTCGTCGGCGTGTACCTGACCCCGTGGGACGGCGAGATTTCGGCCGGCGTGCGCAACGTGGCGGACGAGATGCCGCCCGCTCACGACGACGGCGGCTGGGACGACAACGCCATCGAGCTCTACGACGTCACCGGACGGGTTCCGTTCATCAAGTACCGGCACGCCTTCTGAGCGAAGCACCCATAACCCCCCGGGCCTCACCGGCCCGGGGGTTGCTTCGCGCTTGGCCGCAATGAACGATCCCGGCGGCGATCTCAACCGGGTCTGGGCGACGCCCTTCTACCGAAGCCGGACCGAGTCCGAACGGGCGCATCGACTTCGCGACTACATCCTCGCCAACGAGGGGGAGAGCCGCCGCAAGCTGAACTCGCCGCAACGTGCCCACCCGGGGGTGTTCGAGAGCGAGTTCGACTTCCTGGACTGGCCGAGCCCGGTCACGCAGCAACTGAAACAATTCCTGATCGGGCACTTGGCGGGCGTGGTGCGCAACGCCACCGGGCTCGACGAGGCGGCCATGGCAAGGCTGCGCATCCAAAACCACGGCTGGTTCCACATCACCCGCAACGGCGGGTACTTCCAGCACCACAACCATCCCATGGCGTCGTGGAGCCTCGTCTACTGCGTCGACCCCGGCGATCCGGAGCCCCCGAACGAGTTCGAGGCCGGCCATCTGGTGTTCCACGATCCCCGGGCGACGGCGAGCATGTATCTCGATCCGGCAAACCGGCAGTGGACCAGGGATTTCTCCTTCGACGCCGTCCGCATGCGGGCGGAAGCGGGCGAAGTGCTCATCTTTCCGTCCTACGTCCACCACACCGTCGAACCGTACCGCGGCGACCGGCCACGGATCAGCGTGGCGGCAAATTTCTGGTTCAGGGTGGCGGCGTGACGGACCGCCTGAGCGCGGAACAGTGGAGCGAGTACTGGCGGAAGGGCACGATCACCACCTTCCACGGCCGGTTCGGGCAGAACTACGACGGCAAGGTACGCGACCACTGGCACGGGGTCCTGGATCGGCAGCCAGCAAATGCCAAGATCGTGGACCTCGCCACGGGCAACGGCGCCGTCGCCCTCATCGCCGCGCAACACGGCCGTCGCAACGACAGGCAATTCGAGATCACGGCCGTCGACTACGCCGAGATCGACCCCCCGGCCCTGTTCACCAACACCGCGTTCGCCGAGGATCTCCGCAAGATCCATTTCCTCTCGAACACGTCCATCGAGGCGACCGGCCTACCGCACCACGCCTACGATCTAGCCATGAGCCAGTTCGGGCTCGAGTATGCAGACTCGGACGTGGTCGTGGCCGAAGTCGCCCGGGTACTGAAACGCCGGGACGCCGTTTTCGCCGCCATGGTTCATCATGCCGACTCGGCGATCGTGCGCCAAGCCCGGGAAGGAGCCGAACAGATCCTTGCCTGCGAAAAATCCGGCCTGCACCTCGCCATCCGCGACCTCCTGGGGCGCCTCGACAAGCTCGCGGCACGAGACAAGGATCTCGCCAACGACGAACGCGCCAAAGAGCTGCGCACGGCGATCAACCAGATACTGGCCGGTCTCAACCAGCGAGGACGGCAATACCGCGACCCGGGCCAGATCGTCTACTACATCGAGAACTCGATGGCGACGTTCAACCCGCGGGTTTCCGGTGGCATGTCATTGGCCGAGCGGCTCGCCCTGCTGCGTCGGGTGGCATTGGAAACCGAGGCCTACAAACAGCGCATGCGCGACCTGACCTCGGCGGCTCTCGACGACGCGGCCATCGCCCACCTGGTGGCCCGGATCGAAAGCGCCGGATTCAAGATCGATGACAATCGTCCTTTCGTGTTCGAGGGCACTCACTTCTGCCACGTTCTCTCCGCCACGCGTTGACACCACCGCCGACGACGCACAGAATACCGCGCCCCTTCGGGGGGCGAAGACGCCTTCCGACGGATTCGTGTTGGGGCGTCGCCAAGCGGTAAGGCACCGGGTTTTGATCCCGGCATTCGCAGGTTCGAATCCTGCCGCCCCAGCCATTGATCTAACTGCGCGGGTGTACGGACACCGCGTCCAAAATTGGAGGAGACATGGCGGAACAGATCATGTTACGTGCCGAGTTCCGGGACGAACTGGGCAAAGGTGCGAGCCGGCGACTGCGCCGCCTGTCGGACAAGATCCCCGGGGTACTCTACGGGGGCGGCGGCGATCCCGTGTCGTTGACCCTTGCCTACCGGGATCTCTCGAAGGCGATGCAGGAAGAGGCGTTTTTCTCGCAGATCCTGGAGCTTTCCGTCGGCGACAAGACCCAGGCCTGTGTGCTCCGCGACGTGCAGCGACATCCGGCCACCGACAAGGTGCAACACATCGACTTTCTCCGCATTCAGGAGGACATGCCCGTTCAGTTGCATGTTCCGTTGCACTACACCAACGAAGATCGGTGCGTAGGCGTCAAACTCGGCGGCGGCCGCGTTGCCCACAACCTCATCGAGGTCGAGGTGAGCTGCCTGCCGCGGGACCTGCCCGAGTACATCGAGGTCGATGTCGCCGAACTCGATGTCGGCGCGTCTCTCCACTTGTCCGATCTGGATTTGCCGAACGGCGTGTCGATCGTCGCTCTCGGCCTCGGCGAGGACCACGACACTCCGGTGGTCAGCATCGCGGCGCGGCGCGGCGGAATGGAGGACGAGATCGAATCCGCCGTGGACGCCGATGCCCCCGAAGACGACACGGGCGAAGATACGACCGAAGAAGACGCGCCCTGATCGCGTAGCGTGAGGGTTCGCCGTGGCCATACGACTCATCGCGGGTCTCGGCAATCCGGGACCACGCTACGCGCGCACCCGCCACAACATTGGCGCCGTCTGGCTTGAATCCCTTGCGCGGCGCTTCGGGATCGATCTAGCCGAACATCGGAAGTTCAAAGGCGCGTTCGGGCGCGGAGACATTCTCGGGCGCGACGTTCGCCTCCTCTTCCCCACCACGTATGTCAACCTGTCCGGCGACGCGGTCGGCGCCGTGGCGAAGTTCTACAAGATCGAACCCGGCCAAATGCTCATCGCGTACGACGAGGTGGCGTTCCCGGTCGGCGTCTGCCGGCTGAAGGATGGCGGCGGTCACAACGGACACAACGGCTTGAAGAGCGTAATCGCAGCGCTCGGCAACGACCACGCTTTCGCGCGTCTACGGATCGGCGTCGGCCATCCGGGGAACGCCGACGAGATGGTGGCCTACCTAACGCGCGTGGCCATGCCCGCCGCGACGCGCGAAGTCGCCATCCGGGCGGCGACGATGTCCGACGAAGTCCTTGACCTGGTACTCGAAGGGGATCTGCAGCAGGCCATGAACCTGTTCCACGCCCCGGCAAGGGCCGAGTAGCCGATGGGATTCAACTGCGGGATCGTGGGCACTCTTCAACGCGTTGACCCGGGCGTCCGTCGACGCCGCGAACTTTCCGTTCTGCACCATCGAACCGAATACCGGCGTCGTGCCGGTTCCCGATCCGCGCCTCGGACGCATCGCCGAGATCGTCGGCCCCGAGCGAGTCGTGCCGAGCGCCATGGAGTTCGTCGACATCGCCGGACTGGTGGCGGGTGCCGCCAACGGCGAAGGGCTCGGCAACCAGTTCCTCGCCCACATCCGCGAGACCGACGCCGTTGCCCACGTCGTGCGTTGTTTCGAGGACGACAACGTCGCTCACGTGTCCGGCCAAGTCGACCCCGGCAACGACATCGACATCATCGATCTCGAGCTCGCGCTCGCCGACCTCGAGACCGCCGAGCGTGTACACGACCGCAACCGGCGCATCGCCAACGCCGGCGATGCGGATGCGCGTGTGCTGGTCGCCATCCTCGACCGAGTGCGGGCTGGCCTCGAAGCCGGGAAACCGGTTCGCGCACTGGGGCTCGCCAGCCACGAACTCGAGCTACTTCGCGAGTGCCATTTCATCACGCAGAAACCGGTGATGTACGTTGCGAACGTCGCCGAGGAGGGCTTCGAAGACAATCCGATGCTCACCGCCGTGACAACGCGCGCCACGTCGGAAGGTGCCGTCGTGGTGCCGGTATGCGCCAAGATCGAAGCCGAGATCAGCGAACTGGACGACGCCGAGGGCGGCGAGTTCCTCGAGGACCTCGGACTCGACGAACCGGGGCTCGACCGAGTCGTCCGTGGGGGCTACCGGCTACTCGGTCTTCACCACTATTTCACGGCGGGACCGAAGGAAGCTCGCGCCTGGACCGTACCGGTGGGAACCCTGGCTCCGCAGGCCGCAGGCGTCATCCACACGGACTTCGAGCGCGGCTTCATCCGCGCGGAGGTGGTCTCGTACGCCGACTTCGTCGCCCACGGTGGCGAGAACGGCGCCCGGGAAGCCGGCCGGCGCCGGCTTGAGGGCAAGGACTATGTCGTGCGGGACGGCGACGTCATCCACTTCCGATTCAACGTCTGAGACACGACTGCTGCGCGGTTGCCCTGAGACGGGACGGGCTTGTCCCGTCCCGTTGCCAGGCAGAGCGGGTATGTCTGATGCGGGCGACCGCAAGGGTCGCCCCTACG
>JAGWBM010000036.1 GCA_021295895.1 Pseudomonadales bacterium
CACCCAGTCGATCCCCCAGTGTTCGCCCTTGAATGTGGTGGTCGCCAGCACTTCGTTGGACGGGTCGACGTGCATGAAATACTGCTCGGAGTGCATGTCGAAGTCGTCGAGGCCGGCGACGATGGGATCATCGCTGGCGATATTGACCTCGTAGTCGATGACGCCGCCCGGGTGGCAGATGAACTGGCCGCCAACCATGAACTGGTACTCGACATTGTTGCGGAACGAGTCCCCCATGCCACCGTGCCAGCCCGCGCAACCCGTGCCGGCGCGGATCGCCTTTAGGAGTCCGGCCTCCTGCTCCCGGCCGATCTGGGACATGGTCCACACGGGAACGAGCAAATCGATATCCGTCATGAATGACTCGTCCGCCAAGGCTTCGAGCGAATCCGAGACGGTGACGTCGTGCCCCTCCGCGTTAAGCACATCCTCGAAAATACCGGCTGTCTGTTCCGGCTCGTGGCCGTTCCAGCCGCCCCAGGTGATGAATACGCGTCCCATGCTTCCCCTCCAGTCGTTTCCTCTGATGCCGCGACGCCAACCTTGGCCGATCAATCCAACTCGCCGTTGGCGAGGCCCGTTGGCAACGGCGCCGGTCTTTCAGGCCTGCTCTCGAGCACGACATGCCGACCTTCGTCCGACGAGCGCCCGAACGACGCCATGACTTCGAGCACGTGGTGGGCCAGGCGGCCGTTGCAGCGGTGGTCGCGACCGGTACGGATGCCAACGCACATGTCCGCCAAGCCGATGCTGCGCATGTTGTCCGTGTAGCCGTGGGTGAGCGGGCGATCCTCCCACTCGCGACCGTTGGACACGCGCACCGCGCCGCCGAAGCCATTGGGATCCGGGGCGGACAAGCTGGCGTCGACGCCGTGGATCTCGATGAAGCGGTTGGAATGCAGACGCACGTCGAAACTCATGACGACCGTGACCACGACCCCCGAGGCGAACTCCAATGTGCCAGCGGTATGGGTGTCGACCTCGACGTCGATCAATTCGCCCCGCCGTGGCGCCGAACCGATGGTCCGGGTTTCGCGACCGCGGGAGGTAATGGCCGCGACGCGCCGAACCGGCCCCAGTGCGTGCACCAGTGCGGTCAGGTAGTACGGGCCCATGTCGAACAGCGGTCCGCCCCCCGGCTGGTAGTAGAACGCCGGGTTGGGATGCCACCTCTCGTGGCCGGGACTCATCATGAACGCCGTCCCCGCGACCGGGTGGCCGACGGCGCCGGCATCGATCAGGCCCCGAACGGTCTGGTGGCCGCCGCCCAGGAAGGTATCTGGCGCGCACCCGACCCGCAGCCCGGCCGCATCCGCCGCGTCGAGTACTCGCCGGCCTTGCGCGACATCCAGGCCGAACGGCTTCTCGGAGTAGGCGTGCTTGCCGGCCTCGATGGCGGCGAGATTCACCGTCGCGTGGGCGGCGGGAATCGTCAGGTTCAGGATGACTTCCACGTCGTCGCGTCCGAGCAGGTCATCCACGGACATTGCCGGCACGCCGAAATTCTCTTCCGTGCGCCGGGACGCCGCCGGGTCGATGTCCGCACAACCCACGAAGTGGAGGATGTCGAACGTGGCGGCGGCGCGGAGATACGCCGCGCTGATGGTTCCGCAGCCGATCAAGCCGATCCGTACAGGGTCCATTGGTTCGTTAGTCCGAGCCAGTGTGGTCAGCGACGCGGATGCTCGTGCAGTTCGACGCGGTCGTAGATGGCCGTCACGTGCTTGAAGTCGATGATCAGGGAGTGGGAAACGTGGCTCGACGGATCATGCAGGTGATACTTGAAGCGCTTCTGTTCAGCACCCTGCAGAAACGCGTCGTAGTCCCGCGACAACTCGCGCACATCACTCAGGATCTCCGTGCTCCAGGTACCACGAAACGGGCCGAGCACGGCACCGCCTGCGAACGCAATGGTGATCTCGTGGTTGGTCAGTCCCTTTTCGCCGGCCACCTGCTTCCTCGAGGTCTCGGCACACGTCGTGCGTGTACCATAGCACTCAACCAATCCAACTTGGCAAACATAGAGGGGGCAACACATGGCGCTATCCGCATTCGATCACCTCGTCGTCCGGGTGGGCGACCTCGACGAAGGCATCGCCACCTATCGCGACACGCTCGGGTTGACGCTCGACCGAACGGAGCAGAGCGAAGCGCTCGGCATCAAGCAGGCATTCTTCAACCTGCCCGGGGGCGGATTCATCGAAGTGGTCGCACCCGTCGATTCGCAATCGGCGGTGGGCCAGGCGCTCGAGAAGCGTGGCGAAGGCATCCACACGGTCGCCTTCGCGGTGGACGACCTTGGCGCGGCCTGCGAGTCCTTGAAGGCCGGCGGCGCCCGTTTGATCGCCGAAGGCCAGCCGGTGGTGTTCATTCACCCGCGCTCGACGCACGGGGTGCTCATCCAGCTATCGGAACGATCGGCGTAGCCGTCCCGGGTCATCCCCCGTCGGCAAGCCGCACCGACTTGACCGCCCTGAACCAGGCGTTGGCGGGGGGCGACCATAGCGCCGCCAGCGAGGAGAGGGCCAGTGCCTTGGCGGCGACATCGCCGAGGGGCAACGCCCGGACTGCGGGCACGAAGGACGGCGCGTTGACGAACCCGAGAATCGCCATGCCGAAGATGACCACCGTGGCACCGCGTACCCAACCCGCTCCGGTGTAGGCGGAATACCCGAGAAAGGCCCATACGACCACGAAGAAAACCCGCGCGCCGTTGCTCTCGACGTCGTCAAAGCCGAACGCCCAGGTAAGCACCAGGATCGCGGCGCTGCCGAGGAGTAACGCGGCACCGGCCGTGACCGGAGCCGGCCGGGGCGGCACATGGCGGGTTTCGCCGCTCGTTTCCATGCACAGAAGTCGGTGGATCGAAGGCCGGCGAGTATGGTCAGGCCCTACCGACGAATCAAGGCGCTCCGTGGAAAGCGTGGGAAGCGTGGAAAGCCCGTCCCCGGCGGTCCGCGCGCGGGGCATGTTCGAGACGGGCCACCACGACGGCGGCCCCTGCGCTAAACTCATCGAGTAATTGGACTGGGGAGGTGTGTCGTGGGGCCGTTGACGGGATTCAAGGTCATCGAGTTGGCCGGCATCGGGCCGGGACCGTTCTGCGGGATGATGCTCTCGGACATGGGGGCGGAAGTGATTCGCGTCGACCGCGTCGGCGGATCCGGCGGACGTAGGCGGGACGTGCTGTCGAGAAACCGACGTTGCATCGCCGTCGACCTCAAGCAACCCGAGGGCGTCGAGTTGGTCCTGAAACTCGTCGAGACCGCCGATGCGCTGTTCGAGGGATTCCGTCCCGGCGTTACCGAGCGCCTGGGTCTCGGTCCCGACGATTGCCTGGCACGCAACGCCAGGTTGGTCTACGGGCGCATGACGGGCTGGGGCCAGGAAGGACCCATCGCCCACGCGGCGGGCCATGACATCAACTACATCGGTCTCGCCGGCGCACTGCACGCCATCGGCGAGCCGAACGGCAAGCCGGTGCCGCCGCTCAACCTGATCGGCGACTTCGGCGGCGGCGGCATGCTGCTGGCCTACGGCCTGGTCTGCGGCATGCTGGAAGCGTCCCGGTCCGGCAAGGGTCAGGTCATCGACGCGGCCATGGTCGACGGGGCGGCGTCGCTCATGGCGATGTTCTTCTCCATGGTCGGGTTCGGCTTCAGGAACGAGCGCGGCTCGAACATGCTCGACGGCGGCGCCCACTTCTACAATACCTACGAGACCAAGGACGGAAAATACGTCTGCATCGGCTCAATCGAACCGCAGTTCTACGCCGAACTGGTGGAGAAATCCGGCGTCGACCCGAACCGCTTCGGCCCGCAGATGAACACCGAGCAATGGGGCGACTTCAGGACGGAACTCGCCGAGGTCTTCAAGGCGAAGACCCGGGACGAGTGGTGCGACATCATGGAGGGCAGCGACGTCTGCTTCGCCCCGGTGCTGTCGATCCTCGAAGCCCCGGACCATCCGCACAATCGCCATCGCGGGACATTCGTGGAAGTGGACGGCGTCACCCAACCCGCCCCGTCGCCTCGATTCAGCCGCACTACGCCGGAGGTCTCCCACGCCGCCCGGACCCCCGGGGAAGACACCCGGTCTGTACTCCGTGAAATCGGCCTCGATGCGGACGCGATCAGCGCCTTGGAGTCGTCAGGCGTGGTTCAGGCAACGGCCGCGGCCTAAGCGCCTTGGAAGACCGCAGCTACGCCGACGCCTACCGGGCGTCCATCGACGATCCCGAAGTATTCTGGCGCCGGGCCGCCGAACAGATCGACTGGTTCGAGTTTCCATCGTCGATTCTCGACACCGACGCCAACGGCACCCCGCGCTGGTTCGCTGGCGGCAAGCTCAACACCGCCTGGCTGGCCCTGGATCGGCACGTGGATGCGGGACGCGGCGATGCAATCGCGTTGATCCACGACTCGCCGGTCACCGGACACATCGACCGCTATACCTTCGCCGAGTTGACCGAACGCGTGGCGCGGGTGGCGGGCGGCCTCAAGGATCTCGGCGTGGGCAAGGGCGACCGCGTGATCGTCTACATGCCCATGATTCCCGAAGCGGTGGTCGCCATGCTGGCCTGCGCCCGCCTCGGGGCCATCCATTCCGTGGTGTTCGGCGGCTTCGCGGCCCCGGAACTGGCGTTGCGGATCGACGACGCGAGGCCGAAGGTGGTGCTGTCGGCATCCTGCGGCATCGAGTTCCAGACGGTGATCCCGTACAAGCCTCTGCTGGACGAAGCCATCGAACTCGCCGAGGCCAAGCCGACGCGAACGGTGATCGTGCAGCGTCCGCAACGCTCGGCAACGCTCATCGAAGGTCGCGATCTCGACTGGGCCAACTGGGAAGGAGCCAGCGAGCCCGCCGGCTGGGTCGAGGTCGACGCCTGGGATCCGCTCTACATCCTCTACACGTCCGGTACGACCGGCCGGCCCAAGGGTGTCGTGCGGGATAACGGCGGCCACGCCGTCGCCCTCAACTACAGCATGGGCGCGATCTACGGCTGCGAAGCGGGGGACGTGTACTGGGCGGCTTCGGACGTGGGCTGGGTGGTCGGCCACTCCTATATCGTCTACGCGCCGCTCATCAAGGGATGTGCCACCGTGCTCTACGAGGGCAAGCCCGTGCGCACCCCCGATGCCGGCGCCATCTGGCGCGTCATCGCCGAGCACGGCGTCAAGACCTTCTTCGTCGCGCCCACGGCATTCCGCGCCGTGAAGAAGGAGGATCCCGAGGCGGAACTCAAGGCGCGGTACGACATCTCGTGCCTCGAGTACCTGTTCGTCGCCGGCGAACGCCTGGATCCACCCACCTACGAGTGGCTCAAGGCCACCGTGCATACGCCGGTCATCGACCACTGGTGGCAGACGGAGACCGGCTGGTCGATCTGCGCCAACATGATGGGCGTCGCCGACGCGGGCGCCGCCCCGACCCGGCCGGGCAGTCCGAGTTTCCCGGTCCCCGGCTACGACCTTCGGGTGCTCGACGAGGAAGGCAACGAACTGGGTCCGGACCAGGAGGGCAACGTGGTCGTCAAGGCGCCGCTGCCCCCCGGTACATTGCCCACCATCTGGGGCGACCACCGGAGATTCCACGAGGCCTACTGGTCCCGCTACCCGGGCTTCTATCTCACCGGCGATGGCGGCTACCGGGATGCCGACGGCTACGTCTACATCATGGGCCGCGTTGACGACGTGATGAACGTCGCGGGCCACCGGCTCTCCACGGGTGAACTCGAGGAGGTGGTGGCGGCCCATCCGGCGGTGGCCGAGTGCGCGGTGGTGGGCATCGCCGACGAGGACAAGGGGCAGGTACCGCTGGGCCTGGTGCTGTTAAAGGACGGCGTCAACGCGGAACCCACCGCCCTCGAAGGCGAACTGGTGCAGATGGTACGTCGTCGGGTGGGCGCGTTCGCCAACTTCAAGCAGGCGTTGGTCGTGCCACGCCTGCCCAAGACCCGTTCCGGCAAGATTCTGCGCCAGGTCATTCGCAGGATCGCCGACGGCGAACCCTACGAAGCGCCGTCCACGATCGATGACCCGTCGATTCTCGACGAGATCGAAACGGCGTTCGAAGAGCGCGGTGTGGGGGTGCGCCTCGGCCAAGTCTAGATCGAGCGACACGGCCGAGATTGCCTCGCGGTGGCTTTGGGCGTCGCGCGCGGCCGATTCTGCAACGCGGGCGGGGACAAGTCCCGCTGTTGAGGCAAACGGGCATATGCTGACGGGCGACGGCGCACCCTGACGGGCGCGATAGCGTCGCCCCTACAAGCCGCTCAGCAGTCCCAGGAGTGCCCAAGGCTCGAACGGTTCGCCGTTGACGGTCAGCGTACCGCTATCCAACTCGACGTCGAGCGTGTAGTCGTCACCGGATTCCCGGAGGATGCCCTCCTGCGCCAGGATCCGCACCCACCCGTCCAGCTGATCGACGCCGAGGCCACCCATGAGTTCCTTGTGGAAGGCCATGCCGACCCTCGCGGAGACCAACGGTTCGAGCAACGCGAGATCCATGGTACCGCCCACCTCGACCCCGTCGGGTAGCTCGTCGCCCCGGTACTCGAACGCAAGGGTCGCAGATGCCGACCGTGCCCCATACCGGAAGCCGAACCTGTCTATCTCGAATTGGAAACGCTCTCTCAACAGCGCCTCCGCCAGCGCGGCCTGGACCTCGGGATCCAACGCGCCCACATCGTAGGGGCTGTCCGAGATGAGCGCCATGGTTTCGGGCCCGCATCGCATTGCCAACCCGGCGGCGAAGTCGTTCAGGCGCAGATCGGCGATGCCTACCTCGCCCACGCCGAAGCTGCCGGTGACAACGTAGGAATCCTCGTCGGCCTCGATGCCACCCTCTACCACGATGTCGCTGACGTCGAAGTTCGCCGGGATGCCATCACCCGTGACGGCGATCCGGTCGATGTCGAGCCGACCGCCTCCCAGCCACAGCTGGAGGATGCGGAGGTCCTTCCGAGCGGTGCCCGACCAGTCGATCCGGTTGACCGTCACACTTTGGGACCCCTGTTCGGAGACACTGAAGCCGCCGATTTCCCCATCGATGCCGACGTGTTGGCCGCGGGCGTCGGCGCTGGCGTTGACCTCAAACCCCTGGAAGTCGAACCGCGTGTCCTGCCACTCGTACACGAAGGCGGGCACGTCCATAGCAAGCGAGGCTCCCCCCAGAAAACCGACCAGGATGTCCAGGCGGAGGAGATACTCGACACCCGTCGCATCCTGGAAGCCCTCCAATTCGGGAACGACGGACGCGTCGATCGCCAGCTCGACGCCGCCCCAGCCAAGTCCCGCTTGAGGCAGGATGATCGGCCCGTGGTGGAGGGTCACCAACTGGGGAAAGGTCCTGTTGAATGGCGGTACATCCAAGAGGGCAGCCGGCAAATCCGGACGGCCGGCGAAATCCAGGTGAATCGACGCCGTGGCGGTGCTCGAATACCAACCGACGTCCCAATCCTCGAGCGATACGTCCAAGGTGCCGTAGGGCGCAAAGGCGTCCCCGATGGCAGCGAGATCGGCATCCGTGATCGCCCGTGCCCTCGCGCCGAACAAAGGCGGCAGCGCCACGGCGACGACCAGGGCCAGCACCACGACAACAAGCGCTATTCGTTTCATCGGGCTTTATTCCGCACTTTCACTCAGCAAACACTCCAGCAAATGCAACACGAGCGTGCGTTCCACTTGGCAACCGGCGCCCCGGCGGGGTGCCGGTCTACGCAACGCCGAAAGTCCGATGACCCTACGGCATCGTCGACAGGTTGGTGAGATGTCCCGTCGGACTCTCCAGTAAGTTCATGACGCGAATCGGCCCGTCGGAATTAACATCGAGGCTCCACTTGCCGACGCCGTCCCCGAGAGCGCCCCGCAGTTCGTCCCCTCCAGCTTCCAACGCCAGGGCCGATACCGTGCGGACCTCGCCGGCGGGCACCGATAGGCTCACGCTGCCGGACGACTGCCGCCCGAGATCGTCGACGCCGGTGATCCTCACCTCGACTGCCTCTTCCCCGGGGTTGATCAGCAGTAGTCGGCTCACCTGGTTGCGGTTGCTGCCCGGGTTGAAGATCGGCACCCGGTGGACACCGCCCACCGAGGGAACGGTGTCGTGCATGCTGGTCAGGAAGCCGTCTTCCGTGCGGCGGATGTAGGCCAGGACTTCGAGATCCAGCGCGCTGGTGAGTTCCAGACGCCAGTCGCCTTCGCCCGCGCCGGTATTTCCCGACAGGCCCTTGCCCGTATTGCCATCCTCCAGATCGTTGGAGTTGAAGTGAACGGTTTCGTTGGCGTCGATGGACAAGGTGACCGTTTCGTACTCGTGCTCGGTACCGTCGAACGCGCGGATCTCGATGGAGCCCGCCTCGCCGCGGTTGACGACTCGGACGAACCCCTGGCGCTGTTTCGGATCGGATGCCGACGGGAACAGGTGGACGTGGTGTGCCGTATCGCCGCCCACGAGTTCCGTGTTGTCCGGCGACGTGGAGAGATTGGTGAGATGACCGGTGGGCGTTTGCATCAGGCTCGAGACACGGATCGGCTGATCCGATGCCACCGCGAGCCGCCATTTGCCCGATCCGCTACCCAATTCTCCACGGAGATTGACGCCGTTTTCCAAGTCCGCTGCGGAAATGGTGCGCGCTTCTCCCGCCGCCAGCGTGAGACTCGCCTCCCCGGACGACGACCCACTGTCGTCGATGCCGGTTATGGCTACCTCGGCATCCGCATCCCCCGGGTTGATCAGGCGAAGCAGGCTTTGCTGGTTGGCATTCCTCCCCGGATTGAAGATCGGCACCAAATAGCCATCGGTGCCCCTGGGCACGACATCGTGCAGGCTCGTCAGGAAGCCGTCGTTGGTCCGCATGTAGGTGAGCACGTCGACGTCGTTGCCACTCAGCTCCAGCCGCCAGTCGACCTCGCCTTCGCCGATGCCCCGGGAGAGGCCCTTTCGGGCGTTGCCGTTCTCCAGGTCGTTCGAGTTGAAGTGCACCGTCTCGCCGGCATCCATCGCCAGCGTCGTCGTGCGACGGTTGCCGGCATCATCGGCGGCGACGATGTGCACCACGTTGCGCTCACCGTGGTTGATGATCCGCAGGAAGCCCTGGCGGGTTTCGTCGCTGGCGGACGCGAACAACGGCGCGTCTTCGACGGGCCCTTCGGGGTCGACGATGAGTCCAAGTGCGGTCGCGCGGAGCTCATTGCCGTCCTCCTCCAGCGACCCGGCAAGCCCCACCGCGTCGGGGAAGGCGACCCCTTCGGTCAGTCGGACCTCGAACAACTCGTGCCGTTCGCGTTCCGCATCCCCCGTGGTCGACACGGAGAACACCGCCTCCGTTTCGCCGGCGGCGACGGTGACACCGTCCGACTGGCCCATCGGGTAGTCGTCGCCCGCCGTGGCCGAACCCTCGGATACCGCCCAGTTCACGGTGACGTCTTCGTCGGCCTCCGGCGAAACCCGGACGACGAACTCCATCTCGCCGCCTTCCACCGCAGACCCGGCCGCGACGGATACGCCGATGTAGGTCAGGTCGACCCCTCGTTCCAAGAGCGCCGGGACATGCACGCCATATGAATTCTCGTTCAACGGATTGCCCTGGATCAGCACGGCGTCGCCATCGCGCAACCTACTATTCGATACCAATGGCTCGATGTCCCGGATGTCGTTGTTGGAAAGGTCGACGTACCCCAGCCGTCTCAGGTTCGCGAGCGGCGAGATGTCGCGGATCCGGTTGTTCTGGAGATGGAGTTCCCGAAGTCGGAACAGGTCCGCCAACGTCGATATGTTCGCGATGTCGTTGGCCCCGAGGTCCAGCAACTCGAGCTGATCGAGTTCCTTCAGCGGCGAAAGGTCGCTAATTTGGTTTTCGCCGAGCCAAAGCAGGCGGAGATCTCTTAGACCGGCCAAGACGGCGATGTCGGTGACCCCGTTTGCGTTCAGGCCCAAGGTGTCGAGATTCTCGAGCCCCGACAACGGCGCCAGGTTCTGGACCTGATTCCCGTTCAGGTGCAGCGCACGTAGATTCGTTAGCCCCCCAAGGGGTTCGATGTCCGTGATCTCGTTGTCGTCGAGATCCATCCAGAACAGATCCTCCAGCGCCCGCAGTGGTTCGAGGTCTTCGATCTCGTTGCCCCATAGGGCCAGGACGTTCAAACGCGTCGACTCCCCCAGCGGTGAGATGTCGACGACATTGTGGAAGTTGAGGTTGAGGTCGGTGAGGTTCGTCAACCCGGCGAGGGGCGAGATGTCGGTGATCGATTCGGACTCGCAGTCGGCGCGACCTTCCACGTCGTCTCGATCCGCGCATTGGAGAATCAACATATGGAGCGCCGTGAGTCCAGTGAGCGGCTCGAGTTCCATCACGCCGGTCTCGTCAAGCCACAGCCGGTTCAACGCCGTCAATCCGGCAAGCGGCGAAAGATCCTCGACAGGATTGCCCGTGAGACTCAGGGTTGTCAGGGTCGTGAGCGGTGCGAGCCCTTCCAGGGTCTCAAACCCGTTCCGGTCGAGGAACAGTTCCGTCAGACTCCCCAAATGACCGAGCGGCGATAGATCCACCACGGCATTGTCGAACAGCAACAGCGTCTCCAAGCCGGTGGCGGCCTCCAACCCCGTTAGGTCGTCGATCTTCTCGTCGCCGGTGCTATTGGCGTCCAAGACCCTCAACGCGGCCAACTCCTCGATCGTGAAGTCCCCGTCCCCCGGCTTGTTCAGAGCGCGCAGCACAGCGGCGCGTAGTTGCGCATCCGAAAACCTCAGGTCGCCGTCGTCGTTCCTGATGGTTCCCGTCGCCTGTGTACCGTCCACACTCAAGACGACGCCGTCTGGCGGGGCCGGCGTGGTGCCGACCAACCGGATCGAAAACGCGTCGTCCGCCTCCGGTACGTCGTCGTCGATCGTATCGACCGAAATCGATGCACGGGTCTCGTTGGCCGGAATCGTGAGTGTGTCGACTGCGGCGACATAGTCGATCCCAGCGACCGCCGTCTCGCGAACCAACTCCCATTGCACGTCGACCGGGGCGTCGCGAGCTTGTGAAAGGCTCACGGCGAAAAGCACCGGTTCGCCCTCGGGAGTTTCCGCATCGGCAACCGAGACCGTCGGGCCAACGGAAACGTAGGTTCCTGGCGAGCAATTCGCCGTGTCCGTTTCGCCCTCCACCGCATCGACGCATACCCCGTAGTAGTAGCCGCCCGCCGCTGGGGCAGTTCCAACGTGCACAAGGTCGTCGGCCAACTCTTTGCCGCCCAGCGGACGGACATCGAAGCTCGCCACTGCCGTGTCGTCGTCCGTGATATTCGGGTCCGAGGATCGATAAAGCGTGGCTTGGGTCTCGCCTGACTCGATCCGTCCTTCGTTCGTGACTGCCCCTAGGATCGTCACAACCTGGCCCGGTTGCCACGCGCGTTGCAGGATCACCAGCCCAGGCACGAGGTCGGGGCCCGCCGCTCGGAAGTCCGCCACGAGCAGCCGCGTTGCGTTGAGGCTGCGCCGCGCATCGGCGGCATCGTTACCTTCGGCGACGCCCAACGGATCACCCTCGTACGCTTGCTCGGCATTGGAAAAGCGAAGCAGTTCCGTGCACGTGAAGCCCGCCTCGCTGCATTGGTCGTTGTACGCCATGATGGTCCGCCAACGAGTCGATGCCGCCGCACCCTCTTCGAACGCCGCCTGGTTCACATAGCCGTGGCTGTACGGATACGGCGTATCGCTAGAATCCACGTACCGATCGTGCCGAAGCCCCATGTTGTGGCCTAGTTCGTGTGCGACCGTTCGACCCCCGCAGTTGCGAATCGTGAGTCCAAACCCGAAGTTCTGAAACCAAGGCACCGGGTTGACCATCAGATACGCGATGCCGCACACGGTCCCCGACTCGGTGATCAGATGGACGAGGTCGGATCCGGTCTTCTCACGCAGTTCGTGGACGATGTCCATGTGCCCGTCGTCGGGATCCCGGAGACGGTTGAGATCGATGCCCGAGTTGCCCACCTCGACGTAGTCCACCTCCACGACCCGCGTCAGGAAGATCTCCTGGGCCACATTGCTGTCTACGTAGGCTCGGTTGGTTTCGGCCACGAACATTTCCACTTCCGCATTGACGGCCAATACGCCGCCTAGCGCTTCGGTCACCGCCGGTGTATAGACGACAAGGACATCGATCACCGGGATATCCTCGTCGTCCACAACCCCCGCGCCCGACAACGGCGTCCTCCGATAGCCGGTGCCATTACTCGGGCTCGACATTGATTGAGGGGGGCGCAACGGCTCGCCAAGAGGCGGCAGCGACGACGGGTCCACCTCCCGGATATGGCAGACCCCGTCCTTCTCGTCGACCGTGTACGTTGTGAACGGCGTGCGGATGGTGCCCTTGACGATTTCGCCGTTGACCACCAGCACGACTGTGCCGAAGGGCACGCGGTCGAGGTGTCCCGTAAGCGAAAAGCCCCCGGATGAAGTCCGAGCCGTGCGCAGATTGATCCCCTTGAAGGCGATGTCGTCGAACAGGTTGAGTTCGAGGCTTGCGTCCTTCCCCGATTCGATGCTTGCCTTGACCGCGGCCAGGCGCGCGAAGTCGATCCGTGCCTCCCTGTGCCGGACGGTCTCGCCGCCCCGCGTGGGAATCCGTGTTGTCGAGGGGGCCGCCCGCCCACTCTCTTCGTCGTGCGTATTGGCAGCTACCGGCTCGAGGGCCTGGAACAACCCTCTTTCCTGCGCGGCGACTTCGACGCCGGCAAACAACAGGGCGACCGCCAGTGCGAAGATGACGCGGCAGCGGCTCGTTTCGTCCGCGACGAGCGGCATGGTGGTTCTCAAGCACGTCACGGTGGACCTCGCTAACGCCATACGACTTCCCGAAGGGTGCAACGTACCTCCGGGCTTTGCAACGGATTTGGCGCCGCCGAGAACATCCCAGAGAGCCTTCGCGGGTGACAGCCAAGCGTCGCCTGCGGTACGCTGACATCTGGTTGTCATGCATGTTTTCTGGGCACTGTTCAACCGCCTAGCCGACAGCGCAACTCCACCGGTGCGACAAGAGACGAGAGGGTTTTGATGGGTAACGGAACGGCAGTCCTGGTTCGCTCCGCCTCCCGGCGGGGCGAGTCCACCGAGCGTAGCGTGGAGCTTCCACCCTACGACCGCGAACGCCTGGAGGATGTTGGCTTCATGACCGCCATGACGCTGACCCTGCTCGGCAACTACGCTCAGACCGGCCACTTCGGCGGTCCCCTCGCCTACACCCCCTACAACGTCGCATTGCACCTCACCGGCCCCGCGAATGGCGGATTACGCTACGACTACCGCCGTCCCAAGCATCCCTTCGGCGACCGTCTACTGCTCGCCGGCGGCCACAACATCCCGACGCTCTACGCGCTTTGGATGATCATGGGCGAAGCCATGGCCCGTCGCCACGCAACGACCGGGGATGCCCGCTACCATGTCGACCCCGAGGTCGCCCTCTTGCCCATCGACTGCCTCGGCTTCCGGCGCGGTGCCGGCGTGCTCGCGAGCCTGCTCGAGGACAACGGCCTGATCGACGATCCCCTGTTCGCGCAGGCGAAGCTGCGGGGCATACGCTCGCTGGCTGGCCATTCCGAGACCACCGATCTGATCAACGACGTCAACGGCGGTCCTTCCGGTATCGGCATCGCCACGGCCGCGGGCAAGGCCGCGTTCTGGGACTTCATGGGCGCCGGCGCCTCGCCCAAGATCGTCGGCATCGAAGGCGAATTCGCGATGACCTCCGGCCACTCCCAGGAGTTCAAGACCCAGGCCGTGGCGCAGCAGGTCGGCAAGCGGCTGCGCATCATGCTCTCCTTCAACAACGCCGGTATCGACGATTCCCTGATCGGCGGCGTGGTGGCGGAATCCATGGAGGGATACGAGATCGCCGACCAGTGGGCGGCCTACGGCTGGAACGTGCTGTCGCTGGACAACGGCAACGACTACGACCAGGTGTTGGCGGCGCTCAAGACCATGGAGGAATGGGATCCGAACGACCGCCGGCCGATGATCGTCGTCGGCCGCACCACCAAGGGTTGGTGGCCGGCCGCCCGGGACGGTGCCATCCCCGGCTTCGGCGACCAGGTGGTGGGCTATCCGAGCCACCCCTACGACATGAAGATGAACGTGCCCTACTTCGTCGCCCTGGCGGAGACCTTCGAACGACGTTTCGGTGTCACCTTCGAAGGCATCCGTGACGGTGCGGTGAGCGACGAGACCGAACGGTTGCGGCAGTTCAAGACCAACATCGACATCGCCATGTCGGTGCTTGAGAAGAACGGGTTGGGCGAGTGGCTCGCCGACCGCCTTGTCGAGATCGGCGATCAAGTCACCGACGACGCGAAACTGCGCCTCGACCACACGAGGGATCCCTTCCAGGACGAACGCCTAGGCGTCGACGCCCTCCCCGTCGAACCGCAATCGGTCACGACGACGCTGAACGGCCAACCCGCGGAGGTCGGCATCGAGCTGTTCAAGGCGCCCGGCGAAGTTGCCGGTACCCGCCGCGCGATCTCCGAGATCCTGAAGTGGGCGAACCACGTCACCGACAACCGCTTCATCACCGTGTCCGCCGACCTTTCCAATTCGATCAACGTCGAAAAAGGCTCGCTCACCGGCCACTACGACCCTTTGTCGAACCAGGCCGGAACCCGCTTCAAGGCGGCCATCCAGGAGGCGGGGAACGCGTCCACCGCCGTCGGGCTTGTCGGGCAGAGCGCCTCCCTCGACCCCGACGTGCACAGCGGCGTCTGGGCCATGTCCGGCAGCTACGGCGCATTCACCCCGTTCATGTACCTCCCGGCCCGGGTCTGGAGCCAGCAGAACCAGGACAGCCCGTTCCGCGTCGGCGTCCTGAACATTCTCGCCGGCCACTCGGGCCCCGAGACCGCCGCCGACGCCCGCACCCACTTCGGCATCTTCGCGCCCCAGGTCTGGAAGCTGTTCCCGCGCGGCCAGGTGATCGTGCTGAACTTCTGGGACTACAACGACGTCGCACCCGGCTACTTCGCCGCCGCCGAAATCGCCGCCCGGGATCCGCTGGTGGGTGTCATCGTGATCGAGGTAGCGCGGCCCGATTTCGCCGTCGCGGACCGGTCGACGTTTGCCGACACGGATCTCAAGGCGGCCGCCAAGGGCTTCTACGTGATCCGGGACTTCGAGCCCGGCAAGCCCCGGCACGGCTACGTCGTGACCCAGGGTTCCAGCTCGACGTTCAACCTGGTACAGGCGTTGCCGGGTCTCGCGTCGCAGGGAATCAACGTCAAGGTCGTCGCCGCCATCAGCGAGGAACTGTTCGACCGCCAGAGCGCTGCATACCGGGACTCCGTGCTGCCCCCCGAGGCGATGCTCGACATGATGGTCGTCTCCACCGGCACGCAGCGGGTCTGGCCGGTGCGCGATGTGGGGCCGCTGACAAGGGAGTACTCGATGGTCTCCGACTGGCACGATCGTTGGCTGACCGGCGGCCTCGAACCCGACGTGATCGCCGAGGCACACCTGGACCAGGCGTCCATCGCGGCGGGCGTTGCGCGGTTCGCGAACGAGCGCGATTCCCGACTGGCCCGGCAACGGGAGGCGCTTAAGTCGCTTTAGCGCACCCGGGGCGGCGAGCCGACACTACGTCGTCTCGGGAATGCGAAAGGGTTCTTTGGAAACCCCAGTCGCTCGTTCATGCGATCCTTGGCGATCACATGGTGTGCGCACCTGAGCTATATGTTATCCAGAGTACAATATGGGCTTTGACCTGAACCCTTGTTCTCGGCAAACGAACATATGGCGGCACATATGGCGGGAAAGGAAGCGAAGGTTTGAACCGCGCGGGCATATACGTGCGCCAACCGGAGGGCTTCAACGCCTTCCTTCCCAAGGCGTTGCCACCCGATCCGCCACTTGAGGTCGACGCTGAACTGCAGGCGCTGCTGTCCCATGCGGACCAAGCCCTTGGCCGGCTTGACGGTGCCGTTCAGATTCTGCCGAACCCGGATCTCTTCGTGCTCATGTTCGTGCGCCGGGAAGCGGTCCTATCGAGCCAGATCGAGGGCACGCAGAGTTCGCTGCGCGACCTGCTTCGGGCCGAGGCCAACATCCACGACCCGGAACGACCCGCAGACGTCGCCGAAGTGGTCAACTACGTTGCCGCCCTCGATCACGGCATTCGTGCCCTTACCTCCGGTCGGCTGTCCGCCTCCCTGATGTTGGCGCTGCACCGCCGGTTGCTGACCGGCGTACGAGGTGCCGACCTGCATCCCGGCGAGTTTCGCAGCGATGTGGTGTGGCTCGGTCCCGCCGATGCCCTTCGTTCCGCCGCCACCCGATGCCGTGCCACGCTGCATTTCCGAACTTGAACAATTCCTTGTAGGAAGCGACAGCATGCCCGCGGTGATCAAGGCGGGATTGATGCACGCACAGTTCGAGACGATTCATCCGTTCTTCGACGGTAACGGTCGCGTAGGCCGGCAGTTGATAGTTCTGTCCCTTTGCGAGCAGGGCATCCTGCACAAGCCTGTTCTCTATCTCTCGCACTACCTCAAGGCCCATCGCACGGAGTACTACCGGCATTTGCAGGCGGTACGGGACGATGGCGCGTGGGAGGAGTGGCTGAAGTTTCTCGTCGCGGGAGTCGCCGCCGTGGCCGCCGAGTCCACCGACACCGCACGCGCCATTGTCGCCCTGCGCGAGGAGATTCGCGAGAATCTGTTGACACACCTCGGTCGCGCAGCCGCAAGCGCCCTGCGTCTGAGCGAACGACTCTTCGACACGCCCATCCTGGGCGTCAAGCAGGCGGCCGAGTATCTCGGGATCGGCTATGCCGCCGCCAATCGGCTCGTCGATCGCATGGTGGAGCAGGGCATCCTGGTCGAAGTCACGGGCAATGCGAGGAATCGTCGGTTCGCGTGTCAGCGCTACATCGCGTTGTTCGACGACTGAGGACATAGGCGTCATCGGACAGTTGGGCGACTCTGCCCACTCGGGGCAGCTGGCCGGTTGACGGAACCTTGGATCCGAGCTACGTTCCGAGCAGTCTGCACCCGCCGACGGGGTGCGTTTGCCGTGAGGAGGTCAGCGTTCGCTCTGCGAGGATTCGTCGTACCCTAAACCCCGGGCTCGGACTCGAGCCGACGACCGAAGCGCATCTCCGCGGATCGACACCCCGCAGGGCCTGTTCTTCAACGGGAGGCGATTTCGCCGGCACTCGCGCACCCCGCGTTGACACGCCATGTTGAAGCACTTCCTCGTCCCGGAAGCCGATCAGGTATTGGTCTCCGAAGCCGCCGCCCGGGAGGGTACGCAGGCCGTCTTCGAAGCAATGGGGGTGGCGTCGGTCGACGCCGCGTTGTGCGCGGACGTCCTGATCGCCAGCGATCTGCGTGGCTGCGAGAGCCACGGCATCTCGAACCAGTTGCGGATCTACGTGGATCAATACCGCAACAAGCGGCTGAACCCGACGCCCGATGTGAAGGTGATCCGCGAATCCGCGGTGAGCGCCACCCTGGACGCCGATCTCGCGATCGGCCTGCAGGTGGGTCCGCGTGCCATGGAGATGGCCATGGACAAGGCCGAGGAATTCGGCATGGGCGCCGTGGGGATACAGAAATGCGGTCACGTCGGCATGCTCGCCTACTACCCGATGATGGCCCTCGAGCGTGACATGATCGGCGTCTGCATGGTGTCCGCCGGCGGCCACATACAGGTGCCGACCTTCGGTTCCGAGCCGATCTTCGGAACCCACCCCATCGCCTGGGCCGCGCCGGCGGGCAACCATCCCCCGTTCGTATTCGATGTCGCGACCACTCAGGTCGCCGCGAACAAGATCATGCTCACCCGCCGCATCGGTTCGAAGCTCGAGCCCGGCTGGATCACCGACATGAGCGGCGAGCCCATCACCGAACGGGTTGACGCGCCGGGCTACGGCAGGTTCTTCATGCCTCCCTTCGGCGGAACCCGCGAGAACGGCAGCCACAAGGGCTACGGCTTCGCGATGATCGCGGACATCATGTCGGGGATTCTCTCCGGCAACGGCCCCGGCTTCCTCGCGGGCGGCAACGAACTCTCTCAGTTCGTGATGGCCTTCAGGATCGACGCCTTCGTCGATGTCGGCGAATTCAAGCGCGACATGGACGCACTCATCGACAGGATCGTGAACATGAAGCCGGCAACGGGCCACGAGCGGGTCTACTACGCCGGCCTCATCGAGCACGAGGAGGCCGAGAGACGGCGGGCCGAGGGCATCCCCTACCATCGGGAGGTCGTGGACTGGTTCAACGGCGTTAGCGCCGAACTGAACCTCAACCTCCGCTGGCCATGAGCGCAGCAAATCAGCCGGGGAAACGCTTCGCGGTCGCGAAGTCCGGCTGGTGGAAAGGCGTGCATCCGGGCATGACCATCGCGTCGCTGACGATGGTGGCTGCGTTCGTCGTATTGACCCTTGGATTCGTCGAGGGTGCGGGGAATGTCTATTCGACGGTTCGCGGCTGGGTGGAGTCCACCTTCGGTGGTTTCTACATCGTTTCGATCGGCGTCGTGTTCCTGGCATGCCTGTACGTCATGCTCAGCCGCCACGGCCGTGTGCGGCTCGGCGATGATGATGCGCGGCCCGAGTTCAGCACCTTCTCGTGGCTCGCGATGTTGTTCTCCGCCGGGCTCGGCATCGGGCTGCTGTTCTTCTCCATCTCCGAGCCGATGTTCTACTTCGACAACTCGGGATCCTCCGGCTATCCGAACAATCCCCATGCGGATGGCCTCGGCGCGTCCGAACTGAACGAAGACCGTGCGGTCCACGCGATGCGGATCACCTACTTCCACTGGGGCATCTCCGCGTGGTCCGTGTACGTCCTCGTCGGCTTGTGCCTCGCCTACTTCGGGTTCCGCAAGAAACTGCCGCTGACGCTGCGCTCGTCCCTTCATCCGATCATCGGCGAGCGCATCTACGGTCCCATCGGCCACGGCGTCGACCTCTTGGCGGTGTTCGGTACCGTGTTCGGGGTCGCGACCTCGCTGGGGCTCGGCGTCAAGCAGATGGCTGTCGGACTCGACGTCCTCGCGGACGTGCCGGTCGGCATAACGACCTATATCGTGCTGATCGCCGCCATCTCCGCCGTGGCGACATTGTCCGCGGTGTCCGGCGTCGCCCGGGGGATCCGCATCATCTCCGAGTGGAACATCTACCTGAGCATCATCCTGCTCGGCTTCTTCCTGGTGTTCGGCCCCGTCGAGTGGCTGTTGAGCTTTCTCGCGAAGACCGTGGGTTCGTACCTGCTACACCTCGTGCCCACCGGGATCTGGGTCGCCTCCGAACCCGGCGATGCCGCCTGGCAGGGCGCGTGGACGATCTTCTACTGGGGCTGGTGGATCGCCTGGGCGCCTTTCGTGGGACTCTTCATCGCCCGCATCTCCCGCGGCCGGACCATCCGCCAGTTCACCTTCGGCGCGATGTTCGTGCCGACGGTCATCGGCATCATCTGGCTGTGCCTGTTCGGCGGCAACGCGCTCTACCTCGAGTTGAACGCCGAGGGCGGCGTCGGCACCGCCGGCATCATGGAACTCGCCCGCAACGGGCAATTGGAGGCCGCGCTCTACGGCACCATCGACCTGATGACCGAGATACCCTGGCTGGTCTGGGCGATGTCGGCGCTCGCCACGTTCCTGCTCTCCACCTGGTTCATCACCTCGTCGGATTCGGGAACGCTGGTCATCGCCACCATGCTCACCATGGGCGACGATCACCCGCCGCGACGTTTCCGGGTCATTTGGGGAGCATCGATCGGTGTCGTGGCGGCGCTATTGCTCCTGGTCGATGGCCTGCAGGCACTTCAGGCGGCATCCATCGCAGCCGCGTTGCCGGTTTGCGTGATCCTCCTGGCGATGACCTTCGGCGTGCTGAAGTCGCTGACGCAGGATTCGTCGGCGGTGGCTGGGGATTGATTCCGTGGTTCCGGGCCCCGCCCATCTTCGTTCTCGCCCGGGGCGTCAGATTTTCGTCGGGACGGCGCAACCGTAGAACCGTAAAGGGCGCTTCCAAGCGGATGTGCTTGCCCTGCGCCGTCAGCTAGGGCGGCAAGCTGTCGAAGGATATTACACCGACCGAATCGAAGTGCGGCCCGCTCCTTTCGCGCAGAGCGAGCACGGCATCGCGATCGAAGTCGTAGCGGCGACCGACGCGGACGGCCTCCTGTTCGCTTTCCAGCTGAACCAACAGCTGCGACACGGTCGCCTTGCGCACTTGGGGATCATCGACCTCGTCGATCGCGTCGATCGCGAGGTCGGG
>JAGWBM010000142.1 GCA_021295895.1 Pseudomonadales bacterium
CCACGTCGTCGATGACGAGTTCGGCGATGTCGTCGTCGGTCAATCCGGCGTATTCCTTGAGAATCTCGCTCGAATGCTCCCCGAGCAGCGGTGCCCGCTCGTTCGGCGGCGGCGCCGCCCGCCGGAAACGGTACGGTTGGCCCGGGTGGTGCTTCGGGCCGAGACCCGGGCGATCTTGCACCAGTAGGCCCTCCCGCGCCGCAAGCTGGGGATCGGCCAGGAGATCCGGACCGTTCATGACGGCACCCGCGGGAATGCCCGCGGCCTGCAACTGGCCCATCAGCGCCAGGTGGTCGCACGTCGACGTCCACGCGGCGATGGTGTCGTGGCACCCGGCACCCGCCTCGGCAATCGTGGGTTCACCCACGATCTCGGCCAGCGCGCCGCAATGGGCGCCGGTCTTGCAGGTGATGGCGATCCAGCGGTTGTCCCGACACGGAAACACGCCCTGTAGCGGATAGTGGTGATGCTCGTTGCCCATCCTTCCCGGATCGACGCCTGCCAGCGACCAGGCGGTCATCGCGTCGCCGACATAGAGACTGCACGCCTCCACCTGGCCGAAGTCGATATGCTGCCCCTCGCCGGTGCGGTCGCGATGGCTCAGCGCGGCGAACAGGGCGTTGGCGCCCATGACCCCGCTGAACAGGTCGCCGCCCGTGGTTCCGGTGAACAGGGGTTCGCCGCCGGGGTACCCGGTGAGGTGCGTGAAACCCGCCATCTGCTCGGTGGACATGCCGAATGCCACGTAGTCCCGCCAGGGACTGTCGGCCCCGAATCCGGATAGCGAAATCATGACTAGGCGCGGGTTGATCTCGCGCAGCGTGTCGTAGTCGAGCCCGAAGTTCGCCATGACACGGGGCGTGTAGTTCTCGATCAGGACATCGGCGTCCTCAACCATCGTCTTCAGGATCGACACGCCCCGGGGATCCTTGAGGTTCAGCGTGACCTCCCGCTTGTTGCGGTTCACCCAGTTGAAGTACGGCGAACTCTCCCAGCCCGGCAGTTCGGCGTTGGCGTTGGAAGTCGCGCTGCCCCGCCAGCCGTCGATCCGCTGGATCGACTCTACCTTGATGACCTCCGCGCCGGCATCGGCGGCGATCTGGGCGCACACCGGCCCGGCGAAGAACATCGACAGGTCCAGCACGCGTATGCCTTCGAGGGGCCGCGGATTGGCCTCGTCCAGGCCATCCTTGCGGGTGGGTGTCCCCTCGGTGGGTGTCCCCTCGGTGGGTGTCCCCATGGTGGGTGCCTCGGTGGGTGTCCCCATGGTGGGTGTCCCCATGGTGCCCATGGTGGGTGTCCCTTTCGGGAGGTCGGCCAGCACGGATTCGGTGTGTTCGCCGAGCAGCGGTGGCCGGGATGGTCCGGTCCTCGTACCGGAGGCATGGAATGGAATGCCCGGCACCTCCACCTTGCCGGCGACCGGATGCTCGAGCATCACGATGAAGCCCCGATGCCGATGAGGCGGCAAGTCGAACATCTGCGCCATGTTCGGCACGAGACCGAACGGGACGCGCCACTGCTGGGCCTGGTGAAAGAGCGCCTCCGCCGTCCGGTCGCCGAGAGCCGTCCGGAACGCGGCGCGGATCTCATCGACGCGTTCGTCGGCGTTCACCCAGGAGACGCCACGGTAGCGCTCGTCCTCGGCGATGTCCCGGCGGCCGAAGAACTCGCACAGCATGGTCCATTGGGCGCGCGTCAGGGCGTTGATGCCGATGATCCCGTCGGCGGTCGGCAACATGCAGCACGCTCCCGCCCCCGCGCCGACGCTGGAATAGCGTTCCGGGACGATGCCACGGTATTCGTAGAGCATCGTCGGGATCTGCGCACCGGCGAGAACCGCCTGCTGGACGCTCACGTCGATATGGTCGCCGCCGCCGTGGCGCGTCCGGCCCAGCACGGCGAGTTGCGTCGCCGCCGCCGCGAAAGCGCCCGCGAGCGTCTCCGAGATGGTGCCCCCGACCTGCAGTGGCTCGCCGTCGGGCAAACCGCATAGCTGACTCCAGCCGCCAACGGCGCAGGAGACCAGGTGCGATGACTGGTAGGCGGAGTGCGGGCCGAACGAGCCGAAACCCGAGATCGTCGTGAGAATCACCGCTGGATTCCAACTGCTGAGCACGTCGTAGCCCATGCCCTTCTCGTCCAGCGATTCCGCCGTCTCCCCAGCCACCACGACGTCGAACCGTTGCACCAGCGACCGTAGCCGGTCGCGACCTTGCGCGGTGGCGGTGTCGAGGACCACACCGCGTTTGCTCGTATTCAGGAAGAAGAACGCGGCACTGGTCTCGAGCCGGGTGTCGGCGTCGTTCGCCCATGCGGGGAAGGGACCGAGGGCGCGGCTCTCGTCGCCGGTGCCCGGCGGCTCCACCTTGACCACATCCGCACCGAGGTCGCCGAGGAGCTTCGCGCAGAATGGCCCGGCGATTCCCCCCGAGACATCGAGGACGCGAACACCGGCAAGCGGCGACGGGCGGCTGGTCATGGCGTCATCTTCACGTGAGCTGTTGCTGACCATTGAGACGGGAATGGAACTAGCTTCACGAGTGGATGAAACACTATCTGGCGTGCCGTGTCACAAAGTGCGTTGGGACTTTCCTATGAGGATTGGTCTGCCACAAAACGTCGTAGAGCGAGGATGTGCCGCCTCGATGCACCCCAGGACAGGTCCCTTGGCACCAGACCGTTTCCGCAAACGTCAATCTATTCGTGACGGGCACACCAGGAAACCTCCGATCAAGTCCGTCCATGGGCTTGATCAGGAGCACGTGCTTGTCCCGCGCCAGGGAAGCTTCTGTTCAGAGCTTCCCTGGCGCGCATTCGCCGGCAGGCTGGGCAGACCGATCGCCGATGCGCTTGGGTATGCTTGACGCTGTTGCCCCACCGAGATCCCTAACCATGGCGGACGCTCATGCAGCAGCATCGCCCGTGCCCGTCGACCGGGTGCCGTGGCCGACGGTCTTTACCTACGGCGTGCCGGCCGTCGGCGCCGGCTACATGTACCTGCTGATCGGCCTCTACGTCATGAAGTTCTCCACGGACGTGCTGCTGATCTCCCCGCTCGTCATGGGCTTGATCTTCAGCGCGTCGAGGGTGTGGGACGCCGTATCCGACCCGTTGGTCGGCTACCTGTCCGACCGCACGCGGTCCCGGTTCGGCCGAAGACGCACCTGGATGGCGGCGAGCATCCTGCCGATCTCCGCCACCTTCGTGATGATCTTCGCGCCGCCGACCGGCCTTACGGGGCGGTCGCCATCATCGGCTTCTACTCGGTGATGACCGCCTTCTTCGTTCCCCACCTGTCGCTCGGCGCCGAGCTTTCGACGAACTACCACGAGCGCAGCCGGCTCTTCGGCTTCCGCCACGGCTTCTACACCGTCGGTTCGATTCTCTGTCTCGTCAGCATGCAGCTTCTGATCGGCGCAGAGGCCGAAGGGACCGACGTTGCTCGCCAACGTGCGTGGGAACTGTCGCTCCCCGCCTGCGCGTTCATGGCGCTGATGATCTTCGTCGCCGTCGCGCGGCTACGCGAACGCCCGGAGTTCCAAGGCCGGGTGGGCACCAACCCGATACGCGCCTTTGCGGACATATGGCGCAACCATCACGCACGGCTGCTGATCATCGTCACGCTGATCGAGAACATCGGCTCCGCCTCCATCGGCGTCCTGACCCTCTACGTGGCGCAATACATCGTCGGCGCACCGGCGATGGCACCGCTCGTCATCCTGTTCTACATGATCCCGTCCGCCTTCTCCGTGCCGCTCTGGATTCCCCTGTCGCGCCGCATCGGCAAGGTGCGGCTGTGGATGTACTCCATGCTCGGCACCGGGTTCTCGTTCGGCGCGATGTTCCTGCTGCCGTTCCTGCCGGTGGAGTTTCGACTGCCGTGGATCTTCCTGTTCGCGGTATTCGCCGGCCTCGCCGCTGGCTGCGGCGGCACCATCGGACCGTCGGTGCAGGGCGACGTCATCGACTACGACGAACTGCGCACCGGCGAGCGCAAGGAGGGTTCCTATTTCGCGGCGTGGAACTTCGTCTACAAGAGCGCTTTCGGCGTGATGCTGGCACTCACCGGCTTCGTCCTCGAACTTTCCGGCTTCGTGCCGAACCAGCCGCAGACCATGGCGACACAGCTCTGGATGGTGGGTCTCTATGGCATCGTCCCGCTGGTGTGCTACACCGTGGGCGCGATCCTGTTTTCGCGTTTCAGCCTGGACGAAGCGGCTTACCGTGAAATTCGGGCGGGGTTGGACGCGAATACCTCCCCAAGCGCGCGCGACGATATTCCCGCGTAGCACTCGGCCGGACTTTCTCCGTGGTAGGGCATATCCAGATGCGAGCGCCCCATCGCCGGCCCGGCGCGCCTTGACGCCTTGCCTGCCTCGGCACGGGCGACCGCGCGCCCTCACGGGCGCGATAGCGCGCCCCTACGGGTTTGTTCTTGAAATCCAACGGGTTGGGGATCGTCCCATGGAGGGTTGTATATTGGAGACCTAACACGGAGTTTTGAATTTGAAAACACAACACGATGCAGCGGGGCTACCTCCATATGCGCCCATGGATGTTCGTCTGGGCCTAACAGACCCGAAGGATGATGCCTTCCCTTTGCGGTGGGGCATTATTGGTGCGGGGCAGATTTCGAGGCAGTGGGTGCCGGCAGTCAGGGCCTGCAAGGGCGCGACGGTGAGTGCTGTTGCGGCCCGCTCGAAGGAACGCGCAGAGGACTTCGCTGCTCAGCATGACATCGAGTCCGCCTATGGCAGCTACGCCGAGATGCTGGCGTCCCCCGATGTGGACATCGTCTATATAGGCACCATCCATACACTTCATAAAGAGCACGTCCTGCTTGCCATCGAGGCGGGTAAGCATGTGTTGTGCGAGAAACCCATGGGCGGCATTGCCGATGACGCCATAGAGATGTATGAGGCTGCAGCCAAGCAGCGTGTGATGCTCCAGCATGGCCTCTGGACCCGGTTCTTTCCAGCGGTGGAACATGCTCGGTGGGCCCTCGAGCAGGGTATGATCGGCGATGTAGTGACGGTTCAGGCGGACTTCGATCCGGTCTACACAATTCAGGCGGCGGTACTGGCGTTTGGTATCGAGGCCAGGCCGGAATCCATTACGGCTTTGGCCAAACACGCGGTACTGGAATACGCTGACAACAGGAGTGCAGTACTGTCCTTCATAACCTTTCTAAGTGAATTCCCAGAAAGGACTGAGATCATTGGAACGAAAGGTCGCATCACACTGGAGCAACCCGCCCATTGTCCAACGGCAATTACCTTAAGGATTCCCGAAAAAGTACCGTCCCGATATCTCGATGCCAATACACCGGCACCGGCCCATCGCTTCGAATATCCCATACCCGAAAACGTGAGTATTCCCATGGCCTATCCCAACCAATCGGGTTTTCTCTATCAGGCGGAGGCGGTACATCGTTGCCTAGCTGCGGGTCTACTTGAATGTCCGCAATTCGGGAAGGAAGAATCCCTTTATTTCATGGATGTACTGGAGGTTGTTCGTGCTGGCATGGCTTGAAAAAAACATTCTCACCAGACGACATCCAGGTAGTGCCTGCGGGCGACCGCGCACCCTACGGGCGCGATAGGGTCGCCCCTACGCGCGACATCACGTCCGACGCGTCCCCGTCACATCCGCTCAACGGTCTCGATGCCCAGCAGGTCGAGTCCCCGCGACAGCGTGGCGGCGGTATGGCGGCAAAGCAGGAGCCGGTCGTTTCGGACGTCGCTGTCAAGCACCGGGCAGTGCTCGTAGAAGCGCATGAAGGC